>NZ_JBWKEE010000018.1:0-181683 GCF_056435605.1 Streptomyces sp. NPDC043896
CAGAAGGGCGTCCAGGTTTGTCTTCACACACTGACCAACGGGCGCCCTTCGCCATGGTCGCGACCAGCACCAACATCGGACTCATTCATCTAGGGTGGCCGCGTGACGACCCGCCTCTCGGCCCGTGCCGCCATCGCCACCCTGACCGACCCCGACAGCTTCGCGGAACTCCCCGCCCCCGCAGCGGAGTTGCCCGGTGACGGGCCCATCGGGTGGGCCGGGTACGGGGACTCCCGGGCCCGCGCCGCCGCGCGGACCGGCGAGCGGGAGTCCGTCGTCACCGGGACCGCCCTCATCGGTGGCCGGCCGGCCACCGTGATCTCCTTCGAGTTCGGGTTCCTCGGCGGGTCGCTCGGGCAGCGCACCGGGGACCGGCTCGAAGCCGCGTACCGGCACGCCCGGGAGCAGCGCCTGCCGTTGGTCTCCCTGATCGCGACCGGCGGGTCCCGGATGCAGGAGGGGATGCTCGCCCTGACGCAGCTCCAGCGCGTGGCCCGGCAGTGCGTGCTCACCCGGGCGGCCGGGCTGCCGCAGATCGCGGTGCTGCGCGACCCGACCACCGGCGGCGGCTGGGCCACCCTGGGGGCGGGGGCCGACGTGGTGCTGGCGCTGCCCGGGGCGCAGGTCGGCTTCGCCGGGTCCCGGGTGCGGCCGGCGGACGCCGATCCGGCGGCGTACACCGCCGAGGGGCAGTACGCCGCCGGGCACGTGGATGCCGTCGTGCCCGCGGGGGAGCTCCCGGGGGCCGTCGCGGACTGGCTGCGGGTGCTGGCCGCGCCGCGCGCCGCCGGGCCCGTCGAACCGCCGGCCGCGCTGGCCGCCGTCACGCCCCCGGAGACCGGCTGGGACGCCGTCCGGCAGGCCCGGCACCCGGACCGGCCGCGCGCGGAGGCGTACCTGGAGGCGTACTTCGAGCTGCGCCTGCCGCTGCGCGGGGACCGGGCCGGGGCCGCCGATCCCGGGATGCTGTGCGGGTTCGGGCTGCGGGAGGGTCTGGCGGTGGCGTACGCGGCCCAGTGCGGCACCGCCACCCGTCCGGCGGGCTACCGTACGGCGGCCCGGGTGGTCCGGCTCGCGGACCGGCTCGGGATCCCGGTGCTCACCCTGGTGGACACCCCGGGCGCGGCCAACGACGCCGCCGCCGAGCACGCCGGCGCCGGCCCGGCCATCGCGGACACCTTCGCGGCGCTCGCGGAGGCCTCCGTACCGGTGACGACCCTGTTGATCGGCGAGGGCGGTTCGGGCGGGGCGCTGGCGCTGGCCGCGCCCGGGAACACCTGGGTGACGCCGGACAGCTACTTCTCGGTGATCGCCCCGGAACTGGCGGCGGCCATCCTCAAGCGCCCCGCCGACGAGGCCCCCGCCACGGCGGACCAGCTGCGCATCCGGCCCCAGGACCTGGTCGCCCTGGGGGTGGCCCGGGGGATCGTCGCGCCCGCGGGCTGACGACCCCGGGTCCGGAGGCCGGCCCGGCCGGTCAGCGGGTGCGGCGGGCGGGGAGCCTGACGTCGACGGTGTACAGCCGGGTGATCTGCTGCGGGAGCTCGTTGTCGTCGCTGGCCAGCAGCAACCGCACCCGGCCGCGTCCGCGTCCGTGGCCGTCGCCTTCACGGCCGTCCAGCGCGACCATGCCTTCGATGTTGTCCACCAGCGGATGGTTCTGCGGCAGCTTCGAGGGCGCGCCGAGCGTCGGGCAGTCGTCGAAGTCGCCGAGGGGGGTCTTGCGGGCGGGCCGCAGCCCCGGGCCCTCGGCCAGGGTGTCGGTCTTCGAGGTGTCGCTCGCGCCGAGCGGGTCGGCGAGGTACAGCCGGACCGTGATGGCGAACTCCCTGGTGAAGCCGCGTTCCAGGACGATCAGCCGGCCGTCGCGGGTGGGTGCGAGCTCGACGAGGCCGTGGCCCGGGTCGACGGGGTAGGCGTACTGCCGGCCGAGGGCGAACTCCCCGTTCCCGCGCCGTTCCCAGGTCTGGATCCGCTGGAGGGTGCGGCCCCGCGCGTCCGTGCCGTCGCCCGCGAGCGGTCCTTCCACGCCCGCCACCAGGGTGTGCCCGCCGGGGAGGAGGGTGAGGGACTCGAAGGTCTGGTTCGGGGTGGCCCGGCCCTGCGGCGCGAGCGCGAAGGCGGGCGGTACGGGCAGGGTGGCCAGGACCTGGCCGGTCCGGCTGTGACGGCGGATCGCCGGCGCGGTCTCGTCGGTGACGAGGTAGGTCCCGTCCCGGTCGACGACCACGCCCTCGGAGTCGACGGGCTTCCCGGTGCCGTCGGTGAGCGGCAGCCGGGCGGTGGCGGTGGCCGCGGGGGTGCGGCCGCGGGCCACGTCCAGCCGGTAGAGCGCCGACTTGTCGGAGACGGCGGCGACGCTGCCGTCGCGGTCGAGCGCGAGGCCGGAGATGCCGCCGACGGGTTTGCCGTCGAGCAGGCTCTTGTCGAGGGCGTCGGAGAAGCCGGCGACGGACAGGTACGGGGAGCAGGCGGGAGCCCCGGCGGCGTTGGCGGTAGTGGTGGGGGCGAGGGGGCCGGCGAGTGCCGCGGTGGCCACCGCGGTGGTGAAGAGCGTACGAAGGCGCATGACTGCCTTCCTCCTGGCGGGAGCTGGGGGTCGGGACGGGGACGGGGACGGGACCGGACGGGGACCCTGCCGAACTGTCATATGACTGATCGAAACAAAAGGGAAGGGCGGGCGGCGGTGCGGCAACGAACCCGCCAACTCCCGTTCACAGCCGGCACCTACCGCCTATCTCCCGGCCGACCGTGCGAACCGCGCCGGGGTGGTTCCGACGTACCGCCCGAAGTGCCGGGTCAGGTGTGCCTGGTCGTAGAAGCCGGCCGCCGTCGCCGCCCGGGCGGCGGGCATCCCCGCCAGCAGCAGCTCCCGCGCGCGTGCCACCCGGCGGCCCGTCAGGTAGGCGTGCGGGGGCAGCCCGTAGGTCTGGCGGAAGCTGCGGATCAGGTGGGTGGGGTGGACGCCGCCCAGTGCCGCCGCCGCCTCGTCCAGGGTGATCCCCTCGACGGCCCGCGCGTCCAGCAGCTCGCGCAGTCGTACGGCGGTCCGCGCGCCCGGGGCCCCGTACGGTGCGAGCGGCTTCCTTCCGGCGAGCCACCAGCGCAGCCGCTCCCCCACGAACGCGAGCCTCGACTGCGCCTCCAGGGGGTCGGGGTCCCGCAGGGACCGGTGCAGGCCGTGCACGCGCTCGCGGAGCGCCGGGTCGGCCAGCAGCGGGGCGTCGACGGCGGCTCCGGTGAGGCGCTCGGGCAGCACCGAGGAGTCGAGGTACAGCACCCGCTTGCTGAAGCCCGCCTCGGTCACGGTCCGGCCGTCGTGGGCGACGCCGGGCGGGAGCAGGATGACGGACTCCGAGACCCCGACGCCGTGGCGTTCGCGGGCGCGGTCGAGGGCGAATTCGACGCGTCCGCCGTCGAGGATCATCAGCGCCCAGGTGTCGTGGACATGGGCGGGGTAGGCGTGCTCGGTGAAGCGGGCGTGGAACACCTCGGTGATGCCGGCGACCGGCGGCCGCCATGCGGAGACAGTGCTGCGCGGGCGGGGATCTGCGGGCATGTCAGAAACGTACAAGACCGGTCGCCGGGGCCCCGGTGACGCTGTTCCCATGACGCAGACATCGAGCTCGATGGGGCTCAACGGCAAGGTCGACGTGGCGGAGAAGCTGGCCGGTTTCACCGAGCAGTGGGCCCAGCGGACGATCGCCCGGGTGAACGACTACGAGGTGAAGGTCGCCAAGGTCCAGGGCGAGTTCGTCTGGCACGCGCACGAGGACACCGACGAGCTGTTCCTGGTGGTGAGCGGCACGCTGACGATCCACCTGCGGGACGGGGACGTGGTGCTCGGGCCGGGCGAGCTGTACGTGGTCCCGCGCGGGATCGAGCACTGCCCGGAGGCGGCGGAGGAGGCGGCGATCCTCCTCTTCGAGCCCACCGGCACCCAGAACACGGGCACCCGCCCCGGCCCGCGCACCCACACGCCGGTGGAGGCGTAACCCTCCTGCGCGCCCCGGCCGCGCCCGCCGCGGCGCCCCGCCGCCCGGGGGACGGCGGGGCGCCGCGGGCTCCCCGGCGGTAGCCCCCAGCGGGGGCGCCGGTCCCGCACGCGGCCCGCCCCGGGCCCCGGCAGGGGTTACGCCCGGGGGGAGCGGGCGTCGTAGCGGGCGAAGGAACGCCAGCGGGCGGCGAGCAGGCACAGCACCAGCACGCAGGCCACGCCGCCCCCGGTGACGGCGACCGCCGGCGAGGCCAGGTCGGCGACGGACCCGGCGAGGAAGTCCCCCAGCCGGGGCCCGCCGGCGACGACTACGATGAAGACCCCCTGGAGCCGCCCCCGCATCGCGTCCGGCGTCGCCGCCTGGAGCATCGTGCTGCGGAACACCATCGAGATGGTGTCGGCGCAGCCGGCCACCGCCAGGAACAGCAGCCCCAGCCACAGGTTCCGGGTCAGGCCGAAGACGGCGATGGCCAGCCCCCACGCCCCGACGGAGAGCAGGATCGCCAGCCCGTGGCGCCGGATGCGGCCCTGCCAGCCGGAGAAGAGGCCGCCCAGGAGCGCGCCCACGGCGGGGGCGGCCACCAGCAGGCCGACCGTCTTGGCGTCGCCGCCGTACCAGAGCACGGCGACGGCCGGGAACAGCGCCCTGGGGTGCGCCAGCACCATGGCGGCCATGTCGGCGAAGAAGGTCATCCGGATGTTGGGCCGGGTGGCGAGGAAGCGCAGGCCGTCGAGGACCGAGGCCCGCCCGCCCTTGGCGCCCTCCGGCAGCATCGACGGCAGCCGCCACATGGCGTAGAGGGCGGCGACGAAGGTGACCGCGTCGATCAGGTACGCCGCCTGGTAGCCCCACCAGCCGACGATGACGCCGCCCAGCACCGGGCCCAGCATCGTCCCGGAGGTCATGGTGACGGAGCCCAGCGCGTTGGCCGCGGGCAGCTGCTCGGGCGGCAGCAGCTTGGGGATCATGGCCGAGCGGGCGGGGCCGTTCAGCGCCCCGCAGACGGCCTGGAGCGCGACGACGGTGTAGAGCAGCCAGACCCGGTGGTAGTCGAGGAGCGCCGCGGCGGCCAGGCCGGCGGACAGCACGGTGAGGCCGATCTGGCTGTAGAGGCCGAGTTTGCGCCGGTCCACGGTGTCGGCGATGGCGCCGCCGTACAGGCCGAAGGCGACGAGCGGGACGAGCGAGAAGAGCCCGACCAGGCCGACCGAGAAGCTGGAGCCGGTGATCTCGTAGACCTGGAGCGAGATGGCGAGGGCGGTCATCGCCTGGCCCATCCAGGAGATGGTGCCGCCCACCCACAGCCGCCGGTAGTGGGCGGAGGTGCGCAGCGGGGTCAGGTCGGCGAGTATGCGCCGCTTCGGCCGGGGAGGGGAGGCGGTACCAGTCACACGGGATGGTAAGCAGCCCTGACTGGGGCGGCTCTGGAGCGCGGGGGGCGTTCGCACACCCGCAACGCCCACACCACGCGGATCCGGGGCCCCAGGGCTGTGCCGGGCTTGCCGCTAACCCGCCACAGTCGCCTGACATTTGACCGGATCGACCTACCCTCCACGACCCCTGTCAGCTCATGATGAAACGACTCGTATGTCCAGGGAGGCGTAGTGATCGAACCTGGCAACAGCACAACGAGCACCACCGTGAGCGGCGTCCCCACCCCCCTCACGGTCGGCGTCGAGGAGGAGTTCCTGCTCGTCGACGCCACCACCTTGCGGGTGGTCCCGGCCGCACCGCTCGTCCTCGCCACCGCCGCCGGGCTGCCGCAGCAGCTGCACGCGGAGGGGACCCGGTACCAGGTGGAGATCTCCACCCCGGTGGCGGATTCGGCGGTGACCCTCCGCGAGGAGCTCGCCGTCCTGCGGCGCACCCTGTCCGCGGCGGCCCGCGAGCACGGCTGCCGGCTGCTGGCCGCCCCTTCGCCGGTCGTGGCGGTGGAGGGTCCCCTGCACCTGACCGACGACGAGCCGCGGCAGCGGGAGCAGCACCGGCGGTTCGGCGCGCTGACGGACACGCTGGTGAGCTGCGGCCGCCACATCCACATCGGCACCCTCGACGTGGACACGGCGGTGGCCGTCTCCAACCGGGTCAGACCATGGCTGCCCACGCTGATCGCGCTGGCGGCCAATTCCCCCTTCTGGGGCGGCCGGGACACCGGGCACTCCAGCTGGCGGGCGATGGCCTGGTCGGGGTGGCCCTCGGCGGGGCCGCCCCCGCACTTCACGTCCACGGCCCACTTCCGGCGCTCGGTGCAGACCCTGCTCGGATCGGGGGCGGCGCTGGACACCAAGATGGTCTACTGGGACCTCCGTCCGTCCGGGAACTGGCCGACGCTCGAGATCCGGGCGCCCGACATGTCCCCGGACATCGACACGGCCGTGCTCCAGGCGGAGCTGGGGCGGGCCCTGGTGTCGTCGGCGCTGCGGGCGATCGCCGAGCAGCGGCCGGATCCGCCCGTACGGGACGACGTACTGCGTCTGGCGCGCTGGCGGGCGGCGCACGACGGCCTGGAGGGCTTCGGCCTGGACCCGTACACGGGCGCCGAGCTGCCGGCGGCCGACCTGGCGGAGGCGCTGCTCGACCTGGTCGCCCCGGACCTGGCCGCTGCGGGCGACCTGGACCACGCGGCGAAGACCCTGGGCGGGCTGCTGCGCGACGGATCGGGGGCCGCCCGGCAGCGTACGGCCTTCGCGCGCCGCGGGGACCTCACGGACGTGCTGCGTCATCTGGCGGAGGAGACGGAGAACTTCTAGCCGGTCCTCCCCGGCGGCCGTGGCCGCGGGTGCCCGAGGCGGGCGTCCGCGGCCTCGGCGCGTCGCGTCCCGGGGGTCCGGCGCCGGCCCCTCCGCCCGGTCCCCTTGAGCTCCTGGAGCTCCTGGAGCTCCTGGAGCTCCTAGAGCCAGCCGCGCCGGGCGGCGCGCAGGCCCGCCTCGAAGCGGCTGCTGGCGCCCAGGCGTTCCATCAGCACGGCCATCTGGCGGCGGACGGTGCGCAGGGAGACCCCGAGCCGCTTGCCGGCGGCCTCGTCGGTGAGGCCGGAGGCCAGCAGCTTGAGCAGTTCGCGTTCGCCGGCGGTGATCCCGTCCCCGGTGGCCTGTTCGCGGGCGGCGCCGAGGGGGACGGCCTGCTCCCAGGTCTGCTCGAAGAGGCTGACGAGGGAGGCCACGATGCCGGGGGAGGTGGTGCACAGGGCGCCGAGCCGGGAGTTCGCCGGGTCGATGGGGACCACGGCGGTCTTCCGGTCGAAGATCACCAGGCGCGGCGGCAGCACCGGGCTGGTGCGGACCCGGGCCCCGAGGCCGGTCTCCCACTGGACGTAGGCGAGGGTGGCCGGGTCGTTGCGGACGCTGTCCTGGTAGATCGACCGCAGCCGGATCCCGCGCGCCAGGGCGTCCTCGTCGAGGGGCCGCGAGGCGTCCAGGCCGGCCTGGGACTGGGCGCCGCCGGGCATGATCGCCAGGCATTCGACGGTGAGGCCCCGGGCGAGGACCTCCAGCCGGGACTGGATGGCGTCGAGGCCCACGAGCCGTTCGGCGCCGTCGGACGCCGTGTCGGGCCGCAGGCCCGCGAACTCGGCGACGGCGCGCGCCGCGGCCGCCTTGCCCGCCGCCAGTTCCTGCTGACGGCGGAGCAGGTCTTCCTCCTGGCGGCGCAGGATCTGCTCCAGGCCCGCCTCGGGGCTGACGGCCCGCAGCCGGCCCGCGTCGTCGCGGGACGGGGTGAGGAGGTCGAGGTCGACGAGCCGGTCGAGCCCCTCGCGGACCTGCTCCTGCGTCATGCCCAGCCGTGCGCCCAGTTCGGCCACTCCGCCGGTCGGGTCGGCGAGCATCTCCCGGTAGACGGCCTCCGCCAGGCTGTCGAGTCCCAGCGCTTCCAGCATGCTTCGTGCCCCCGGCCTGTCGGTCCCGGCGGACGGCGTCCCGCCGGTGGATTGATCTCACAGGGTGCGCAGGCCGGGCCATAGGCGGTCTCTTCGAGAACTTGCCGGGCGGACCGGGGTGTCCGGGCGGCGACACCTTGGTGCCTGACACCTTGGTGCCATCGGAATCCTCTTCTGCGCCTATACGAGGGCCAGCAGGATGGTGTCCACCGGGACGGCGGCGCACGGAGCCCCGGGCCGGCGCCGGAAGGCCGGACCGGTGCGGCACGACCGGGCCGGCCCGCGCCGCGGCCGTCCGCGCCCCAGGCCCAGTTCCAGGTCCAGGTCCAGGTCCAGGTCCAGGTCCAGGTCCAGGTCCAGGTCCAGTTCCAGGGGGTTCCATGTCTCGCACCGCTCGTCCGGTCGCCGCCGCCGGCCACACCGCCCCGCGCCCCCGCACGGCCGCCGCGGACGAGCGCACCATCGGCTGGGACTGATCCGCCGACAGGTGCCGCCCTTCGCGTGACCTAGGCCACATCTGTCGGCGCGCCCTGCCTCCGGAAACGCCGAAGCCGCAGGTGCAATCGTTTCTGCACCTGCGGCTTGCGGTGGGGCGGGTGGGACTCGAACCCACGGCCGACGGATTATGAGTCCGCTGCTCTAACCGGCTGAGCTACCGCCCCTTATCGGCGTGGCGCGTACACGTGTGCGCGCCGTCTGCCGCAGCATAGCCGCTCATACGATCTCCTGCCTCGGATGCCCCGCATGATCGGCTGCGCTTGTTCAGAGAGACCGCGCTGAAGGCTGCCCGGTTCCCGGATCAGGGCAAAAAGAAAGAGGACCCTCCCGGGTCCTCTCCTCTTCCTGCTCCCCCGACTGGACTCGAACCAGTAACCTGCCGGTTAACAGCCGGCTGCTCTGCCAATTGAGCTACAGGGGACCGCGCTCCCCCGACTGGACTCGAACCAGTAACCTGCCGGTTAACAGCCGGCTGCTCTGCCAATTGAGCTACAGGGGATTGCTGCGGTGCACCGAACAGCCCACCTCCGGCCTTGCCGGGGGGCGAGCGCCCGTTGCGAGTCATAGATTAGCGCAAGCAGGGGGGTGCTCCGCCAATCGGTATCGCAGCAGGCCGGGCACCGAGACAACGAAGGGTGGCAGGCATGCGCTACAAGGTCACGTTCCTCGCCGGAGTAGCCCTGGGATACGTGGTGGGCACGGCCGCGGGGCGCGAGCGGTACGAGGAGATGAAGAAGTCCGCCCGGCGCATCGCGCAGAACCCCGCCGTGCGCAACGCCGCCGAGACCGCCGGCCACACCGGGCGGCAGTTCGCGGGCAAGGCGTTCGCGGTGGTGGGCGACAAGGTCGGCGACGCCGTCCCGGCCTCCGTGGCGAAGCACGTGCGGTCGCTGCGCGAGCGGGGGCAGGGCGCCGACGACGAGTGGGGCACGAGCAACACCTGAGGCGGCTGGTTCCGGCCCGGCGTGCGGCAGAATTCTCCCCATGGGGATAGTCGCCGGGCTGGACAGCTCTTCCGCCTTCACTCGCATCGTCGTCTGTGACACGGACACGGGGGCCGTGCTGCGCCAGGGCTACGCGCCCCATCCGCAGCCCGCCGGCGACAGCGTCCCCCACGAGACCGACCCGCAGGCCTGGCTGCTCTCCCTCGGCGAAGCCGCCGGGGGCGGGCTGCTGGAGGGCGTCCAGGCGATCGGGGTCTCCGCGCAGCAGCACGGCCTGCTGCCGCTGGACGCGCAGGGCGCGCTGGTGCGGCCCGCCCTGGTCGGCAACGACAAGCGCTGCCAGGTCGCCGCCGCCGACCTGATCGGGGCCCTCGGCGGGAAGGCCGCCTGGGTGGCGGCCGTGGGCTCCGTCCCGCACTCCGCGCAGCCGATCACGAAGCTCGCCTGGCTGGCCCGTACGGAGCCGGAGGCGGCGCGCCGGGTGGCGGTGGTGATGTCCCCGCACGACTGGCTCGTCTGGCAGCTGCTCGGCCGGCCCGCGCGCCGCACCACCGACCGGGCCGCGGCCTCGGGCACCGGGTACTGGTCGGCGGCCACCGGGTCGTACCGGCCCGACCTCGTCGAGCTGGCGCTCGGGCACCAGGCGCTCTTGCCGGAGGTGCTCGGCCCGTCCGACTTCGCCGGGATGACGCCCGAGGGGCTGCTGATCTCCGCCGGGACCGGCGAGACCACGGCCGCCGCGCTCGGGCTCGGCATCGGTCCGGGCGACGCGGTGGTGTCGCTGGGGGCCTCCGGTTCCGTGATGGCGGTGCACCACGAGGCCCTGTCCGACCCGGGCGGCCTGATCACCTCCCTGGCCGACGCGGGCGGCATGCACCTGCCGGTGGTGAACACCTCGAACGCCGTACGGGCCCTGCGCGGCACCGCCGACATGCTGGGCACGGACCTGGAGGGGCTGAGCGCGCTCGCGCTGAAGTCGACGCCGGGTGCACACGGGCTCGTGCTCCTGCCGTACCTGGAGGGCGAGCGGACGCCGAACCTGCCGCACGCCGCCGGGACCCTGTCGGGGCTGCGCCGGGACTCGATGAAGCCCGAACACCTGGCGCGGGCCGCCTTCGAGGGCATGCTGTGCGGGCTGGTGGACGCCCTCGACGTGCTGCGGCACCGGGGCGCCCAGATCCGCCGGGTGTTCCTCCTCGGGGCCGCCGCCGAACTGCCCGCCGTACAGGCCGCCGCGCCGGGGCTGTTCGGGACGCAGGTGGTCGTCCCGGCTCCGGCGGACTACGCGGCGCTGGGCGCGGCCCGTCAGGCGGCCTGGGCGCTCGGGGTGCAGCAGGGCACGCTGGCCCCGCACGTCCCGCCGCTGTGGCCGGCCCCGCCGGCCCAGGTGTTCGAGCCGGGCGAGGACTACCCGGCCTGGCAGGCGGTGCGTCAGCAGTACGTCACGACGCGAGAGCAGCTGCACCCGGGGGCGTTCGGGTTCTAGGACGCGGGGCTCGGGGCTCGTGGTCCTGGTCCGGGAGTCCGAGGGGACCAGTCCTTTTGTCCGGGCTTTGCAAAATCCGGTGGGGTTCGGGCCGCCGGTTGGCACAAGATGGAGTGAACCCCCCTCGATCTTGCCTACCGGAGCCTGCGCGTGCTCATACGACTGCTGCGGACCCACCTGGGTCCGTACAAGAAACCCATCGCCGCACTGGTGCTGCTGCAACTCCTGCAGACCAGTGCGAGCCTCTACCTGCCCACTCTCAACGCGGACATCATCGACCAGGGTGTCGTCAACGGGGACACCGGATACATCCTGCGCTTCGGCGGCCTGATGCTGGGGGTCTCCCTCGTCCAGCTCGTCTGCAACGTCGGGGCCGTCTACTACGGGGCCCGTACCGCGGCCGCTCTCGGCCGCGACGTCCGGGCCTCCGTCTTCGACCGGGTGCAGAGCTTCTCCGCGCGGGAGATGGGCCAATTCGGCGCCCCGTCGCTGATCACCCGTACGACGAACGACGTCCAGCAGGTCCAGATGCTGGTCCTGATGACCTTCACCCTGATGGTGTCGGCGCCCATCATGTGCGTCGGCGGCATCGTCATGGCGCTCTCCCTCGACGTGAAGCTGTCGGGCGTCCTGCTCGCGGTGGTGCCCGTACTGGGCGTCTCCGTCGGCGCGATCGTCTGGAAGACGCGGCCGCTGTTCCGCCAGATGCAGGACCGCCTCGACGTCGTCAACCGGGTGCTGCGCGAGCAGATCACCGGCAACCGGGTGATCCGCGCCTTCGTCCGCGACGGCTACGAGGAGGAGCGCTTCCGCAGGGCGAACTCCGAACTGACCGAGGTCTCGCTGGCCTCCGGCAAGCTGCTCGCCCTGATGTTCCCGGTCGTCATCCTGGTCGTGAACATCTCCAGCGTGGCCGTCATCTGGTTCGGCGCGATGCGCGTGGACGGCGGCGACATGGAGGTCGGCCAGCTGACCGCCTTCCTCGCCTACCTGATGCAGATCGTCATGGCCGTGATGATGGCCACCTTCATGTTCATGATGGTGCCGCGCGCCGAGGTCTGCGCCGAGCGCATCCAGGAGGTCCTGGACACCGACTCCAGCGTGGTCCCGCCCACCGACCCGGTGCGCACGCTCGCCCGGAGCGGGCAGCTGGAGCTGCGCGGCGCCGACTTCCGCTACCCGGGGGCCGAGGCCCCGGTGCTGCGCGGGGTGGACCTGGTGGCCCGTCCCGGCGAGACCACGGCGGTGATCGGCTCGACCGGCAGCGGCAAGTCCACGCTGCTGGGGCTGGTGCCGCGGCTGTTCGACGCGACCGGCGGCGAGGTGCTGGTCGACGGGGAGGACGTGCGCCGGATCGACCCGGAGCTGCTGGCCCGGACGGTCGGCATGGTCCCGCAGAAGCCGTACCTCTTCTCGGGGACCATCGCCTCGAACCTGCGCTACGGGCGCCCGGACGCGACCGACGCGGAGCTGTGGCGGGCCCTAGAGGTGGCGCAGGCCAAGGACTTCGTGTCCGAGCTGGAGGGCGGGCTGGAAGCGCCGATCACCCAGGGCGGGACGAACGTCTCCGGCGGTCAGCGCCAGCGTCTGGCGATCGCCCGCACGCTCGTGCAGCGTCCGGAGATCTACCTGTTCGACGACTCCTTCTCGGCCCTGGACTACGCGACGGACGCGGCGCTGCGCGCGGCGCTCGCCCGGGAGACGGAGCAGGCGACGGTGGTCATCGTCGCCCAGCGGGTCTCCACGATCCGTGACGCCGACCGGATCATCGTCCTCGACGAGGGCCAGGTGGTGGGCGAGGGCCGCCACCACGAGCTGATGGCCGGCAATGAGACCTACCGGGAGATCGTGCTCTCCCAGCTGACGGAGGCGGAGGCCGCATGAGCGGGCCCGGAGGACGGATGATGACGGGGCCGGGCCAGCGGTCCCTGGACTTCAAGGGTTCCGGCAAGCGCCTGCTGGGGCAGCTCGCGCAGGACCGGGCCAAGCTGTGGGGCATGGTCGCGGCCGTGGTCGGCAGCGTCGGCTGCGCGGTGGTCGGGCCGAAGATCCTCGGCGAGGCCACCGACCTGGTGTTCGCGGGGATCGTCGGCCGGGAGATGCCGGACGGCCTGACCAAGCAGCAGGCACTGGACGGGCTGCGGGCCGAGGGCCAGGACGGCATGGCGGACATGCTGTCCGGCACCGACTTCACCCCCGGTCAGGGCATCGACTTCGGTGCCGTCGGGGTCACGGCGGTCTGGGCGCTGGTGGTGTTCACCCTGGCGGGCCTGCTGATGCTGGTCGCCACGCGGCTGTCGAACCACGTGATGAACGGCACCGTGTACCGGATGCGCGAGGAGCTCCAGGGGAAGCTGTCGCGGCTGCCGCTGTCGTACTTCGACCAGCAGAAGCGCGGCGAGGTGCTGAGCCGGGCGACGAACGACATCGACAACATCGGGCAGACGCTCCAGCAGACGATGGGGCAGCTGATGAACTCGCTGCTGACGATCGTCGGCGTACTGGTGATGATGTTCTGGATCTCGCCGCTGCTGGCGCTGGTCGCGCTGGTGACCGTACCGGTGTCGGTGGTGGTCGCGGCGAAGATCGGCAAGAAGTCGCAGCCGCAGTTCGTGGCGCAGTGGAAGACCACGGGCACGCTCAACGCCCACATCGAGGAGATGTACTCCGGCCACTCGCTGGTGAAGGTGTTCGGGCGGCAGAAGGAGTCGGCGGAGGTCTTCGCCGAGCAGAACGAGGAGCTGTACCGGGCTTCGTTCAAGGCACAGCTGGTCAGCGGCATCATGCAGCCGGTGATGTTCTTCATATCGAACATCAACTACGTGCTGGTGGCGGTCGTCGGCGGTCTGCGGGTGGCCTCGGGCACCCTGTCGATCGGTGACGTGCAGGCGTTCATCCAGTACTCGCGCCAGTTCTCGATGCCGCTCTCGCAGGTGGCGTCGATGGCGACCCTCGTGCAGTCGGGCGTGGCCTCGGCCGAGCGGGTGTACGAGCTGCTGGACGCGCCGGAGCAGGAGCCGGACGCGGAGGTCCCGGAGCGTCCGGAGGAGCTGCGCGGGCAGGTCACCCTCGACAAGGTGGCCTTCCGGTACGAGCCGGACAAGCCCCTCATCGAGAACCTGTCGCTGACGGTGGAGCCGGGCCAGACGGTCGCGATCGTCGGGCCGACGGGCGCCGGCAAGACCACCCTGGTCAACCTGCTGATGCGGTTCTACGAGGTCACGGGCGGGGAGATCGCCCTGGACGGGGTGGACATCGCGAAGATGACCCGCGAGGAGCTGCGTGCCGGGATCGGCATGGTGCTCCAGGACACCTGGTTGTTCGGCGGGACGATCGCGGAGAACATCGCGTACGGCGCCTCGCGCGAGGTGACGCGCGCGGAGATCGAGGAGGCCGCGCGGGCGGCGCACGCGGACCGTTTCGTCCGCACCCTGCCGGACGGCTACGACACGGTGCTGGACGACGAGGGCGCGGGCGTCAGCGCGGGCGAGAAGCAGCTGATCACCATCGCGCGGGCGTTCCTGTCGGACCCGGTGATCCTGGTGCTCGACGAGGCGACGAGTTCGGTGGACACCCGTACCGAGGTGCTGATCCAGAAGGCGATGGCGCGCCTGGCCCACGGCCGTACGTCCTTCGTGATCGCGCACCGGCTGTCCACGATCCGCGATGCCGACGTGATCCTGGTGATGGAGGGCGGTTCGATCGTGGAGCAGGGCACGCACGAGGAGCTGCTGGCGTCGGAGGGCGCGTACGCGCGGCTGTACGCGGCGCAGTTCGCGCAGGCGGTGGCCGAGGTCGACTGACCGGGCCGTGAGCGGATGGGGGCGTCCCGCGGGGCGCCCCCTTTCCGTTGTCCCGGCGGAGCGCCCGTCAGTCGAGGTAGCCGCGCAGCTGGTCGGCGAAGGCGTGGTCGCGCAGCTTGTTGAGGGTCTTGGACTCGATCTGGCGGATCCGTTCGCGGGTCACGCCGAAGATGCGGCCGATCTCCTCCAGGGTGCGGGGCCGGCCGTCGGCGAGCCCGTACCGGAGCTGGACGACCTTGCGTTCGCGTTCGCCGAGGGTGGAGAGCACGGCTTCGAGGTGTTCGCGCAGCAGGAAGAACGCGGCGGACTCCATGGGGGAGGCGGCGTCCCCGTCCTCGATGAGGTCGCCGAGGGCGACGTCGTCCTCCTCGCCGACGGGCGCGTGGAGGGAGACGGGTTCCTGGGCGAGGCGCAGGACCTCCAGGACCCGTTCGGGCGTCAGTTCCAGGTGGACGGCGACCTCTTCGGCGGTGGGTTCGTACCCGCGTTCCTGGAGCATGCGGCGCTGGACGCGGACGACGCGGTTGATCAGCTCGACGACGTGGACGGGGACGCGGATGGTGCGGGCCTGGTCGGCGAGGGCCCGTGACATCGCCTGCCGGATCCACCAGGTGGCGTAGGTGGAGAACTTGTAGCCGCGGGCGTAGTCGAACTTCTCGACGGCCCGGATGAGTCCGAGGTTGCCCTCCTGGACCAGGTCGAGCATGGTCAGTCCGCGGCCCACGTAGCGTTTGGCGACGGAGACGACGAGCCGGAGGTTCGACTCGATGAGCCGGCGCTTGGCCATGCGGCCCATGACGACGAGCCTGTCGAGGTCGACGGCGAGCTGGGAGTCGAGGTCGGTGGCGGTGCCGAGTTTCTCCTCGGCGAAGAGTCCCGCTTCCACGCGGCGCGCGAGGTCGACCTCCTCGGCGGCGGTGAGCAGCGGGATCCTGCCTATTTCGCGGAGGTACTGGCGGAACAGGTCGGCGGAGGGGCCGCTTCCGGCGCCGTTGTCGCGGCCGCGGGTGCGCTGCGGGGGGACCGGTTCGATGAGTTCGAGGACCTCGGGCTCTTCGTCCTCGGGGTCTTCCACCGTGTCGGCCTCGGCCTCGGGATCCGGATCGGAGGCGTCGTCGGCGGGGCGGCTCGCGTTCACGGTCAGGGTCTGGGTCTGCACGGGGGCGACCTCCAGGGCTCCGAGGACGGTGGCACCGCACCTCAGTGTGGGGTACGACACATCGCTGCCACGAGGGGCGTGCGAGCACTTTCTGAGCCCGCTGCGTGACGGATGGTTACCCCCTGGCGGGAATCCCGATGCGGATCGGACTCATGTCCGACCGGAGTTACGCGGGTTCCACGCGGACCGCGCAGACCTTGAATTCCGGCATCCGCGAGACGGGGTCCAGGGCCGGGTTGGTGAGGGTGTTGGCGCGGCCTTCTCCGGGCCAGTGGAACGGCATGAACACGGTGTCGGCGCGGACGGCGTCCGTGACGCGGGCCGGGGCGACGGCCCTCCCGCGGCGGGAGGTCACCGCGAGCGGGGTGCCGTCGGTCACGCCGAGGCGGGCCGCGAGGCGCGGGTGGAGCTCCACGAAGGGGCCGGGGGCGGCGGCGTTGAGTTCGGGCACGCGGCGGGTCTGTGCCCCGGACTGGTACTGGGCGACGACCCGGCCGGTGGTGAGCAGCAGGGGGTATTCGGCGTCGGGGACCTCGGCGGCGTCGCGGTGGGAGACGGGTGCGAAGCGGGCCCGGCCGTCGTCGGTGGCGAAGCCGTCGAGGAAGAGGCGGGGCTGTCCCGGGGAGCCTTCGGGGCAGGGCCAGAAGACGCCCTGTTCGGCTTCGATGCGGGCGTAGGTGATGCCGGAGTAGTCGGCGGGGCCCCCTTCCGAGGCGCGGCGCAGCTCCCCGAAGACCTCCTCGGGGTCGGTGGGGAAGCCCTTCTCCACGCCGAGGCGGGCGGCGAGGCCGTGCAGGACCTCCAGGTCGGTGCGGACGCCGGGGGGCGGGGTGAGGGCGCGGCGGCGCAGCAGGACGCGGCCCTCCAGGTTGGTGGTGGTGCCGGTCTCCTCCGCCCACTGGGTGACGGGCAGGACGACGTCGGCGAGTTCGGCGGTCTCGGAGAGGACCACGTCGGCGACGGCGAGGAAGTCCAGCGAGCGGATGCGGTCCTCGACGTGGGCGGCGCGGGGGGCGGAGACCACCGGGTTGGAGCCCATCAGGAGGAGGGCCTTGACGTCGCGGCCGAGGGCGTCGAGGAGTTCGTACGCGCTGCGGCCGGGGCCTGGCAGGCTGTGCGGGTCGACGCCCCAGACGCGGGCGACGTGTTCGCGGGCGGCGGGGTCGGTGAGCTTGCGGTAGCCGGGGAGCTGGTCGGCCTTCTGGCCGTGCTCGCGGCCGCCCTGGCCGTTGCCCTGGCCGGTGAGGCAGCCGTAGCCGGAGTAGGGGCGGCCGGCCCGGCCGGTGGCGAGGCACAGGTTGATCCAGGCGCCGACGGTGTCGGTGCCCTTGGACTGCTGCTCTGGCCCGCGCGCGGTGAGGACCATGGCGGAGGAGGGACCGCAGAACAGCTCGACGGCGCGGCGCAGTTCGGGCACGGGGATCCCGGTGATCCGCTCGACGAGTTCGGGCCAGTGGGCCATCGCGGCGGCCCTGGCGTCCTCCCAGCCGGTGGTGCGTCCGGCGATGAACTCCTCGTCGGTGCGGCCCTCGGCGACGACCAGGTGCAGCAGGCCGAGGGCCAGGGCGAGGTCGGTGCCGGGGCGCGGCGCGAGGTGCAGGTCGGCCTGCTCGGCGGTGCGGGTGCGGCGGGGGTCGACGACGATCAGGGTGCCGCCGTTGGCCTTGAGTTCGGTGAGGTAGCGCAGGGCGGGCGGCATGGTCTCGGCGAGGTTGGAGCCGACGAGGATCACGCAGCCGGTGCGCGGGACGTCCTCCAGGGGGAAGGGCAGTCCGCGGTCAAGGCCGAAGGCCTTCTGGTGCGCGGCGGCGGCCGAGGACATGCAGAAGCGGCCGTTGTAGTCGATCTGGGAGGTGCCGAGGGCGACGCGGGCGAACTTGCCGAGGGCGTACGCCTTCTCGTTGGTCAGGCCGCCGCCGCCGAAGACGCCGACGGCGTCGGCGCCGTGGGCGCGGCGCGTGCGGCCGAGACCCTCGGCGACGGCGTCGAGGGCCTCCTCCCAGGTGGCCGGCACCAGCGGGCCGCCGGCGTGGGTGCGGACGAGCGGCTCGGTGAGGCGCACCCGGGAGGAGAGCACGTCGGGGGCGGTGCGGCCCTTGCCGCACAGCGCGCCCCGGTTGACGGGGAAGTCGGCGCGCTCCTCGACGGTCACCGCGTCGCCTCCGGGGGCGGGGCGCAGGTTCATGCCGCACTGCAGGGCGCAGTAGGGACAGTGGGTGGCGGTGGCTTCCGGGGAGCTGGGCATGCGGTCCAGGGTGCGGCCGGGGTGTTACGCGGGGGCCCACCTCGCGTTACGCGCGGGGTACGCCGCCCTCCCGGGTCCCGCCCCGACGCGGTGAGCGGGAGCGGATGGACCCCCGCCCGCGGCCCGGCGTGGCTAGGCTGGCGGGGTCAGGACTGGAGGAGACCATGACCGCCACGCTGCCCGAGTGGCTCTACCCGCCGCGCGCCAGCGGCTGGGAGGCCGACGACCTCGACCACATCCCGAACCTGCCCCGCCACACCGAGCTCATCGACGGATCGCTGATCTTCATGATGTCGCCCCAGCGGTCCTGGCACGATCGTGTCATCCGCCGCCTGACCGCGGCGCTGGAGGACCAGGCCCCGGAGGAGAACACGGTCGAGGCGCAGATGACCGTGCGCCTGAGCGTGAAGAGCCGGCCCGAGCCCGATGTCATCGCCGCGTCCGTCGCCTACGACCCGGACCGGACCTGCTTCCTGCCCGGGGACGTGGCGCTGGTCGTCGAGGTGGTCTCCGAGGAGTCGCAGGAGCGGGACCGGGAGACGAAGCCCTTCAAGTACGCCAGGGCCGGGATCCGGCACTTCTGGCGCGTCGAGGAGGAGCACGGCCTCCCGGTGGTCCACGCGTACGAGCTCGACGACACGACCCGCACCTACGTCCCCACCGGTATCCACCGGGAGCGGCTCAAGACGAGCGTGCCCTTCGACATCGAGATCGATCTGGCACGCCTCACGCGGTGAGCCGGCCTACTGGCCGGTGAGGTACTTCACCGTCAGGCCGGCCGTCCAGCCGCCGTCCACGGCGAGTTCGGCGCCGGTCATGTAGCCGGCGGCGTCGGAGAGCAGGAAGGCGACGGCGGCCGCGATCTCCTCGGGGACTCCTACGCGGCCCAGCGGGGCGCCGGGGTAGTTGCCCTCGCCGGTCTGGATGCCGATCGGGGCGGTCATCGGGGTCAGCGTCATGCCGGGGTGGACGGAGTTCACGCGGATCTTCGCCTCGGCGAGCTCCAGGGCGCCGATCTTCGACAGCCCGCGCACCCCCCACTTGGAGGCCCCGTACCCCGCGGTGAGGGCGAGCCCGGTGAGGCCTGCGGCGGAGGAGATGTTGACGATGGATCCGCCGCCGGTCGCCCGCAGCAGGGGTATCGCGGCCTTGATGCCGATGAACACGCCGACCAGGTTGACCTCGACGACCTGGCGGAAGTGCTCGACGCTCTCGTGCTCCAGGAACTGGCCGGTGGAGATGCCGGCGTTGTTGACGAGCCCGTCGATCCGGCCGAACTCGGCGACCGCGTGGTCCAGCACCGCCTGCCAGTCGGCCTCGCTCGTCACGTCGTGCCGCAGGAAGCGAGCCGCGTCGCCGAGCTTGGCGGCGGTCTCCGCGCCCTCGGCCTCCAGCACGTCGGTGATCAGCACCCGGCCGCCGCCGTCGACGACGGCCTGGGCCACCGCCGCGCCCAGGCCCCGGGCACCACCGGTGATGACGACGACCTTGCCGCTCAGATCCACCACAGCCACGTTGCACACCCCTGACGCAGACACATCGCTATATGACTAATCGGTATACGCCGATCGCGGCGTCAGTCTGCCAGAGCGGCCAGGACCTTGGACACCCCCTCTTCCTTGGGCCCGAGGAACCTCGGCTCCGGCCGGAAGGCCGCGTCGAGGGCCGCCTTGCCCGCCGCGAGGACCTCGCGGGCGCCGCCGTAGTACCAGGTGGCGTCGTGCTCGTCGTCGACGCCGACGCCGTAGGACTCCACGCCCGCCGCCTGGCACAGGGCCACGGCGCGGTGGATGTGGAAGTGCTGGCTGACCAGTACCGCGCGACGCACCCCGAATATCTCCCGGACCCGCACGCACGAGTCCCAGGTGTCGAAACCGGCGTAGTCGCTGACGATTCTTTCGTCCGGTATGCCGTGTCCCCTGAGGTACGCCCGCATCGCGCCCGGCTCGTCGTACTCGGTGCGGCTGTTGTCACCGGTGACCAGGACCACCTTCACCTTGCCCGCGCGGTACAGCTCCACGGCCGCGTCGAGCCGGTACGCCAGGTACGGCGTCGGCCTGCCGTTCCACAGGCCCGCCCCGAAGACCACCGCCACCCCGGCGTCGGGCGCCGCCGCCGTGGTCCGCAGCCGGTCGGCGGCCACGGCGTGCGTCCACGTCGAGGGCAGGAGGGCCAGCACGCAGAGCGCCATCACCGCCTGCACCGCCCGCCGGCGCGCCCGCACCGTGCGCAGCCGCCCCCTCCACCGGCCGCCGGCCTCGAACCGCCCCCGCCGGCCCGACCGCCCGAATGCCGGCGCCCCCGCCCGATCCCGCTCCCGCCGATCCCGATCCCGATTCCGATCCCGCTCCCGCTCCCGCTCCCGCTGCTCCCCCATGACCGTCCCCCTCGTCCCGCACGCCTTTCGCACGGATTGACGAACCGGCCCGGCCCCCCAGTTCCCCCCGCACCCCCTTTCACTCGTACGAATGACCGAGTGAGCAGCAGGAAAACACCCGTCACCCCCGCGCAACGCCCACGCAATCTGCGCCCCGCAGGATCGGTCCATGACGGAGCCGGTGCACCCTCCCGCCACCCAGTCCTTCCCCTTCGGCAGCGCCGCCGAGCTGCTGACCCGGATCACCGACCAGCTCGGCACCCAGCTCAGCGGTCTGCGCCCGCCACGCGCCCGTCACCACGGAGTCCCCACATGCACCCCACCCTCGTCGCCGTGGCCCACGGCAGCCGCGACCCGCGCGCCGCGCACACCGTCCTCGCCCTGCTCGACCGCGTCCGCGAGCTCCGCCCCACCCTCGACGTCCGCCTCGGCCACATCGAGCTGAACCGGCCGCTGCTCGCCGACACGCTCCGGGACACCACCGGGCAGGCCGTGCTCGTACCGCTGCTGCTCGGGCGCGGGACCCACGTCAAGCGGGACCTCCCCGCCGCCGCGGCCCGGGCCCCGCACCTGCGGATCCGCATCGCCGACCCGCTGGGCCCGCACCCGCTGCTCGTCGAGGCCCTGTTCGAGCGGCTCCTGGAGGCCGGCTGGACACCGGGCACGGCCGTCGTACTGGCCTCCGCCGGATCCCTCGACCCGGACTCCGCCGCCGACGCCCGCCGCGGCGCCGGCCTGCTCTCCGAGCGGCTCGGCGGGGTTCCCGTGGTCCCGGCGTACGCCTCCGCGGCCGCACCGAGCGTGCCGGACGCCGTCCGGGCGCTGGCCGCCCGGGGGCACCGCCGGGCGGCGGTGGCCTCGTACTTCGCCGCCCCGGGCCGGTTCGCCTCCGCGAGCGCCGCCGCCGCGGACGGCCCGGCGGCGGCCCCCCTCGGCGCGCACCCGGCACTGGCCCGGCTGGTGCTGCGCCGCTACGACGAGGCCCTGGCCCGCAGCGCGCGGAAGCCGGAACTGGCCTCCGTGTAAAGGCCGTGTTGGATCGGATTGCTGGGATTGTCGGTGACTCCGGTTAACGTCTGAACATGGAAGGCACCGCGCACGCCCCCGCCTACGAGTCCTACGATCCCGCCGCCACCGAGCGGTGGGCCGCCGAGCCCGACAAACGGCCCGGCCGCACCGCCTTCCAGCGCGACCGCGCCCGGGTCCTGCACTCGGCCGCGCTGCGCCGCCTCGCCGGGAAGACCCAGGTCGTCACCCCGGGCACGAGGTCCTTCGACTGGGACGCGAGCCCCCGCACCCGGCTGACCCACTCCCTGGAGTGCGCGCAGGTGGGCCGGGAGCTCGGCGCGGCCCTCGGCTGCGACCCGGACCTGGTCGAAGCGGCCTGCCTCTCCCACGACATGGGGCACCCGCCCTTCGGGCACAACGGCGAGGAGGCGCTCAACGAGTTCGCCAAGGACTGCGGCGGCTTCGAGGGCAACGCCCAGTCGCTGCGCCTGCTGACCCGGCTTGAGCCCAAACGGTTCGTCACCGGCCCCGACGGGGAGCAGGTCAGCGTGGGCCTCAACCTGACCCGCGCCTGCCTGGACGCGGCCACCAAGTACCCCTGGGCGCGCGGGGGCCACCCCACCGATCCCGCCTCGGTGAAGTTCGGGGCGTACGAGGACGACCTGCCGGTCTTCGCGTGGCTGCGGCGCGGGGCGCCCGCCGACCGCAAGTGCTTCGAGGCCCAGGTCATGGACTGGGCGGACGACGTCGCGTATTCGGTGCACGACTTCGAGGACGGGCTGCACGCCGGGCACCTCGACCCCAACCTCCTGTTCGCCGAGCCCGAGCGGGCCGTCATCTGGCAGGTGGCGATCGGCCGTTACGTCCCGGCCGACACCGATCCGGAGGAGCTGCGCGAGGCGCTGGACCGGCTGATGGAGGAGGAGTGGTGGCCGCACGGCTACGACGGTTCGGCGGTGGCGCAGGCCCGGCTGAAGGACGCCACCAGCCAGCTGATCGGCCGCTTCTGCCTGGCCGCCGAGGGCGCCACCCGTGAGGCGTACGGCTCCGGCCGGCTCACCCGGTACGCGGCGGAGCTGGTCGTGCCGCGCGAGGCGCGCAACGAGTGCGCGGTCCTCAAGGCGGTCGCCGACCTGTACGTGATGCAGCGCGACGAGCAGGAGCGGCTGCGGGCCGACCAGCGCATCGTCCTGGCCGAACTCGCGGAGGCGCTCAGCGCCCGTGCTCCGGAGGGCCTGGACCCCCAGTTCCGGGCGATCTTCGACGCGGCGCCGGACGACAGGGCGCGCAAACGCGCGGTCATCGACCAGATCGCCTGCCTCACCGACGCGGCGGCCCGTTCGCTGCACGCCCGCCTCACCCGGCGCGGGCGGCGCGCCGAAGGGTGAGCCGATCGGGCCACTCCCCCTTCACGCGGCAGGCTGGGTGCGGGACGCTCGCAAGGTGGCCGCAAGTGGCCGACAGGTTATGAGGAGGCATCAGGTGGTCGACGCAAACCAGACGTTCATCATCGTCGGCGCGGGGCTGGCCGGGGCCAAGGCCGCCGAAACGCTGAGGGCGGAGGGGTTCACCGGCCGGGTGATCCTGATCGGCGACGAGCGCGACCATCCGTACGAGCGGCCCCCGCTGTCCAAGGGCTACCTGGTGGGCAAGGAGGAGCGCGACAGCGTCTTCGTCCACAAGCCGTCCTGGTACGCGAGCGCCGACGTCGAGCTGCACCTGGGCCAGCCCGCGGTGCACCTGGACCGGGCGGCGAAGACCGTGCGCCTGGGCGACGGCACCCTGATGCACTACGACAAGCTGCTGCTGGCCACCGGCGCCGAGCCGCGCCGCCTGGACATCCCGGGCACGGGCCTGGCCGGGGTGCACCACCTGCGCCGGCTCGCCCACGCCGACCTGCTGCGCAAGGCGCTGACCTCCCTGGGCCGGGACAACGGCCACCTGCTGATCGCGGGCGCGGGCTGGATCGGCCTGGAGGTGGCGGCGGCGGCCCGCGGCTACGGGGCCGAGGTCACCGTGGTAGAGCCGCTGGCGACGCCGCTGCACGCGGTGCTCGGGCCGGAGGTCGGCCGGCTCTTCACCGACCTGCACGCCGAGCACGGGGTGCGCTTCCACTTCGGGGCGCGGCTGACGGAGATCGTCGGCCAGGACGGCATGGTGATGGCCGCCCGCACCGACGACGGGGAGGAGCACCCCGCGCACGCGGTGCTCGCCGCGATCGGGGCGGCTCCGCGCACCGCGCTCGCCGAGACCTCCGGGCTGGCCCTCGTGGACCGGGAGCACGGCGGCGGCATCGCCGTGGACGCCTCGCTGCGGACCTCCGACCCGGACGTGTTCGCCGTCGGGGACGTGGCCGCCGCGCACCACCCGGCGCTGGGCACCCGGCTGCGCGTGGAGCACTGGGCCAACGCCCTCAACGGCGGCCCGGCCGCCGCGCGGGCGATGCTGGGGCAGGAGGTCTCGTACGAGCGGGTGCCGTACTTCTTCTCGGACCAGTACGACGTGGGCCTGGAGTACTCGGGGTACGCGCCGGCGGGCGGCTACGACCAGGTGCTGGTGCGCGGGGACGTGGGCAAGCGGGAGTTCGTCGCGTTCTGGCTGTCGGACGGCCGGGTGCTGGCCGGGATGAACGTGAACGTGTGGGACGTCGTCGAGCCCATCCAGGCCCTGATCAGGTCGAAGGCGCCGGTGGACCGCGAAAAGCTGGCGGACCCGAGCGTTCCGCTCTCGACGCTGGTGCCGGAGGAGGGTGCCTGACGGGTTCGCCGGCGCCCGGCCGTAGAATTCACGGGTGGCTGGACGGATCAACGACGACGACGTGAAGGCGGTACGGGACGCGGTCCCGATCGACGCCGTGGTCTCGGAGTACCTCCAGCTGCGCAACGCCGGCGGCGGCAACCTCAAGGGCCTGTGCCCCTTCCACGACGAGAAGTCCCCGTCCTTCCAGGTGAGCCCCAGCAAGGGCTTCTACCACTGCTTCGGCTGCCAGGCGGGCGGGGACACCCTCGACTTCATCATGAAGATCGACCACCTGTCCTTCTCGGAGGCGGTCGAGCGCCTGGCCGGCCAGGCCGGCATCACCCTGCGGTACGAGGAGGGCGGCTACACCGCCGGCACCAGCGGCCGCGGCGAGCGGATCCGCCTGGTCGAGGCGCACAAGGCCGCCGCCGTCTTCTACGCGGAGCAGCTCGGCGGCGCCGAGGCTGAGATCGCCCGCCGCTTCCTGGCGGAGCGCGGCTTCGACCAGGCGGCGGCCCAGCACTTCGGCGTGGGCTACAGCCCGGCCGGCTGGGACCACCTGACCCGGTTCCTGCGCGGCAAGGGCTTCACCGACAAGGAGCTGGTCCTCTCCGGGCTGTCCCAGGACAGCCGCAGCGGCAAGCCCATCGACCGCTTCCGGGGCCGGCTCATGTGGCCGATCCGCGACATCAGCGGCGAGGTCGTCGGCTTCGGCGCGCGCAAGCTGCGCGAGGACGACAACGGGCCGAAGTACCTGAACACCCCCGAGACGGCGATCTACAAGAAGTCCCAGGTGCTGTACGGCATCGACCTGGCGAAGAAGGAGATCGCGAAGACCTCGCGGGCGGTGGTCGTCGAGGGCTACACCGACGTCATGGCCTGCCACCTGGCCGGGGTCACCACGGCGATCGCGACCTGTGGCACGGCCTTCGGCGGGGAGCACATCAAGATCCTGCGCCGGCTGCTGATGGACAACGCGACCGCCGAGGTGATCTTCACCTTCGACGGTGACGCGGCGGGGCAGAAGGCGGCGCTGCGGGCCTTCGAGGACGACCAGAAGTTCGCGGCGGAGACCTCGATCGCCATCACCCCCGGCGGGATGGACCCCTGCGACCTGCGCCTGGCCCAGGGCGACGGTGCCGTGGCGGGGCTGGTGGAGTCGCGCACGCCGCTGTTCGAGTTCGCGCTGCGGCACATCGTGGCCCGGCACAACCTGGAGAACCCGGCGGGCCGGGCGGCCGCGCTGGACGAGGCCGCGCCGGTGGTCGCCGGGATCAAGAACATCGCGATCCAGCACGAGTCGGCGGTCCAGCTGGCGGGCATGCTGGGCATCCGGGACGAGCAGTTCGTGGTGAAGCGGGTCGCGCAGCTCGCCCGCTGGGCGCGCGAGCGCGGCCAGCAGTCCCCGCCGCAGCAGCAGCGCGGCCGGGCGTACGAGGACACCCCCGCGCCCGCCCCCGCGCCGGGCGGTCCCGCCCTGAACCTGCGCAGCCCGGCGCACCGCACCGAGCGCGAGCTGCTCAAGCTGGCGCTCCAGCGGCCGGCGCTGGTCTCCCCCGCGTTCGACGCGTACGGGGTGGACGAGTTCACCGCCCCGCCGTACGCGGCTGTCCGTCAGGCCATCCAGGACGCGGGCGGCGCGGCGCAGGGCACCGACGACTACCTGGTGCGGGTGCGCGAGGCCGCCCCGAACGACACCGTCCGGGCACTGGTGACGGAGCTGGCGGTGGAGGCCATCCACGCGAAGACGGTGGACGAGGTCTACGCGGGCGTCCAGCTGGTGCAGGTGCGGCTGCGCGCGGTGGACCGCCGGGTCCACGAGATCCAGGGCTCCCTGTCCCGGCTGGGCCCGCACGCCCCGCCGGAGCAGCACGCAGCGGTCCAGCAGGAGCTGTGGGTGCTCCAGCAGTACGGCCAGCGCCTGCGCAACCGCGGCGCCGAGGGCCTGTAGCCCGGCCTGATCCGAAAGACACGGCCTAGCCGCGCAGCCAGTCCCCCGAGGGGATCTCCGTCCCCGAGCGGGCCAGCCGCCCGGCCAGGGGGGCCGTGGCCAGGTAGACCCAGGCCCGGACCCGGCTGCCGTCGGGGCGGACGGCCTCGCGGGCGACCCGGTCGTAGACGTTCCCCGGGTGCCCCGGGCCGGCGTACTCCTCCAGCAGGTCCAGCGCGACCAGCAGTTCCGCGTACGCCCCCGGCGCGGCGGTGATCAGCTCTCCGGCTATGCCGGAGCCCGGGCGGTCGACGGCGTACGGGTAGCCGGGCCCGTCGTACAGCGCCGCGTCCGGCAGCCGGGCCGGTTCCTCGGCGGCCGTGCGGCCCCGCAGGAAGAGGTCGTGGTTGACCTGCCCGGGGCGCAGGGTGCCGTACACGAAGAACGGCAGGACACCGGATGCGGATCCGGAGACGGATCCGGTTCCCGGCCGATCGGCCGATGCCACAGGGCCCTCCCTTGACTACGACTGGACGTGCGGGAGTCCGGGCCCTTAGGCCCTTCCTCGCCGCGCACCCCCACCGTACGCACCGCTGTTACACAATCTCCCGGCTCCCGTGACGGGAACCCCATAACGTCTGGTTCCTCCCGTTTCCCGACCCCACCCGGCTCCCCCATGACGCGATCACTCCTCCGCTCCGCTGCCGCCGCCGTGCTGCTCTGCGCCGCCGTGCCCGCCGCCGCGGCCGGCTGCGCCACGCCCGGCGGGCTCGCCGCGGGCGAGCCCGCGGCCCCGGTCTCCCCGCAGCCCCAGCCGGAGCCGCTGTGGCCCGCCTGGGCCGAGGACTCCCCGCGCGCGCCCGGGGTGGCCACCGGCACCCGCCAGGCGCCGCCCTCGCCACTGCCGGACGCGCCGGAGGTGGGCGCCGGGGGCCTGGCGGCGGTGGACGCGATGGCCGTCGTGAAGGCGGACAAACGGATGAAGGTGCTGATCGGCAGGGGGCAGATCAGCACACCGGGCAAGGCCGGCGTCCGCCCGCCGGTCCACGTCGACCTGACCGGAGACGGGCAGAAGGAGCTGGTCGTCGCCGCCGACACGGAGAGCGGCCGCACCGCGCTCAGCGTGTACGCGGCCCGGGACAAGCGGATCGTCCCCATCCTGTTCACCATCGGACGGCGGATGGCCGCCGAGTCCGTCGGCCGGGACCTGCTGGTCCGCACCGCCGCCGACGACGGCTCCGAACAGGCCGTCCGCTACCGCTGGGACGGCACCCGGATGACGGTGGTCAGCGACGAACGGCGCTACACCAAGCCCCAGGACGCCCCGTGAGGGCCCGGCGGACCTCACCCGCGACCCGCTGCCGGCGCCGGCTGCGCGCCCTCGGGCTGCGCTGGAAGATCGCCGCCCTGCTGGCCGTGGGCTGTGCGCTGGTCGCCGTCACGATCGGCGTGCTGATCCACGAGGCCCGGGTGCGCCAGGTGTCCGACGCGGCCCGCAAGAGCGCGGTGGACCAGCTGGTCCGCGTACGGCAGATCTACGAGATCACCGGCCGGCTCGACTCCGACAAGGTCGGGGAGGCCGATGCCCGGATCGACTGCCCCGCCATCCCCGAGGAACTGCGCGGGGCGGCCCTGGGCGGCCGTCGCACCACCTACCTCGACCTGACCGGACCGGACCCGGCCGTGTGGGCCGCCCGGCCGGTGGGCGGCGGGCACGTGCTGACGGTGCGGCAGTCGCTGGCCCCCGAGCAGGCCGAGCTGGAGGAACTGGACGCGCAGCTGGCCGCTTCCGGAACGGGCGTGGTGGCGCTCGCGGCGGTCGGCGGGGCGCTGCTGGCCAGCCGGCTCAGCAAGGACCTGCGGACGGCGGCGGAGACGGCCCGGCGGATCAGCGCGGGCGACCTGGACGCCCGGATCGGGCAGTCGGGGCCGCCCGGCACCCGTGACGAGGTGGCCGAGCTGTCCTCGGCGGTGGACACGATGGCGGCCAGCCTCCAGCAGCGTCTGGAGGCTGAGCAGCGGTTCACGGCGGACGTGGCGCACGAGCTGCGGACCCCGCTGACGGGCCTGCACACGGCGGCCGAGCTGCTGCCGGCCGGGCGGCCGACGGAGCTGGTCCGGGACCGGGTCGCGGCGCTGAGGACGCTGACGGAGGACCTGCTGGAGGTGGCCCGGCTGGACGCGGACCGGGAGGAGGCACGGCTGGAGGTGCACGTCCTGGGACCGCTGGTGGCCTCGATCACGGAGCGGTCGGGGGTGGCGGCGGCGGTGGCCGGAGCGGACGGGACCGCCGCGGGGCCGGGCGGGACACGGGTGCGCACCGATGCCCGGCGTCTGGAGCGGATCCTGACGAACCTGCTGGTCAATGCCCGCAAGCACGGGAGCGGCCCGATCACGGTGACGGTGTCGGGGGCCTCGGTGACCGTCCGGGACCAGGACGGTCCGGGCTATCCGGAGCAGTTGCTGCGGGAGGGGCCGCGGCGGTTCGTGACGGGTACTCCGGAGCGGGGCCAGGGCACGGGGCTCGGGCTGACGATCGCCTTCGGGCAGGCGCGGGTGATGGGCGCCGGGGTGACCCTGTCGAACCCGGCCCCGGCGGGTGCGGCGGCCACGGTGACCCTCCCGAGGGCCTGACGTCACCCGGACGGCGTGGGCGGACACGGATGCCCGTTCATGGCTGTGACCTGGGCGGATGGGTGTCGTACGGGTGGGGGCGGGCGCGATCTGACGGAGGCTCGGCAGGCGCGGTGCGGGCACGCCGGTTTACCTCAAGACAGCGACCCCGTGTCCCCTGGAGTACCCATGCGCCGCAGCACCGCCCACGTGCTCACCGCCACCGCGCTGACCGCCGTCGCCTTCGCCGGTCCGGTCGCCGGGGCGGTGGCCGCCGCGGAGCTCGGCATGGCCGCCTTCGCGCCCGGGGACTTCGCCGTGCTGGAGGTCTGGCCGAAGACGGCGGCTCCGGGCGCCACGGTCACCGTGAACACCAAGGCCTGCGGCCGGGGCGGCCGGGCCGAGGGCGATGCCACCACGGTCGACGGCGGCCGCTTCCGGCTGGTGCCGGGCAACCGCGAGGACGTGGTCACGGGGCAGTTCCGGGTCGGCCACGGCCTGCGGCCGGGCACCTACGGCATCGGCGCGACCTGCGCGAACGGCAAGTTCGCCACCGGCGACCTGGTCGTCACCGAACGCGGCCCGCAGGGCCACGTACGGACCGGGGTGGGTGGTGGCACGACCACCGCCACCGACCCCGCCAAGATCACGGCGGGAGCGGCAGTGCTGGCCGCGGCCGCCGTCGGCGGTACCTGGCTCCTGCGTCGCCGGGCGAGCGGCACGCGGAGCTGACGGGCGCCCACCGCGGCTGCGGCCGCGGTCCGACCGGTACCGCCTCCACCGTCGCCCGCCCCGCGAGGTCCCCCCCGTTCGCGGGGACGGGCGACGGCCACTCCACTCCCAGCAACGGCGAGACGAGGGGGTACGGCACATGCGTGGCGGGTTCCCTGGCTGGCGGGGCGGCGTGCCGGACGGCGGGGGCGCGCCGCCGCGGGCGCGGGCCGGACTGGTCGCGATCGCCGCCTGCGTCGGGGTCTGGCTCATCGGCAGCGGATCCGCCGTGACCGTACGCCCCCCGCTGCCCTCCCCCGCCGAGGCGCTGAGCGCGCAGCCCCTCTACCCCGGCAGCATCGACCCGCTCCCCGGGTCCCCGCCCGTGCGGATCCGGATCCCGTCGCTCCGGGTGGACGCCCCGCTGACCGGGCTGGGCCTGGACCGCGACGGCAGCCTCGAAGTGCCCCCGCCGGCCCGCCGCGACCTGGCCGGCTGGTACCGGGACGGGACCACCCCGGGGGCCACGGGCACCGCCGTGATCGCGGGCCACGTCGACCACGCGAGCGGCCCGGCCGTCTTCTACCACCTGGGCGCGCTGCGCCGGGGGGCCGCCGTCGAGGTCGCGCGCGCGGACGGGCGTACGGCCGTGTTCACCGTCCACGCGGTGGAGGTCCACGACGCCGGGGCCTTCCCCGACCGGCGCGTGTACGGGGCCTCGCCGCGCGCCGAGCTGCGGGTGATCACCTGCGGCGGCGCGTTCTCGCCGCGCACCGGCTACCAGGGCAACGTGGTCGTCTTCGCCCACCTCACGGGGACGTACTGACGGGACGTTCCCCCACGTTCTCTACCCCCACTGTTCGAGGCCGAGCTTGACCACCAGCGCGCCCACCACGGTGAGCAGCACGCCGCGGACGAAGCCGCTTCCCTTCTTCAGCGCCATCCGGGCCCCGACCATGCCGCCGGCCAGGTTGAAGACCGCCATCAGCGCGGCCAGCTGCCAGAACACCATGCCCTGGTACGCGAACATCGCGAGCGCCCCGCCGTTGGTGCAGCAGTTGACGATCTTGGCGGTGGCAGAGGCGGTGACCAGGTCGAGGTGGAGCAGGGCGGTCAGGGCCAGCACCAGGAAGGTTCCGGTGCCGGGCCCGACGAGGCCGTCGTAGAAGCCGATGCCCACTCCCGCGAGGGCGATCGCGAGCAGGACGCGGCCGCGGGAGACGGGCGAGGCGGCGGGGACGGCCCCGAAGCCCGGTTTGAAGATGACCACGGCGGCGACGACCACCAGCACGGCCATGATCAGCGGCCGCATGGTGTCCTTGCCGATCCCGCCGGCGAGCGCGGCCCCGCCCATCGATCCGGCGACCGCGGCCAGGCCGATGCGGACGGCGAGCTTCACGTCCACCGGGGTCTTGCGCGCGTACGTGACGGCCGCCCCGGCGGTGCCGACGATGGCCACCGCCTTGTTGGTCCCGAGGACGGCGGCGGGGTGGGCGTGCGGAAGGCCGAGCAGCAGGGCCGGCAGGAGCAGCAGTCCCCCGCCGCCGACCACCGCGTCGATCCACCCTGCCGCCGCGGCGGCCACGCACAGCACGATGATCATCGTTGTTGACAAGTCAGGCACGGACACGACCCTAGGGACCGGTTCGATGCAGGATCCATCAATCCCCGGAAACTTGCGCAAAGGTTGAGCTTCGCCGGGGCGGCACCCGGTCCGGGGCCGCCGGAGCGGCCGGGGCGCCAGCGCGGTCAGCGGGGCTGGGGCCGGCACCCCGGCCGGCCCCGGCCCCGCCGCATCTCGCATGACGTCCACGCGAGGGGGCTCCGAGCTGCCCGGACGGCCCTCGCGGTGATCCCCAGGGCGGCCTTGAGGAGGGCCTCACGGACCCTTGATCCGGGCGCTGAGGCCGGTGTTCCGTCCGGGTAACAGGAGCGATGCCACGGGGAAACAGCGGGCCCGCAGGCTCGTGCCATGACCTCGGAACAGCGTGTGGTGGTGATCGGCGGCGGCCTGGCGGGCCTGCGGCTCGCTGCGCGGCTGGGCCCCGGTGCGGCGGTGACCGTCCTCGGGGAGGAGACCCACGCCCCCTACAACCGGGTCCTGCTGGCCGAGGTGCTGGCCGGCCGGTACGCGCCCGCGGTCACCTCGCTCCCGGCCCCCGGCCCGGCGCTGCGCCGGGGTGTCCGGGCCGTGCGGATCGACCGCGCGGACCGTGCCGTCCACTGTGACGACGGCTCCGTGGAGCGGTACGACACCCTGGTGCTCGCCACCGGCTCGAACCCGGTACTGCCTCCGCTGCGCGGGCTGTTCGCTCCCGACGGGCGGGAACTCCCGGAAGGGGTGCACGCGTTCCGCACGATGGACGACTGCCTGGCCCTCGGGGAGGCCGTACGCCCGGGCGTGCGGGCGGTGGTGATCGGCGGCGGGCTGCTGGGCGTCTCGGCGGCGCGTGCGCTGGCCGCGCGGGGTGCGCAGGTGGTGCTCGCCCAGCAGGCGGAGCGCCTGATGGAGCGCCAGCTGGACGCCGACGCCTCCGCGCTGCTGCGGGATCACCTGACGGCGCTCGGCGTGGAGATCCACACCGAGTGCCGGGTCAGGGGCCTCACCACGGCCGGAGCGCCGCCGCGCGGAACGTCCTCCCCGCCCCGCGCGGCGGCCGGGCCGCGCAGGGTGACGGGGGTCGAGCTCGCCGACGGGTACCGGCTCGACGCCGACGTCGTCGTCCTCGCCTGCGGGGTCCGTCCCCGCGTCGGGCTCGCCCAGGCGGCCGGGCTCCGGGTCCGCAAGGGCGTCGTGGTCGACGGCCGGCTGCGCACGAGCGACCCGGACGTCCACGCCGTCGGCGACTGCGCCGAGCACGACGGCCGGGTGTACGGCCTGGCGGGGCCCGCCCTGGAGCAGGCCGACGCCCTCGCGGCGGTGCTGCGCGGGGAGGACGCCGAGTACACCGGCACCCGCGCCCTCACCCGCCTCACCCTCCCCACCGCCGGCGGCCCCGGCCCCTTCGACCTCGCCGCCTTCGGCGACCCGACCCCGCTGCCCGGCGACGACGTGCTCCGCCTCGCCGACGCCACCCGCCGCACCTACCGCAAGGTCGTCCTGCGCGGCGACCGGCTCGTCGGCGGGGTGCTCCTCGGGGAGCTCTCCACGGTGGGGGCCCTCGCCCGCACCTGGGAGGACGACGAGTTCCTGACCGCCCCGCACGACCCGTTCCACCTGCTCACCGACGACGGAGGCCACTGATGACCGTGCCCGAGCCCCTGCCCGCGATCGTGCTCATCGGACACGGCATGGTCGGCCAGCGCTACCTGGAGGCCCTCGCCGAGCGCGGTGCCACCGGGACGCACCGGATCACCGTGCTCTGCGAGGAGCCCCGGGCCGCCTACGACCGCGTCCACCTCACCTCGTACTTCTCCGGGTCCACTCCCGAGGACCTTTCGCTGACCCCCGCCGGCTTCATGGCGGAGCACGGGATCGAGCTGCACCTCGACGACCCGGCCGAGCACGTCGACACGGCCGCCCGTACCGTCACCTCCCGCTCCGGGCGGGTGATCCCGTACGACGTGCTCGTGCTGGCGACCGGCAGCTACCCCTTCGTGCCGCCCGTCCCCGGCAAGGACGCCCCGGGCTGCTTCGTGTACCGGACCATCGAGGACCTCCTCGCGATCGAGGAGTACGCCAAGACGCGCTCCAGCGGAGCGGTCGTCGGCGGCGGCCTCCTCGGTCTGGAGGCGGCGGGCGCGCTCCAGGGGCTCGGGCTCGCCACCCGCATCGTGGAGTTCGCGCCGCGCCTGATGCCCGTCCAGGTGGACGAGGGCGGCGGCGCGGCCCTGCTGCGCACCATCGAGGGCATGGGCCTGACCGTGCACACCGGGGTCGGCACGCAGGAGGTGCTGACCGGCGAGGACGGCTCGGTGCGCGGGATGAGCCTCTCGGACGGCTCCACCGTGGAGACCGAGCTCGTGGTCTTCTCAGCCGGCGTGCGGCCCCGCGACCAGCTGGCCCGCGCCGCCGGCCTGGCCGTCGGCGAGCGGGGCGGCATCACCGTGGACGCCCGCTGCCGCACCTCCGACCCGCGCGTGTACGCCATCGGCGAGTGCGCGCAGGCCGTCGACGGCCGGGTCTACGGGCTGGTCGCGCCCGGCTACGAGATGGCCGAGACGGCCGCCGAGGACCTGCTGGGCCGGGAGAAGGAGTTCACCGGGGCCGACCTCTCGACCAAGCTGAAGCTGCTCGGGGTGGACGTGGCCTCCTTCGGCGACGCGCACGGCACCGCCGAGGGCAGCCTGGACGTGGTCTGGTCCGACTCCCGCTCCGGCGTCTACAAGAAGCTGGTCGTCTCCGCCGACGGGGTCCTCCTCGGCGGCGTGCTGGTCGGCGACGCCGACGCGTACGGGACGCTGCGCCCGCTGACCGGCAGCGTCCTGCCGGTCGCCCCCGAGCAGCTGGTACTGCCCGCCGGGGTGGGGGCGCCCGTCGCGCTCGGCCCGTCGGCGCTGCCGGACACGGCGGTGATCTGCTCCTGCCACAACGTCACCAAGGGCGCCATCACCGCCTGCTCGACCCTGCCCGAGGTGAAGAAGTGCACCAAGGCGGGCACCGGCTGCGGCAGCTGCCTGAAGGTGATCGGGCAGCTGCTGCCGGACGTCGCCGACAAGGGGCTGTGCGGCTGCTTCCCGTACACCCGGGCCGAGCTGTACGAGATCGTCCGCACCCGGCGCCTGGTCTCGTACCAGGCGCTCCTGGACGGCCACGGGCGGGAGGAGGCGCGCGGCGGCGACGGCTGCGAGGTCTGCAAGCCCGCCGTCGGCTCGATCATCGCCTCCCTCGCCCCGACCCTGGGCGCCAGCGGCTACGTACTGGACGGGGAGCAGGCGGCCCTCCAGGACACCAACGACCACTTCCTCGCCAACCTCCAGCGCAACGGTTCGTACTCGGTCGTGCCGCGCATCCCGGGCGGGGAGATCACCCCGGACAAGCTGATCGTGATCGGTGAGGTGGCCCGCGACTTCGGCCTCTACACGAAGATCACGGGCGGTCAGCGGATCGACCTGTTCGGCGCGAGCGTGGACCAGCTCCCGAAGATCTGGGCGCGCCTGGTCGACGCCGGTTTCGAGTCCGGTCACGCGTACGGGAAGGCCCTGCGGACGGTGAAGTCCTGCGTGGGGCAGACCTGGTGCCGCTACGGGGTGCAGGACAGCGTGCGGATGGCCATCGACCTGGAGCTGCGCTACCGGGGCCTGCGCGCCCCGCACAAGCTGAAGTCGGCGGTGTCCGGCTGCGCGCGCGAGTGCGCGGAGGCGCAGAGCAAGGACTTCGGGGTCATCGCGACGGCGAGCGGCTGGAACCTGTACGTCGGCGGCAACGGCGGGGCGACCCCGCGCCACGCGGACCTGCTGGCGCAGGACCTGTCCGACGCCGAGCTGGTGCGGCTCATCGACCGGTTCCTGATGTTCTACATCCGCACCGCCGACCGGCTGGAGCGGACCTCCACCTGGCTGGACCGGCTGGAAGGCGGCCTGGACCACCTGCGGGACGTGGTGGTGCACGACTCGCTGGGGCTGTGCGCGGAGCTGGAGGCGCTGATGGCCGACCACGTGGCGCACTACCGCGACGAGTGGGCGCAGACCCTGGCGGACCCGGACCGGATGCGCCGCTTCGTGTCCTTCGTCAACGCGCCGGGCGCCCCCGATCCGACCGTGAAGTTCGTTCCCGAGCGCGACCAGGTCAAGCCCGACCTGGCCGTCCTGACCATTGGAGGGCCGGCCCGATGACCGTCGAACTGCAGGTGTCCGGAGGCTGGGTGGCGGTGTGCGAGCTGTCGGCGCTCACGCCGGGGCGCGGGGTCGCGGCGCTGCTGCCGGACGGGAGCCAGGCCGCGGTGTTCCTGGACCGCGCCGGGCAGCCGTACGCCATCGGCAACCAGGACCCGTTCACCGGGGCGCACGTCCTGTCGCGGGGGCTGGTGGGACGGGCGGGGGGCCGGGCGTTCGTGGCCTCGCCGCTGCTGAAGCAGCGCTTCGACCTGGAGTCGGGGCGCTGCCTGGACGACGAGGAGGTGGCGGTCCGGACGTACCCGGTGCGGACCGCCTCCGCCCCGTAGGCCGTCAGCCCTCGACCGCGGCCGGGTCCATCCAGACGTACTCCCAGACGTGGTGGTCCAGGTCCTCGAAGGCGCGGCCGTACATGAAGCCGTAGTCCATGACGGGGCGGGGTTCGACGGCGCCGGCCGCGAGGGCGGCGCCGACGACCTCGTCGACCTTCTCGCGGCTGTCGGCGCTGAGCGCGACCATGACCTCGGTGGTCTTCGAGGCGTCGGCGACGGGCTTGGTGGCGAACTCCTTGAACTTCTCCTCGGTGAGGAGCATCGCGAAGATGCTCTCGCCGAACACCAGGCAGGCCGCCGTCTCGTCGGTGAACTGCGGGTTGAAGGAGTAGCCGAGCTTCTCCCAGAAGGCCTTCGAGGCGTCCAGGTCCTTCACGGGCAGGTTGACGAAGATCATCTGGGTCATGTCGGTTCCTCTTCTCGGTGCCGTGCGGTGCGGTGCGTGGTACGCGGGGTGCGGTACGCGGTGTGCTGTCGAAGGGGTAGACCCGGGGCGCGGGCAGAACTCATCGCTGTCCCGAGAAGATTTTTCGGTGATTTCGTTCCAGCAGGTCAGGGCCATGGGAACGGCTGCTTCCGGCAGTCTGCCGGGGCCGGGGCCGCCGCCGGGGGATTGACCCCGAGCCGGTCGCTCGCGCGTCATGAGGAGTTGGCGTCGCGTCCATGCGACGCCCCTAGGTTCCTCGACGCGCGAGACCACGCGCCCGACCGGGCGCGGGGCCCTCCTCCCACAGGAGTGACCGTGGAACGTCGTACCTTCCTGCGCGGTGCCGTGATCGGCACCTCGGCCGCCGCCTTCGCCGGCACCCTGAGCCACGGGGCCGCGTACGCCGCCCCCGCCCAGCCCGGTGCCGGGCCCTACGGCGCCCTGGGCGCCGCGGACGCCAACGGGATCATGCTCCCGTCCGGCTTCACCAGCCGGGTCATCGCCCGCTCGTCCCAGACGGTGAGCGGCACCTCGTACACCTGGCACAGCGCCCCGGACGGCGGCGCGTGCTTCGCGGACGGCAGCGGCTGGATCTACGTGTCGAACTCGGAGATCAACCCGAGCGGCGGCGCGAGCGCGGTGAAGTTCAACTCCTCGGGCACGGTCACCGGGGCGTACCGGATCCTCTCGAACACCCGGCAGAACTGCGCGGGCGGCAAGACCCCGTGGAACACCTGGCTGTCGTGCGAGGAGGTCAGCCTCGGCTACGTCTACGAGAGCGACCCGTACGGGGTCAACGCCGCCGTGCGGCGGTCCGCGATGGGACGCTTCAAACACGAGGCGGCGGCGGCCGACCCGGTGCGCCAGGTGGTCTACCTGACCGAGGACGAGTCGAACGGCTGCTTCTACCGCTTCGTGCCCACCACCTGGGGCAACCTTTCCTCCGGCACGCTCCAGGTCCTGAAGGCCGGCAGTGGCACCTCCGGCTCCTTCACCTGGGCCAACGTGCCCGATCCGGACGGCTCCCCGACCGCCACCCGCAGCCAGGTGTCGGGCGCGAAGGTGTTCAACGGCGGCGAGGGCTGCCACTACGCGAACGACACGGTCTGGTTCACGACCAAGGGTGACAACCGGGTCTGGCAGCTCAACCTCGCCAACAGCACGTACGAGCTGGCCTACGACGACTCCCTGGTGCCCGGCGGCGCGGCGCCGCTGACCGGCGTCGACAACGTCACCGGGTCGACGTACGGCGACCTGTACGTCGCCGAGGACGGCGGCAACATGGAGATCTGCGTGATCACCCCGGACGACGTGGTGGCGCCCTTCCTGCGGATCACGGGCCAGTCCTCGTCGGAGATCACCGGCCCCGCGTTCTCCCCGAACGGCAGCCGGCTGTACTTCAGCAGCCAGCGCGGGACGAGCGGTTCCTCGACCGGCGGCATCACGTACGAGGTGACCGGGCCGTTCCGCGTCTGACGCCCGAGGCCGCCGGGGCCCGGCGGGGAGACGGTCCACGCCTCCCCCGCCGGGCCCCGGCACGTCCGCTGAACCGATCCTTCAGGAGACCACCGCGCCGCCCTTGAGCAGGGCCGCGCCCAGCGGCGTCACCGTGTGCAGGACCGCGTTGCCGTGGCGCAGGGTGGTCACCAGGCCCGCCTCGCGCATCACGCAGGCGTGCTGGCTCGCGGAGGCCAGGGAGACCCCGGCCCGGCGGGCCAGCTCGCTGGTGGTGGCCCCGTCGCCGATGGCCCGCAGCACCACCGAGCGGGTGTGCCCCACCAGCTTGCCCAGGGTGCGCTGGCGCTGCTCCTCGGCCGGCCGGGCCGCCTCCCCGCTCGCCGCGGCGGAGGCCAGCTGGGCGGCGGCCGGGTAGACCAGCACCGGCGGCAGCTCCGGGTCGTGCAGGGTCACCGCGGTCCGGCGGCAGAAGAAGGACGGCTGGAGCAGCAGCCCGCGCCCGCGCAGCCGTACGTCCCGGTCGACCGGGTACTCGCACTCCAGCACCGGGGCCCGCCAGCGCAGCATCGGCGGGAGCGAGGCCAGCAGCTCGTCCGCGCCCCCGTCGAGGAGGGCGCGGCCGCGTGCCGCCCGCTCGGCCTCGATCTGGGCCTGGATGTGGCTCCAGTACGGCTCCACGGCCGCCCGGTGGTACGCGCGCAGCTCGCCCAGCAGCCGGGGCAGGTGTTTGGTCCCGCCGTCCATGAGCTCCCGCAGCCGGGTGGGCGGCGGGGTCCCGAAGGCCGCGCCGAAGCCCGTGCCGGCGCCGGAGCCCACGAGGGACAGCTCCCGGCGCAGCCGCTCGGGACGCAGCCCGCGCAGCGCGTCGAGCCCGAGGTCCCACCCGTACTGGCCCTCGGCCGGGGTCAGGAAATCGGGGAAATAGCCGCGAGCCGGTATGAGCGCACCCAGCAGCCTTGTTTCACCATTCAACCGGCTCCGGGTTTCCGTCCGCCATTCACCGAAGAACCGGGCGTCACGCCGGTCTCTTAAGCGATGAAAACTAAGAATCGTTTCCCACAACGCATCGGGACGCCCTGCCATCCGTACGCGTGCCAGGTCCACTCCAGTGAAATGGATACGAAGCACCGAACCCCCAGCTGTGCAACCGCAATCCCCCCGCCCCACGAGTATGCATGCCGTCACACGTGGTCACCACGCCCTTTCGGCCACAGTTGAAACCCCTTTCGGCAGGGGCGTGACAAGCGAAATCCTGTACTCCGCCAGGCACACTCCGGCGCGACCGAAACGCTCCGTGAAGGCCGTGGGGGGCTTTGCGGGGCCTGGCGGTCGGTCGCACCGGGAAGCGCCGACGTGCCTGGCGGATAGGCGTCAGGCGGTGGACGGGTGGGGATCCGTCCACCGCCTGGCGCCGTAATGACATTGTTGAATATTTCGCGACACGACCCGTCTCGCGGAGCGGCGTCCTGTCCGGACCCCGAAATGGGTTGCGCCCGCCCCCCGGCAGTCAGGGAACCGGGGGGAGGGCGCAGTCAGGGGGCTCACCGGGCCCGTGGGGGCCCGGCGGGCTCTGGGGGCCCCGGAGGACCCCGCAGGGGGCTCAGCGGCTGTCGGAGCCCTTCGCCTCGGCGGCGGCGCGGCCGGCCTCCAGGCGCGCCACCGGGATCCGGAACGGCGAGCAGGAGACGTAGTCGAGGCCGACCTCGTGGAAGAAGTGCACCGACTCCGGGTCGCCGCCGTGCTCACCGCAGACGCCGAGCTTGAGGTCGGGGCGGGTGGCCCGGCCCTGCTCGACCGCGTGGCGCACGAGGGAGCCGACGCCGTCCTTGTCGATGGTCTCGAAGGGCGAGACCCCGAAGATGCCCTTCTCCAGGTACGCGGTGAAGAAGCTGGCCTCGACGTCGTCGCGGGAGAAGCCCCACACCGTCTGGGTCAGGTCGTTCGTGCCGAAGGAGAAGAACTGCGCGGCCTCGGCGATCTGGGCGGCGGTCAGCGCGGCGCGAGGCAGCTCGATCATCGTGCCGACCGACAGCTTGAGGCTGGTGCCGGTGGCGGCCTCGACCTCGGCGATGATCGCGTCGGCCTCCTCGCGGACGATCTCCAGCTCCTGGACGGTGCCCACGAGCGGGACCATGATCTCGGCGCGCGGGTCGCCCTTGGCGTTCTTGCGCTCGGCGGCGGCCTCGGCGATCGCCCGGACCTGCATGGCGAACAGGCCGGGGATGACCAGGCCGAGACGGACGCCGCGCAGACCCAGCATCGGGTTCTGCTCGTGCAGCTTGTGCACGGCCTGGAGCAGGCGCAGGTCGTTCTCGTTGGCGTCCTTGCGGGACTCGGCGAGGGCGACGCGCACCGACAGCTCGGTGATGTCGGGCAGGAACTCGTGCAGCGGCGGGTCCAGGAGGCGGACGGTGACGGGCAGGCCGTCCATCGCCTCGAACAGCTCGACGAAGTCCTTCTTCTGGAGCGGCAGGAGGGCACTGAGTGCCTCCTCGCGCTCGCCGTCGGTGTCCGCGAGGATCAGGCGCTCGACCATCTCGCGGCGCTCGCCGAGGAACATGTGCTCGGTGCGGCACAGGCCGATGCCCTGGGCGCCGAAGCGGCGGGCGCGCAGCGCGTCCTCGGCGTTGTCGGCGTTGGCGCGCACCCGCAGGCGGCGGACCCGGTCCGCGTACGCCATGATCCGGTGCACGGCGCCGACGAGTTCGTCGGCGTCGTCGGCGCCGGCGTGCATGCGGCCCTCGAAGTACTCGACGACCGGGGACGGTACGACGGGTACCTCACCGAGGTAGACCTTGCCGGTGGAGCCGTCGATGGAGACGACGTCGCCCTCTTCGATGACCGTCTCGCCGACCGTCATCCGGCGGCGCTTGGTGTCGACGTCGAGCTCCTCGGCGCCGCAGACGCAGGTCTTGCCCATGCCGCGGGCGACGACGGCGGCGTGCGAGGTCTTGCCGCCGCGCGAGGTCAGGATGCCCTCGGAGGCGATCATGCCGTCGAGGTCGTCCGGGTTGGTCTCGCGGCGGATCAGGATGACCTTCTCGCCGGAGCGGGACCACTTGACGGCCGTGTACGAGTCGAAGACGGCCTTGCCGACCGCCGCGCCCGGGGAGGCGGCGATACCGCGGCCGAGCAGCGTGGTCTTCGCGTCCTCGTCGAAGCGCGGGAACATCAGCTGCGCCAGCTGGTGGCCCGTGACGCGCTGGAGGGCCTCGGCCTCGGAGATCAGGCCCTGGTCGACGAGCTGCGTGGCGATGCGGAAGGCGGCACCGGCGGTGCGCTTGCCGACGCGGGTCTGGAGCATCCACAGCTGGCCGCGCTCGATGGTGAACTCGATGTCGCAGAGATCCTTGTAGTGGGTCTCCAGCGTCGTCATGATCGTCATGAGCTGGTCGTACGAGGCCTTGTCGATGGCCTCCAGGTCCGCGAGCGGGACCGTGTTGCGGATGCCCGCGACGACGTCCTCGCCCTGCGCGTTCTGCAGGTAGTCGCCGTAGACGCCGGCGTGGCCGCTGGCGGGGTCGCGGGTGAAGGCGACACCGGTGCCCGAGTCGGGGCCGAGGTTGCCGAAGACCATGGAGCAGATGTTGACCGCGGTGCCCAGGTCGCTCGGGATGCGCTCCTGGCGGCGGTAGAGCTTGGCGCGGTCGGTGTTCCAGGAGTTGAAGACGGCCTCGACGGCGAGGTCGAGCTGCTCGCGGGCGTCCTGCGGGAACTCCCGGCCGGCCTCCTTGGCGACGATCTTCTTGAAGACCTTGACCAGCTTCTTGAGGTCGGCGGCGTCGAGGTCGGTGTCGACGGCGACCTTCTTGGCGGCCTTGGCGTCGTCGAGGGCGTCCTCGAAGAGCTCGCCCTCCACACCGAGGACGGTCTTGCCGAACATCTGGATGAGGCGGCGGTACGAGTCCCAGGCGAAGCGCTCGTTGTCGGCCTGGGCGGCGAGGCCGACGACGGACTCGTCGGAAAGGCCGATGTTGAGGACCGTGTCCATCATGCCCGGCATGGAGAACTTGGCGCCGGAGCGGACGGAGACCAGCAGCGGGTCGTCCGACTGGCCGAGCTTCTTGCCCATCTTCGCCTCAAGGGCGGTGAGGTGCGCGCTGACCTCGTCGCGGAGCGCGGCCGGGGCCGTGCCGCTCTCGAGGTAGACCTTGCAGGCCTCGGTGGTGATGGTGAAGCCGGGAGGGACGGGGAGACCCAGGTTGGTCATCTCGGCGAGGTTGGCCCCCTTGCCGCCGAGAAGGTCCTTGAGGTCCCGGTTGCCCTCGGTGAAGTCGTAGACGAACTTCTGATCTTTGTTTTCCGACACGGGTCTCGACTCCTCGAGGACTCGGGTGGCTGCCCTGACGGCCAGGAACATACCCAGATCGAAGGCTTCTGGGTATGTCCACTTGGCCGTCATGAGGGCGTAACCACCCGTGCGCCAGGGGATCGAAAGTAACCGATGAGTAATGCGAACGTACGAAGAGCATTCAGAAGCCGAAGCGTGAGAGGCCTCCTGAGGCTTGATCGCGCTCGGATGAGCGATCATCGATACATTTGCGTTCAATTCTTGAACGAACAAAGGGTGGCACCCAGTGCCACCCTTTGAAAGTCTTACCCGTGACTTACGCGCTCATCTGAGCGAAACCCCTCCCATGCGTGGCGTATATCACGCGGCACGGAGGGCGATTTCTCAGCCTCCGGACGTGTCCAGCTCGGCGTCCTCGCTCACACCGGCGCAGTCGTAGGGATCCTTCAACCAGCCATCCGGCAGGACAACCCGGTTGTTTCCGGACGTCCTGCCGCGCGGGCCGTCCGCTCCGTCGGGCCAGGGCTGGTCCAGGTCGAGCTCGCTCAGATGAGCGTCCAGTTCGGCCAGGGAGGAGGTCACCGCGAGCTTGCCCCGCATCTCGGAACCGACGGCGAAGCCCTTGAGGTACCAGGCGACGTGCTTACGGAAATCGATCACACCGCGCGCCTCGTCCCCGATCCACTCACCCAGCAGCTGCGCGTGCCGCAGCATCGTGGCCGCGACCTCCCGCAGCGCCGGCTTGTGGAAGTCCTCCGGGCGCCCCTCGAAGGCGGCCACGAGGTCGTTGAACAGCCACGGCCGGCCCAGGCAGCCGCGCCCGACCACCACGCCGTCGCAGCCGGTCTCGCGGACCATGCGCAGCGCGTCCTCGGCGCACCAGATGTCGCCGTTGCCGAGCACGGGGATCTCCGGCACGTGCTCCTTGAGCCGGGCGATGGCCTCCCAGTCGGCGGTGCCGCCGTAGTGCTGGGCGGTGGTGCGGCCGTGCAGGGCGATGGCGGTGACGCCCTCCTCGACGGCGATCCGGCCGGCGTCGAGGTAGGTGAGGTGGTCGTCGTCGATGCCCTTGCGCATCTTCATCGTCACCGGCAGGTCGCCGGCGCCCGCGACGGCCTCGCGCAGGATGGCGCGCAGCAGGTTGCGCTTGTACGGGAGGGCCGAGCCGCCGCCCTTGCGGGTGACCTTGGGGACCGGGCAGCCGAAGTTGAGGTCGATGTGGTCGGCGCGGTCCTCTTCGACGATCATGCGGACGGCCTTGCCGACGGTCACGGGGTCCACCCCGTACAGCTGAATCGAGCGCGGCTTCTCGGTCGCGTCGAAGTGGATCAGCTGCATGGTCTTGTCGTTGCGCTCGACCAGGGCGCGGGTCGTGATCATCTCGCTCACGAACAGCCCCTTGCCGCCTGAGAACTCGCGGCAGAGCGTGCGGAACGGGGCATTCGTGATGCCGGCCATGGGCGCGAGCACCACCGGGGGCTGCACGGTGTGCGGGCCGATCGCGAGGGGCGGAGGGAGCGTGGTCATCCCCCCATTCTCGCGCACGCGGCGTTCGTTAGTTAGCCGTACTATCGGCGGTATGCATCACATGAGTGACGTGGATCACATGAGCCGCAGGCGTCGCTTGCTCATCCTGGGGATCTGCTGCATGAGCCTGCTGATCGTCAGCCTGGACAACACCGTGCTGAACGTGGCCCTCCCGGCGATGCGCCGCGAGTTCCACGCCTCGGTCTCGGGGATGCAGTGGACCATCGACGCCTACACCCTGGTCATCGCCTCGCTGCTGATACTGGCCGGGTCCACGGCGGACCGGATCGGCCGCCGCAGGGTGTTCGTCTGGGGTCTGGTCCTCTTCACGGCGGGATCGGTGCTGTGCTCGCTGGCGCCGAGCCTCGAATGGCTGATCGTCTTCCGGATGCTCCAGGCCGTCGGCGGGGCGATGCTCAACCCCGTCGCCATGTCGATCATCACCAACACCTTCACCGACCCGAAGGAGCGCGCCCGCGCCATCGGCGTCTGGGGCGCGGTCGTCGGCATCTCCATGGCCGCCGGCCCCCTGGTCGGCGGGCTGCTGGTGGACTCGGTGGGCTGGCGGTCCATCTTCTGGGTCAACCTGCCCGTCGGACTGCTGGCCCTCGTCCTGACCCTGCGGCACGTCCCGGAGTCCCGGTCCGAGCGCCCGCGCCGGCCGGACCCGGTGGGGCAGCTGCTGGTGATGGCGCTGCTGGGCGGCGTGACGTACGCGATCATCGAGGCCCCGGCCCAGGGCTGGGACTCCCCGCCGATCCTCGCGTGCGCGCTGGGCGCCGCGGCCGCGCTGGCCGGGCTGGTGTTCTACGAGTCCCGGCGGGCGGACCCGCTGATCGACCCCCGGTTCTTCCGCAGCGCCCCTTTCAGCGGGGCGACCGTGATCGCGGTGAGCACCTTCGCCTCGCTGTCCGGCTTCCTCTTCCTCACCACCCTCTACCTCCAGGAGGTACGGGGGCTGGACGCCCTGGACGCCGGGCTGCACATGCTGCCGATGGCCGTCTTCGCCTTCCTGTGCGCGCCGGTGTCGGGGCGGCTGGTCGCCAGCCACGGGCCGCGGCCGTCGCTGCTGATCTCGGGGGCGGCCATGGGAGCGAGCGGGCTGCTGTTCGCGGCGTTCTCGGCGGAGACCTCCACCCCGCTGATGTTCACCGGGTACGTGCTCTTCGGCATCGGCTTCGGGCTGGTGAACGCCCCGATCACCAATACGGCGGTGTCCGGGATGCCGCGCGCCCAGGCGGGGGTGGCGGCCGCGGTGGCCTCGACCAGCCGGCAGACCGGCGGGGCGCTGGGCGTGGCCGTCATAGGAGCGGTGCTCGCGGCGGGGACGGCGGGCGGCGCGGACTTCGCGACGGCGACCCGGCCCGCCTGGTGGATCATCACCGGCTGTGCGCTGCTGGTCCTCGTGGTGGGGGCCGTGACCACCGGGCCGTGGGCCCACGCCACGGCGCTGCGCACGGCGCAGTCCCTCCAGCCGTCCGCGTCGGCTCCGTCCGGCCCGCCCTCCGCTCCCCCGCCGGGGCCGGCCTCCGGCCCGGGCCCCCGCATGGACGGCGGACTCCCGCCGGCGCCGGGCCCCGCCCCGGCGGGCTGAGCGCCACCACCGACGACCGCTCCCTGTGCGGCCGGGCCCCGACGGGCCCGGCCGCACACGCGTTCCCGCACCCGCGCCCCCCTTCGCTCAGCCCCACCCGACACGAACGGCTGACAGATATTGAAATCTGTCAGCCGTCATGCCATTCTCGTTCCATGACGAAGAACGAAAACGCCACCGCCACCGCCACCGCCATCACCACCGCCGCCACCCCTGCCGCCGCCCGCCGGCTCGGCACCACCGGGCCCGCCGTCTTCCCGCTGGGGCTGGGCTGCATGGGCATGTCCGCGCTCTACGGAGAGGCGGACCGGGCGGAGTCCCTCGCGACCGTTCACGCCTACCTGGAGGCCGCCCCGGAGGGCATGCACACGCTGCTCGACACCGGCGACTTCTACGGCATGGGCCACAACGAACTGCTGATCAACGAGGCCCTGCGCACCGCCCCGGCGGCGGCCCGCGAGCGGGCGCTGACCAGCGTCAAGTTCGGCGCCCTGCGTACGGTCGAGGGCGGCTTCACCGGGTACGACGGCCGCCCCGAGGCCGTGAAGAACTTCCTGGCCTACTCGCTCCAGCGGCTCGGCCGGGACCACATCGACGTCTACCGGATCGCCCGCGTGGACCCCGACGTCCCGATCGAGGAGACGGTCGGCGCGATCGCCGAGGCCGTCCAGGCCGGACACGTACGGCACATCGGACTCTCCGAGGTCGGCGCGGACACCCTGCGCAGGGCCGCCGCCGTCGCCCCGATCTCGGACCTCCAGATCGAGTACTCGCTGATCTCGCGCGGCATCGAGGAGGAGATCCTGCCGACCGCCCGCGAGCTCGGCATCGGCATCACGGCGTACGGGGTGCTCTCCCGCGGCCTGATCAGCGGGCACTTCACCCGGGACCGGGCGCTGGCCCCGGGCGACTTCCGCGGCATGAGCCCCCGCTTCCAGGGCGACAACCTGCACCGCAACCTCGACCTGGTCGAGGCCCTGCGCAAGGTCGCCGGGGACAAGGGGGTCACCGTGGCCCAGACCGCGATCGCCTGGGTGCTCTCCCGGGGCGAGGACGTCGTGCCGCTGGTCGGCGCCCGGCGCCGGGACCGGCTGGCCGAGGCACTGGGTGCCATGCGGGTCGAGCTGACCGCGGCGGACCTGGCCGCCATCGAGGAGGCCGTCCCCGCGGGGGCCGCGGCCGGCGACCGTTACCCGGCGGCGCAGATGGCCCACCTCGACAGTGAGCACTGAGCTGGCGGTACGGTCGTACCCATGCCCTCCGCTGCCGCCGAACCCCTGACCCCCGAGCGCATCCTCGAAACCACCGAGGAGGTGCTGCGCCGCTTCGGCCCCACCAAGGCGACCGTGGTGGACGTCGCGCGCGCCCTGGGCGTCAGCCACGGCAGCGTGTACCGGCACTTCCCCTCGAAGTCGGCGCTGCGCGAGGCGGTCACGGACCGCTGGCTCGCGAAGAGCGTGGTCATGCTGGAGGAGATCGCCTCGGCTCCCGGGGAGCCCGCCCCCTCCAAGCTGGAGACCTGGCTGGAGGCCCTCTTCGCGGCCAAGCGCCACAAGGCGGGCGACGATCCCGAGCTGTTCGCGACGTACACGGTGCTGCTCGGCGAGAACAGCGGGGTGGTCGACGCGCACCTCGGCGAGCTGATCGACCAGCTGACCCGGATCATCGCCGAGGGCGTCGAGGCCGGCACCCTGGCCGCGCCCGACGTCCCCGCGGCCGCCCGCGCCGTCTTCGACGCCACCGGCCGGTTCCACGATCCGCAGTACGTGGCGGACTGGTTCTCCCCCACCATCCTCACGGAGTTCGAGGCCGTGACCGCGCTCCTCGTCCGGGGCCTGCGGCCCTGAACACCCCGGCGGTCCGGATCGCGGACCGGGCGGCCGCCCGGCGGCACCCGTGAAAAGACCGGTGGCCCGGTGCGCGGATCGCGCACCGGGCCACCGGCCGTCGAGCGGGAACTAGCAGCCGAGCAGACGGCTGCCGAGGTAGCTCTGGATCTGGTCCAGGGAGACGCGCTCCTGCTTCATGGTGTCGCGCTCGCGCACGGTCACCGCGTTGTCGTCCAGGGTGTCGAAGTCGACGGTGACGCAGAACGGCGTGCCGATCTCGTCCTGGCGGCGGTAGCGGCGGCCGATGGCGCCCGCGTCGTCGAACTCGATGTTCCAGTTCTTGCGCAGGTCGGCGGCGAGACCCTTGGCCTTCGGCGACAGGTTCGCGTTGCGCGACAGCGGGAGGACGGCGACCTTGACCGGCGCGAGGCGCGGGTCGAAGCGCATGACCGTGCGCTTCTCCATGGCGCCCTTGGCGTTGGGGGCCTCGTCCTCGACGTACGCGTCGAGCATGAAGGCGAGCATGGCGCGGTTGACGCCGGCCGCCGGCTCGATGACGTACGGGGTGTACTTCTCCTGGGCTTCCTGGTCGTAGTAGACCAGGTCCGTGCCGGAGGCGGCGGAGTGCGCCTTCAGGTCGTAGTCGGTGCGGTTGGCCACGCCCTCCAGCTCGGAGAACTCGCTGCCGCCGAAGTTGAAGCGGTACTCGATGTCGGCGGTCCGCTTCGAGTAGTGGGACAGCTTCTCGGCGGGGTGCTCGTACCAGCGCATGTTCTCCTCGCGCATGCCGAGGCCGCGGTACCAGTTCCACCGCTCCTGCATCCAGTACTCCTGCCACTGCTCGTCCTCGCCCGGCTTGACGAAGAACTCCATCTCCATCTGCTCGAACTCGCGGGTGCGGAAGATGAAGTTGCCGGGCGTGATCTCGTTGCGGAAGGACTTGCCCATCTGCGCGATGCCGAACGGGGGCTTCTTGCGCGAGGAGGTCTGCACCATGGCGAAGTTGGTGAAGATGCCCTGGGCGGTCTCGGGGCGCAGGTACGCCTTGGAGCCGGTGTCCTGGGTCGGGCCGAGGTGGGTCTCCAGCATGCCGGAGAACTGCTTCGGCTCGGTGAACTGGCCCTTCACACCGCAGTGCGGGCAGTTGATGTCGGCCAGGCCGTTCTCGGGGAGGCGGCCGTGCTTGGCCTCGTACGCCTCTTCCAGGTGGTCGGCGCGCTGGCGCTTGTGACAGGAGGTGCACTCGGTCAGCGGGTCGGAGAACGTCGCGACGTGGCCCGAGGCCACCCAGACCTCGGGGGCCAGGATCACGGAGGAGTCGAGACCGACGACGTCCTCACGCCCGGTGACCATGGCCTTCCACCACTGGCGCTTGATGTTCTCCTTGAGCTCGACACCGAGCGGGCCGTAGTCCCAGGCAGCCCTGGAGCCGCCGTAGATGTCACTGCACGGGTAAACGAAGCCACGGCGCTTGCTCAGGCTGACGATGGTTTCGATCTTGTCGGCGGCCACGGTGCTCTCTTCATTACGAGGACGAACGCGAATGCCTCAGGTTACCGGCGCCCGCACCCCCCCTTTCAAATCGGGTATGCCCTTCCGCGGCCTCCGGTACCCCTCCCACCAGGGTTTTTGACAACGGTTTCCATCTTTGATGAAAATGGATGTCATGAACGTACGACGCCTCATACCCACGACCGCCCTCGCCGCCGCCGTCGCCCTCGGCGCGACGGCCCTCACCGCCTGCTCCGCCACCGCCGGCGCCGCGGGTGCGAAGGGCGGAAAGCTGCACGTGACGGCGTCGTTCTACCCCCTCCAGTTCCTCGCCGAGCAGATAGGCGGGGACCACGTCACGGTCGACACCCTCACCAAGCCGGGCGTCGAGCCGCACGACCTGGAGATCACCCCGAAGCAGACCGGGCAGCTCTCCGAGTCGGACGTGGTCCTCTACCTCAAGAACCTCCAGCCCGCCGTCGACAAGGCCGTCGCCCAGTCCGGCGTGAAGAACGTCGTCGACGCCGCCACCCTCACCAAGATGGAGGTCCACAGCGCCGAGGGCCACAAGGAGGCCGAGGGTCACCAGGAGGCCGAGGGCCACGGGGACCACGAGGGTCACGACCACGCGGCCGAGGGCGGAGCCGACGAGCACGACCACGCGCACGGCGAGGCCGGCGAGGACCCGCACGTCTGGCTCGACCCCACCAAGTACGCCGAGATCGCCAAGGGCTTCGGCGCCGCCCTGGAGAAGGCCGACCCCGGCCACGCGGCGGACTACAAGAAGAACACCGACGAGCTGGTCGCCAAACTGGGCTCGCTGGACACGGAGTTCAAGGACGGCCTGAAGAACACGGCCTCCAAGACCTTCATCACCACCCACTCCGCCTTCGGCTACCTCGCGGAGCGCTACGGCCTCGACCAGGAGGGCATCTCCGGCGTCGACCCCGAGGCCGAGCCCAGCCCGGCCCGCATGAAGGAGCTCCAGGCCGTCGCGAAGAAGGACAATGTCACCACCGTCTTCTTCGAGACCCTCGCCAGTGACAAGACCGCCAAGAGCCTCGCCCGCGACACGGGCCTGACCACCGACGTCCTCGACCCCCTCGAGGGGATCAGCGACAAGTCGCAGGGCGCCGACTACTTCGAGGTCATGCGGTCCAACCTGAAGAACCTCCAGAAGGCACTCGGAGCCAAGTGATGACAGCAGCAACGGAGGCGCGCGCCATGCAGTCCACTCCACGAGGGGCCGAGGACCAGCCCGTCATATCCCTGCGCGGGGCCACGGCCTCGCTCGGCTCGCGCCCCGTGCTGCGCGGCATCGACCTCACCGTCCACCGCGGTGAGGTCGTCGCCCTGCTCGGCGCCAACGGCTCCGGCAAGTCCACCGCCGTCCGCGCCGTCGTCGGCCAGGTCCCGCTCACCGGCGGGGAGCTCTCGCTCTTCGGCACCGAGTTCAAGCGCTTCCGCGCGTGGTCGCGCATCGGGTACGTCCCCCAGCGCACCACCGCCGCCAGCGGCGTCCCGGCCACCGTCCGCGAGGTCGTCTCCTCCGGACGCCTGGCCCGCACCCGCTTCGGCGTCCTGCGCAAGGCCGACAAGGCCGCCGTGGAGGCCGCCCTGGCCCTCGTCGACATGGAGGGCCACGCCGACGTCTCGGTCAACGCCCTCTCGGGCGGCCAGCACCAGCGCGTGCTGATCGCCCGGGCGCTCGCCGTCGAACCCGAGCTGCTGATCATGGACGAGCCCATGGCGGGCGTGGACCTGGGCAACCAGGAGGTCCTGGCGACCGCCGTACGGCAGCAGGTGGCCGCCGGCACCACCGTGCTGCTCGTCCTGCACGAGCTGGGCCCGCTGGAGCCGCTGATCGACCGGGCCGTCGTCCTGCGCGACGGCTGCGTCACCCACGACGGCCCGCCCCCGGAGGCCGTGGGCCAGCACGCCCTGCCCGGCCACGACCACGTACACCCCCACGCGGCGCACGACGCCGAGCCCCTGCGGACGGGACTGCTGAGCTGATGGACCTCCTGAACTACGCCTTCATGCAGCGCGCGCTGATCGCCGCCGCGCTGGTCGGCATCACCGCGCCCGCGATCGGCACGTACCTCGTCCAGCGCCGCCAGGCCGTCATGGGCGACGGACTCGGCCACGTCGCCATGACCGGCGTCGCGCTCGGCTTCGTCCTCCAGACCAGCCCCGTGTGGATGGCCACCCTGGTCGCGGTCGTCGGCGCCGTCGGCATGGAGCTGATCCGCTCGCGCGGAAAGACCAGCGGGGACGTGGCCCTGTCGATGCTCTTCTACGGCGGCCTGGCCGGCGGCGTGATGATCATCAACGTCGGGGGCGGCTCCACGACGAGCCTGATCAGTGCCATGTTCGGCTCGATCACCACCGTCGCGCCCGAGGACGTCACCGCGATGGCGGTCCTCGCCGCGTTCGTCCTCGCCGTCACCGTCGGCATGCGCCGCCAGCTCTTCGCCGTGTGCCAGGACGAGGAGTTCGCCCGCGTCACCGGACTGCCGGTGCGCGCGCTGAACCTGCTGCTCGCCGTCACCGCCGCCGTCACCGTCACCGTCGCGATGCGGATCGTCGGCCTGCTGCTGGTCAGCGCCATGATGGTGATCCCGGTGGCCGCCGCCCAGCGGCTCACCCGCGGCTTCGCCGCGACCCTGGGCCTGGCCGTCGCGATCAGCCTCACCGTCTCCCTGACCGGCACGGCGGCCACGTACTACATCGACGCGCCGTCCGGCGCCACGATCGTGCTGCTCGCGATCGGCGTCTTCATGGCGCTGACGGGTCTGTCCGCTCCGCTGGCCAGGCGCCGCGCCAAGGCCTCCCGGGACTCGGCGGAGGTCTGCCTCCGGGACGACGTGAAGGTCTAGGGCCGGCAGCCGCCTGGCACAATGGCGGCAGGCCGAAACGAGGAGGAACCGGTGGCGACTGCGCCTGGCGAGACGGGTACCGCGCCAGTACGAGGGCGATCCACCCGGCAGCGGGCTGCCGTGGCGGCGGCGCTGGACGAGGTGGACGAGTTCCGCAGTGCCCAGGAGCTGCACGACATGCTCAGGCACCGCGGTGACTCCGTGGGCCTGACCACCGTGTACCGCACCCTCCAGTCCCTCGCGGACGCCGGTGAGGTGGACGTGCTGCGCACCAGCGACGGCGAGTCCGTGTACCGGCGCTGCTCCACCGGGGAGCACCACCACCACCTGGTCTGCCGCAAGTGCGGCAAGGCGGTCGAGGTGGAGGGTCCGGCCGTGGAGAAGTGGGCGGAGTCGATCGCGGCCGAGCACGGCTACGTGAACGTGGCGCACACCGTGGAGATCTTCGGCACCTGCGCGGACTGCGCGGCCGCCGGCTAGTCCACGGCCTGGCCGAGCCGGGTCAGGTTCCGGTCGAAGAACGATCGGATCCGGTCGACATCCCCGGGGGCCGCGGCCGCGCGCTTCGGCAGCCAGCCCAGGTCCCCGTTGAAGAACACGAGGACGAAGAGGCCCCGGGTCTCGGCCCAGCCCTCGTACTTGTCCCACTTGTAGGCCACCGCCGTCCCGTCGGGACGGTGGTTCTGCGTACCCCGCTCGGTGACGACGAACCTGTACTCGGGGTGTTCCGCGGCCCAGCGGTGCATCCGGCGCGCCCGCCGCGTCAGGTCCAGCCAGAGCCAGACGGCGGCCGGGACGAGTCCCGCCCCGCCCGCCAGGGCCAGGCCGGCCGGGTCCACGGCACGGCCGTGCTGGGCCGCGATCAGCGCGACCGGCACCGCGGGGAGGGCGACCAGCCACAGCAGCAGCTCCCGGCGGCCCGCGGCCGTCCGCAGGGCGCGCCACCGCAGTACCTCCCACGCGTCACGGCGGGCCGCGCCGTAGCGCAGCTCCACCGCCTGGTCAGTCGTGTCCATGACGGCGGAGCCTAGCGGAGGCCTCAGCTGCCGGAGCCCTCGGGCTGGTTCGGGACGGCGCCGCCGAAGCGGCGGTCGCGCTGCGCGTACTCCAGGCAGGCGTCCCAGAGGTTGCGGCGGTCGAAGTCCGGCCACAGCACGTCCTGGAAGACCATCTCGGCGTACGCGCTCTGCCAGATCAGGTAGTTGGAGGTGCGCTGCTCGCCGCTGGGGCGCAGGAACAGGTCCACGTCCGGCATGTCGGGGTAGTAGATGTACTTGGCGAAGGTCTTCTCGTTGACCTTCGACGGGTCCAGCTTGCCGGCCGCCACGTCGCGGGCGATGGCCTGCGCCGCGTCCGCGATCTCCGCGCGCCCGCCGTAGTTGACGCAGAAGTAGAGGGTCATGGCGTCGTTGTCGACGGTCTGCTCCTGGGCGATCTGGAGCTCCTGGACGACCGACTTCCACATCTTCGGCATGCGCCCGACCCAGCGGATCCGGATGCCCAGCTCGTTCATCTCGTCGCGGCGGCGGCGGATGACGTCGCGGTTGAAGTTCATGAGGAAGCGGACCTCGTCGGGCGTGCGCTTCCAGTTCTCCGTCGAGAAGGCGTAGAGGGAGAGGTTCTTGACGCCCATCTCCAGACAGCCCTTGAGCACGTCGAGGACGACGCCCTCGCCGACCTTGTGCCCCTCGGTGCGCGGCAGGCCGCGCTCCTTGGCCCAGCGGCCGTTGCCGTCCATGACGACGGCGACGTGGTTCGGGACCAGCTCACCGGGGATCTTCGGCGGGCGCGCACCGGACGGGTGCGGCTCGGGAACCTTGTACTCGCGGCGAGAGCGTCCCAGAATCCCGCGTCGTGCCATGTGCCCAGCTCCTATTTCTCGACGTATCGGAGGGAGCGTAGCCCGCGCTCCAGATGCCAGTGCAAATAGGCCGAGACCAGCCCGCTGCCCTCCCGCGCGTGGCGCGCCTCGCAGGCGTCCGCGTGCTTCCAGTCGCCCGTCAGCAGGGCACTGAGCAGGGCGATGGCCTCCGACGAGGGTACGACGGAGCCCGGCACCCGGCAGTCACCGCATATGACCCCGCCCGCGGCGACGGAGAAGTGCCGGTTGGGTCCGTGGATCCCGCACTTCGCGCAGTCCTCGAAGCTGGGGGCGTAGCCGTTGACGGCGAGGGAGCGCAGCAGGAAGGCGTCGAGGATCAGGTGCGGCTCGTGCTCGCCGCGGGAGAGCGTGCGCAGGGCGCCGACCAGCAGCAGGTACTGCTGTACGGCGGGCTCGCCCTCGTTCTCGGTGAAGCGCTCGGCGGTCTCCAGCATGGCGGTGCCGGCGGTGTAGCGGGCGTAGTCGGTGGCGATGCCGTTGCCGTAGGGGGCGATGATCTCGGTCTGGGTGCACAGCGGCAGGCTGCGGCCGACGAGCTCGCTGCCGCGCGCGAAGAACTGCACGTCGGCGTGGGAGAAAGGTTCCAGCCGGGCGCCGAACTTGGACTTGGTGCGCCGCACCCCGCGCGCGACGGCGCGTACGCGGCCGTGGCCGCGGGTGAGGAGCGTGATGATGCGGTCCGCCTCCCCCAGCTTCTGGGTGCGCAGCACGATGCCGTCGTCGCGGAAGAGACTCATGGCCCCATTGTCCCCCGGGCGCGGACAGCGCCGACCCCCGTCCGGACCGGAGTCCGGACGGGGGTCGGCACCCCTTGGGAGGATCAGGAGGCGGGCGCACCCGCGTCGTCGGCGGCCTTGTCCGAGGCCGCCTTCTCCGAGGCCGCCTTCTCCACGGCCGCCTTGTCCGAGGCCGCCTTCTCGGGAGCCGTCTTCTCGGGAGCCGTCTCCTCCGGGGCGGACGTCACGGAGGCGGCCTTCTCGGCGCCGGCCGGGGCGGCCACCGGCTGGGCGGGCACCAGGGCCTCGGCCAGGGCCTCGACCGGGGCCTCGGCCTTGGCGGCGGCGGTCCGGGCGTCGTCCTTGGCCAGGCCGTTGAAGATCAGGTTGAGGACGATGGCGGCGGTGGCACCGAGGGTCACACCGCTGTTGAGGAGCGAGGACAGGTCCGGGTCCATGTACTTGGAGAAGAGGACCGGGACCGTGGCCGGGAGCAGGGCGAAGGCGAGGGAGACGCCGACGATCAGCGCGTTCTTCTCCTCCTTGAGGTCCACCTTGGCCAGGGTCTGGATGCCGGCCAGGGCGACCATGGCGAACATGACGGTGGCGGCGCCGCCGAGGACCCCGTGCGGGACGGCGGCCACGATCGCGGCGGCCTTGGGCAGCAGACCCAGGATGATCATGAAGACACCGGCGGCGACGACCACGAAGCGGCTCTTGACCTTGGTCATCCGCACCAGGCCGACGTTCTCGGCGAACGCGACGTACGGGAAGGAGTTGAGGGCGCCGCCGAGGGCGGTCGCGGCGCCGTCGGCGCGCAGGGCGCGGGCGACGGTCTCGCTGTCGACCTCCTTGCCGACGATGTCGCCGACCGCGTAGGTGTCGCCGGTCGTCTCGACCATGGTGATCAGCATGACGATCAGCATCAGGACGATCGGGAACCACTCGAACTTCGGGACGCCGAAGTGGAAGGGCGTGGTGACACCGATCCAGTCCGCGTTGCCGACGTCACCGAACTTGGCGTCCCCGAGGGCGAACGCGACGCCGGTGCCGACGACCAGGCCGAGGAGGATCGCGATGCTGGAGAGGAACGGCTTGCCGAGCTTCATCAGGATCAGGATGAAGAGCATCGTGCCGCCGGCGTAGGCGAAGTTCTTCGGGTCGCCGAAGTCGGGGCTGCCGAGTCCGCCGGCCGCGTCGTTGAGGCCGACCGGGATCAGGACGACGCCCAGCACCGTGATGACCGTGCCGGTGACCACCGGCGGGAAGAGCCGCATGACCGCCCGGAACGCCTTGGCGGGCAGCCAGGCGAAGGCGAAGGTGGCGATACCGGCGGTGATCACCGCGCCGTAGATGACCAGCAGCGCGGCGGTACCGCCGCCGGCGCCCAGGCCGATGGCGATCATCGGGGACACCGCGGTGAAGGTCACACCCTGGATCAGCGGCAGCCTGGCGCCGATCCGGCCGATGCCCCAGGCCTGGATGATCGAGGCGATACCGCAGGTGAAGAGGTCCGCGTTGATCAGGTAGACGAGCTGTTCAGGGCTCAGCTTGAGTGCGCTGCCCACGATGATCGGGACGATCACCGCGCCGGCGTAGAAGGCGAGTACGTGCTGGAAGCCGTACAGCGCGAGCTTGGGGAGGGGGAGCACCTCGTCGACCGGGTGCGTGCTCTGCTCTCCGTTGGCGGAAAGCCGGGCGGCGACACGTGCCATCTCTGCCTTGCCCTTCAGAAGGTAGGTAACTGAGAGGAATCTGGGAGGAATCTGGTTATCCCTGGCCGGAGTGGGTCGTTAACCCGTTGGTCCGCCGGGGTTGTCAGTGGGAACACACGGAACTCGTCGCGATGACCGGAATTGAACGCCTGTGGAAGTGCTCACAGATATCGTCGACTTCGACAAAGTGTTGACGTTCCGGGACGTTCGATTGAGAGGTTTCTCCAGTGGCGGGCGGCCCCGCACAGGAGTATGGGAGACCCGGCGCCGAAGGCGTCGTTCCCGCTGCGCACCTGCGAAGTTCCCTGCCCTGACAGGCCGATACCGGGTTCGCAAGTATTCGGCCACGCAAATCAGAGGGGCCAATTCCGGCCGTCCGAAATGCGGAATTCCTGTACGGAAGTAGGGACTCCATCCCATGTGCGCACCAAACTACCGTCCGGTTCATGTCCGTGAGGCCGGATCGTTACCTCCCGGGCATCCGCATGGTGGAATTCCGGCCCGGAACGCGGCCGGGCCCGGCGGAAATCCGCCGGGCCCGGGCCTTCGTACGCGTACCGCTCAGGGCGCGCGCACCGCCGACAGCAGTCCGGACACCTCGTCCGTGCCCATCCGCAGCGCCGCGCCGACGGTGGCCAGCACCTCCCGCTCGGCCGGGATGTAGGGCCCGTCCGCGAGGGCGATCCGGGCGCCCTGGAGCAGGATCGACTCCCGCCCCGGCCCCGCCAGGTGCGGGGCGAGCGGCTCCAGCGCCTCGTGCAGCTCTATCGACAGCGCGGCCCCGCAGCACTCCGGCCCGTCGTACAGGCCCAGCCGGCCCTCGTCGGTGGCCAGCGCGTCCACGAGGGACTCCAGCTGCTCCGCGGTGCAGTCCTGGAACCCGGCCGCCCGTACGGCCGACACGGCGGCCTCCAGCGCGCTGCGCGAGGCCGTCCCGCCCGCCGCGAGCACGGCCAGCGCCACGGTGTGCACCGCGTCGCGCAGCAGTGCCGAGAAGCGGGTGGTGGTCAGGTGGTCCAGCACGTCGGTGTCGAAGCGGTGCCGGCAGCCCTGGCACTCGACGACGGGTCCGGCCTGGCCGCGCGGCAGCAGCGGCACGCCGAGCACGGTGAAGCGCCTGCGCCCGGTGCGCCGGCGGTAGTTGCGGTCACCGCCGCAGCCGGGGCAGAAGAACTCCCCGTCTCCCACGGTGCTCCAGGTGGTGCGGATGCCCCAGACGGTCAGCTTCCGGCCGTCCCCACCCCGAACTGGCAGCACGTCGCACCTCCATAACCTTCCGGCGGCACCGCCGGGTTGGCGTGATGTTAGCCACATCGGTGAGGATGCGTCAGTCGTGCGACAAGACAACATCGGGCGGGGGCGGGAGTTGGCCGAAGTGCGCCCCCGGTCACCGGGGCGGTCCTGCCGCTGGACGGCGGCCGCCCGGCCCGCCGGGCGGCCCTGGGTGCGACGGAGCCCCCGTCCTCCCGTACGGAGGGACGGGGGCTCCGTCCGGGTGACTAGCGGCCCGCGCGGTTGACGGCGGAGATGACCGCCTTCAGGGAGGCGCGGGTGGTGTTGGCGTCGATGCCGATGCCCCACAGGACCCGGCCGTCGATCGCGCACTCGATGTACGAGGCGGCGACCGCGGAGGCGCCCTCGCTCATGGTGTGCTCGGTGTAGTCCAGCAGGCGGGCGTCGACGCCGATGCCGGCCAGCGCGTCGAAGAAGGCCGAGATCGGACCGTTGCCGGTGCCGTTCAGGATCGTCTCCACGCCGTCCACGACCGCCTCGACGGTCAGCGTGTCGGTGCCGTCCTTGTCGGTGGCGGTGGAGCCGGAGCGCAGCTGGATGCGGCCCCACGGGTTCTCGGGGTTGGGCAGGTACTCGTCCGAGAAGACCTCCCAGATCGCCTTCGGCGTGACCTCGCCGCCCTCGGCGTCGGTCTTGGCCTGGATGATCCGCGAGAACTCGATCTGCATGCGGCGCGGCAGGTCCAGCTTGTGGTCGTTCTTCAGGACGTACGCGATGCCGCCCTTGCCGGACTGCGAGTTGACCCGGATGACCGCCTCGTAGGAGCGGCCGACGTCCTTCGGGTCGATGGGCAGGTACGGGACCGCCCACTCGATCTCGTCGACGGTCTTGCCCTGGGCGGCCGCGTCGGCCTCCATGGCGTCGAAGCCCTTCTTGATGGCGTCCTGGTGGGAGCCGGAGAAGGCGGTGTAGACCAGGTCGCCCGCGTAGGGGTGGCGCGGGTGGACCTCCATCTGGTTGCAGTACTCGCTGGTGCGGCGGATCTCGTCGATCTGCGAGAAGTCGATCTGCGGGTCGATGCCCTGCGAGAAGAGGTTCATGCCCAGGGTGATCAGGTCGACGTTCCCGGTGCGCTCGCCCTGCCCGAACAGGCAGCCCTCGACGCGGTCGGCGCCGGCCATCAGCGCCAGCTCGGCGGCGGCGACGGCGGTGCCCCGGTCGTTGTGCGGGTGCACGGAGATGCAGATGTGCTCGCGGCGGGTCAGGTTGCGGGCCATCCACTCGAAGCGGTCCGCGTGGGTGGACGGCGTCGAGCGCTCCACGGTGGCGGGCAGGTTCAGGATGATCTCGCGGCCCTCGCCCGGCTGCCAGACGTCGCAGACGGCCTCGCAGACCTCCAGGGCGAAGTCCAGCTCGGTGTCGGTGAAGATCTCCGGGCTGTACTGGTAGCCGAAGACCGTCTCGGGGCCCAGCAGCTTCTCGGCGTACTCCATGACCAGGCGGGTGCCGTCGACGGCGATCTGCTTGATCTGCTCCTTGGAGCCGCGGAAGACCACCCGGCGGAAGGTCGGCGCGGTCGCGTTGTACAGGTGCACGGTGGCGCGCTTGGCGCCGATCAGCGACTCGACGGTCCGCTCGATCAGGTCCTCGCGGGCCTGGGTCAGTACGGAGATGGTGACGTCGTCCGGGATCGCGCCCTCTTCGATGATGGAGCGCACGAAGGCGAAGTCGGTCTCGCCGGAGGACGGGAAGCCGACCTCGATCTCCTTGTAGCCCATGCGCACCAGCAGGTCGAACATCTCGCGCTTGCGGGCGGGGGTCATCGGGTCGATCAGCGACTGGTTGCCGTCGCGCAGGTCGGTGGAGAGCCAGCGGGGAGCCTTGGTGATCCGGGCGTCCGGCCAGGTGCGGTCCGGGATGTCCACCTGCTCGTAGACGCCGTACTTGTGGATCGGCATGCCGGAGGGCTTCTGGGAGTGGGTCGCGTTCGTGATGGGCGTGGGGCGACCGACGAAAGTGTGCTGGCTCATGGCGTTGGGCTCCTCGCGTGTCCGCGTGTAGTTCGCTGAACGGCCGACGGCGGTCGTAAAAACCGCAACACCAAACTCCGCGGGGAGGGGGCCGGCCTACGACTACAGACCCTCGCCGCGGCAGCTAAGGAGAAGCAGCCCGAAACGCATGATGGGCCGAGCCTAACCGAGCCGCGCCGTATCGCGAGGACCTGTTTCAGTATGCAAGACCCGGGTGCCCGATTTGCACCTTTTGTGAGCTACGACTCCTTCCGTGCGCCCAGGTCAGGGCGATCCGTCAACGCGGCGCGCCAGGTTTGAGACAACCGAATGAATCATGGTCGCCGGTAGTGACAGCGTCATGACCCACTGCCACATTGCCGTGCATGGATGCCTTCCTTTCCCCCGTCCACACCCCCCACCACCCCGTCTTCTGCACCGTCGTGCCGCCGCACCTGCTCCGCAGGGCCGCCCAGTCCCCGGACGGCACCCGGGCCGAGGCCGCCCTGCGGACCCTCGAACACGACAGCGGCCTGCGCGAGCGGCGGCAGGTCAACGCCCTCAGGGGCATCGCCCCCTCCCTGGTCGACGCGCCCGCCGAAGGGCCGGCCCGGACCGTCTACGACGCCCAGCACCGCACCCGCCTGCCGGGGAAGAAGGTCCGCGGGGAGGGCTCCGAACCGGGCAAGGACGCCACCGTCAACCGCGCCTACGCCGGGCTCGGGGCGACGTACGAACTCTTCCTGAAGGCCTTCGGCCGGCACTCCATCGACGACTCCGGACTTCCGCTGGACGCGACCGTCCACTACGGCCAGGACTACAACAACGCCTTCTGGGACGGCCGCCAGATGGTCTTCGGCGACGGCGACGGGGACCTGTTCCTCGACTTCACCGTGTCGGTGGACGTCATCGGGCACGAGCTGGCCCACGGCGTCACCCAGTACACGGCCAACCTCGACTACCACGGCCAGTCCGGGGCGCTCAACGAGTCCATGTCGGACGTCTTCGGCTCGCTGATCAAGCAGTACTCCCTGGGGCAGACCGCCGACCAGGCGGACTGGCTGATCGGTGCCGGGCTGCTGGGGCCGAACGTCACCGGGGTCGCGCTGCGCTCGATGAAGGCGCCCGGCACCGCGTACGACGACGACGAGCTCGGCAAGGACCCGCAGCCCGCGACGATGGACGACTACGTCGACACCAGCCGCGACAACGGCGGCGTCCACATCAACTCGGGCATCCCCAACCACGCCTTCTACATCGCGGCCACCGAACTGGGCGGCAAGGCCTGGGAGCGGGCCGGGCAGATCTGGTACGACACGCTGACCGGCGGGGAACTGGGCGAGCGGGCCGACTTCAAGACCTTCGCCCGGCTGTCGACGGCCGCGGCCGTCGCCCGGTACGGCGAGGGCGGCGCGGAGCACCAGGCGCTCCAGAAGGCCTGGTCGTCCGTCGGCCTGGCCCAGGAGTGATGTCCGGGCGGGCCGTTCTCGGGTAGAAGGGGCACCATGCGGATCGAAGTGGTGCGGACGGGCGGTTTCGCCGGGATCGAGCGCCGGGCCGAGGTGGACACCTCGGGCCGGCCCGACGAGGAGGAGTGGCAGGCGCTGGCCCTGCTGGCCCTGCGGCCGGACCCGCGGGCCGGGCAGGGGCAGGGCGGGGTGCGGGACGGGTTCTCGTACCGGATCACGGTGGACGGGCGGACGGTGTCCTGCCAGGACCCGCACCTCTCGGACGCCCAGCGGAGCCTGGTCTCCCGGGTCCTCAAGGAAGGCGCGTAGCGGCGGGCGGCCGGCCCCCGGCAAACGGGGTGCCCGCCCGGGGCGGTCCTGCTTGGATGGCGGGATGACCGAAACGATCTTGGCCACCCTGGAGCAGTACTACGACGCCGTCCCCCGCCGGGGCGGTGCGCGCGGCGAGGACTTCGGGCCGCTGACCCTGTTCGTGCAGGAGGGGCAGGGCTGGCAGTACTACGCGCGCCCCGCGCTCGGCGGCGCCGACGCGAACGCCGCGGACGTGCTCAGGGTGCTGGAGAGACAGCGGGAACTGAAGGTGCCCGAGTCCATCGAGTGGGTGGCCGAAACCACCCCCTCGCTGCGGGCCGCGGTGGAGGCCGCGGGCCTGCACGTGCACGCCCACCCGCTGATGGCGCTGGACGCCGGTGCCGAGCCGCTCCCGCCGCATCCCGAGGTACGACTGCTCGGCCCCGGGGACCCGCTGCTGGGGGCCGCCGTGACCGTGCCGGCGCTGGCCTTCCGCGAGCCGGGCACCGCCCTGGGCACCGCCGGGCCGGCGGAGCTGGCGACGGCGCTGGCCGACCCGGGGGCCGAGGAGCGCCGGGCCCGCGTCTCGGCGATGCTCGCGGACGGCCGCACCGCGATGGCCGCCGCCGTGCGCGACGGCCAGGTGCTGTGCTCGGGCCAGTACAACCCCGTCGGGGACGTCGCCGAGGTCGTCGGCGTCGGCACCCTGCCCACGGCCCGCCGCCAGGGGCTGGCCCTCGGGGTGACGGCGGCCCTGGTCGCCGAGGCCCGCGCGCGGGGCGCCCGTACGGTCTTCCTCTCGGCCGGCGACGAGGACGTGGCCCGCGTCTACGCCCGCGCCGGCTTCCGCAGGGTCGGGACGGCCCTGATCGCCGAACCGGAGGCATAGGGGCCGCACCGGGCCCGGATGCGGGCCCGGGCCCTGCGTTGTTGCCGGTTCGGCAACGGAAGTTGCCCGTGCGGTGGCCGCGGCGCAGCATCGGCCGTACCGGCAGCCCCGTACAGGAAGAGGACCCCATGTCCCAGCAGCAGCGCCACGGCCACCACCAGGACGGGGACCACCCCGCGGGCGAGGAGTGGTGGGACGCCCGCTACCGCGAGAGCACCCGCATCTGGAGCGGCAAGCCCAACGAGGTCCTGGTCCGCGAGACCGCCGGCCTCACGCCCGGCCGCGCCCTCGACCTCGGCTGCGGCGAGGGCGCCGACGCCGTGTGGCTGGCCCGGCAGGGCTGGCGGGTCACCGGGACCGACATCTCGGGGGTGGCCCTGGAGCGGGCGGCCGAGCACGCCGCCGAGGCGGACCTCGGCGACCGCGTCGAACTGCGGCGCCACGACCTGGCGGAGTCCTTCCCCGACGGGGAGTTCGACCTGGTCTCGGCGTGCTTCCTGCACTCGTACGGCGACTTCCCGCGCGAGCGGATCCTGCGCGCGGCGGCGTCCGCCGTGGCCCCCGGCGGGATCCTGCTGATCGCGGGCCACGCCGGCGGTCCGTCCTGGGACCCGGACGCGCACGCCGACCTCCACTTCCCGACCCCGGACGAGGTCCTCGCGCAGCTGGAGCTGCCGGAGGGCGGCTGGGAGGTGCTGCTCGCGGCCGAGCACGTCCAGGCCATGACGGCCCCCGACGGGCGGCCGGGGACCCGTACGGACAACGCGCTGAAGCTGCGCCGCGTCCTGTAGCGGGGGCCCGTGGGGGGCGCAGGGGCCCAGGGGGCCTGGCCCAGGGGGCCTAGAACCCGAGCTTGCGGAGCTGCTTGGGGTCGCGCTGCCAGTCCTTGGCGACCTTCACGTGCAGGTCGAGGAAGACCGGCGTGCCGAGCAGCGCCTCGATGTGCTTGCGGGACTTCATGCCGACCTCCTTCAGGCGCGAGCCCTTGGGGCCGATGATGATGCCCTTCTGGCTGGGGCGCTCGATGTAGACGTTGGCGTGGATGTCCAGCAGCGGCCGGTCCGCGGGCCGGTTCTCGCGCGGGATCATCTCCTCGACGACGACGGCGATGGAGTGCGGCAGCTCGTCCCGCACGCCTTCCAGCGCGGCCTCGCGGATCAGCTCCGCGACCATCACCATCTCGGGCTCGTCGGTGAGGTCGCCCTCCGGGTACAGCGGGGGGCTTTCGGGCAGCAGCGGCGCGATCAGGTCGGCCAGCAGCTGCACCTGGTTGTCGCCGACCGCCGAGACGGGGACGATCTCGGCCCACTCGATGCCGAGCTCGGCGCCCAGCTGGTGGATGGCGAGGAGCTGCTCGGCCAGCTGCTTGGACTCGACCAGGTCGGTCTTGGTGACGATGGCGATCTTGGGGGTCTTCTTGATCCCCGCGAGCTCCTTGGCGATGAACTTGTCGCCGGGGCCGAGCTTCTGGTCGGCGGGGAGGCAGAAGCCGATGACGTCGACCTCGGCCCAGGTGGTCCGCACGACGTCGTTCAGCCGCTCGCCGAGCAGCGTGCGCGGCTTGTGCAGGCCGGGGGTGTCCACCAGGACCAGCTGTGCGTCGGGGCGGTGCACGATGCCGCGGACGGTGTGGCGGGTGGTCTGCGGCCGGTTCGAGGTGATCGCGACCTTGGTGCCCACGAGCGCGTTGGTCAGGGTCGACTTGCCCGCGTTGGGGCGGCCGACGAAGCAGGCGAAGCCCGCGCGGTGCGGGGCGGTGGGCTCGGGGGAACGATCGCTCATACGGGCCATTCTCCCCGATGCGGCCCCCCGCGCCGACCAGACCGGCACCCCGGGCGCCGTACGCCTCCCCCGGGCCCGGCCGCGCGGTGCCCGGGAGGGCACCCGGAGCCTTCTCCCCGCCCCGTCCGTCCGCCGCTTCGCCCCGGCACCGCGTGGGGCGGGGCGCCCGGCGGCCGGAGACGGGAGGCGGAGGCCGGAGACGGCGGCGGCCGGAGACCGGAGACGGCCGGCGGCCGGAGACGGGCAGGCGGAGGCCGGCGGAGACGGGCAGCGGACGGCGGCAGGAGACCGGCGGCAGCCGGAGACCGGCGGAGGCAGGAGACGGGCAGTCGGAGGCCGGCGGGCAGGCGGAGGCCGGCGGGCGGGCGGCGGCGGGCGCGCGTCGGGGAGGCGCGGACCGCGTCACGAGGGCCGCAGGGTCAGTTCCAGGTCCGCGCGGTAGGCGCCCGGCGGGGTGTACGGCGGCAGCGCGAGCGTCAGCGCGGCGTCGACGGTGAAGGTTCCGCCGGCCCCCGACGCCAGCGGCACGCCCTCCGGCCCGACCACCCCCGCGCGGCCCGGCACGCAGCCGCCGCCCCGGCAGGCCGGCGTCCAGGACAGCACGGCGCCGGGCACGCGGACGCCGTCCGGGCCCGTGAACCCGGTGAGCCTCCCGGTCAGCTCCCACCCCGCGGCCCCGCCCCGGGTGTCCTTGACGGTGACGGTGCCGATCCGCCCGGGGGCCGCGCCGCCGCCCCCGTATCCGACCGCCCCGAGGGTCACCGCCGCACCGGCCTGCGTCATCGACAGCGAGCCCGGCTCTGCCGCGCCCGTGACCGCGTACGGCGCCGGGCGCGAGCCCTGCGGCGCCGACCAGGCCGGGCCCTCGTACGCCACCACCCCCGTCGTGGCCCGGTCCGTGACGGCCAGCTCCGCCACGAAGCCCCCGCCGGCGTCGGCGGTGGCCTGCGCCCGGTCGGCCGTCCCCGCGGCACCCGCGCGGCCGGCCACCGTCACCGCCGCGCCCGGGGTGAAGCCGACGCCGGTGACGCGGACCCGGGCGCCCGGCTCCCCGCCCGCCGCGCCGAGGGTGATGCCGCGCAGGTTCATGGTGGGCAGCGGGACGGCGGTGAGCCGCTGCGCGACCGGGCGGGCCGGCGCCGCGGCGCACGCCCCGTCCGGCGGGGTGTGGCCCCCCGGGGTGAGGGTGATCTCGCCGGGCGCGGTGACGGTGAAGGCGCCGGTCATCGTCACGCCGCCCGGTCCGGCGGCGGCGGGATCCCCCGTCGCCTCCCCCCTCACCGCGACCTCGCCGCTCTGTGCGCCGCCCAGCAGCACCTTCCCGGCCGGGGCCGGCCCGCCGGCAGGGCCTGCGGGGCCGCCGGGGCCGCCGGGGCCGCCGGGGCTCCCGGTCACCCGGTAGGTCACGGTGACGGTGTCCCCGACCCTCGGGGCCGGGTCGGACACGGAGATCCGGGCGCTGTCCGGCCCCTCGGCGGGCGCGCGGCAGGGCGCCGGGGTCGCGGCCTGCGGCGGAGGCGGTTCACCCCCGGCTGCCGCGGGCGTGCTCAGCGCACCCCCCGCCGTCGCGGCGAGCACCGCCATGCCGACGGCCGCCGGCCACCCCCCGCTGCGCGCGCGTCCCGGCACCGTCCGCCCCCTGCCCCGCCCCCGGGGTCCGTCACCCCGGCAGGGCCATTCACGAGCGGGCGGCGGGAGAAGTCAATGCACGGCCCTCACCCCGACTGATGGCCCATCAGAAGACGGCACCCTCAGCCGCCCCCGCCCGCCCCGCACCCCCGCCCTCCCGGAACGTGCGCCGGTAGGCGGTCGGGCTGACCCCGAGCGCCGCCTGCACGTGCTTGCGCAGCGACTGCGCCGTCCCGAAGCCCGCCTCCCGCGCGACCGCCTCCACCGGCAGCTCGGTCCGCTCCAGCAGCTGCCGGGCGCGTTCCACCCGCTGCCCGGTGATCCACTCGCCCGGGCTCATCCCGCACTCCTCACGGAAGCGGCGCGTGAAGGTCCGTACCGACATGGCCTCCTGCCGGGCGATGTCGGTCAGCCGCAGGGGCTCGTGCAGCCGGTCCAGCACCCAGGCCCGCGCGGCCGTGGTACTGGCCTGCTGCGGCGCGGGCACGGGGCGCTGCACGAACTGCGCCTGACCGCCCTCGCGGTGGGGCGGTACGACGGTCCGCCGGGCGGTGTCGTTGGCGATCGCGGCGCCGTGGTCGCGGCGCACGATGTGCAGGCACAGGTCTATGCCGGCGGCGACCCCGGCGGAGGTCAGCACGTCCCCTTCGTCGGTGTAGAGCACGTCCGCGTCGACCCGGACGGCCGGGAACATCCGCTGGAAGTGCTCGGCGTGGGCCCAGTGGGTGGTGGCCCTGCGGCCGTCGAGGTAGCCGGCGGCGGCCAGGACGTAGCCGCCCGTGCAGATCGACACCATCCGGGTGCCGGGCCGGACGTGGGCCAGGGCCGCGGCCAGCTCGTCGGTCAGGCGGCCCTCTTCGTGGACCGGCCCCAGCTCGTGCGAGGCGGGCACCACCACCGTGTCGGCGGTCGCCAGGAGCTCCGGGCCGTGGCCGACGTACACGGAGAAGTCGGCGTCGGTGGCCACCGGGCCGGGGGCGAGGCCGCAGGTGAGGATCTCGTAGAGGTGGCGCCCCTCGGCGTCCCGGGCCCGGCCGAAGATCCGGTGCGGGATGCCGAGTTCGAAGGGCAGCAGCCCGGCGAGGGCGAGGACGACGACACGGTGCGGTTGCGCGACGGTGGCCATGGCCCGATCGTATCGAAGCATGTCGGTCAGGCCACTGTCGTACGGCGCCCCCCGGGCCGGAAGCTGTCGGCGTGACCCAGACAGCACCCACCTCCACCGCCTCCTCCACCGCCGCCCCGCAGGCCCCCCGCCGGCCCGGCCGCGTCCACCGGGCCTGGTACGCCGCCGCCGTGGCCTTCGTGACGATCATCGGCGCGGCCGCCTCCGCCTCCCTCCCCGGACTGCTCATCGAGCCGCTGCACCAGGAGTTCGACTGGTCGCGCGGCACGATCGGCTTCGCGGTCTCGGTGAACCTGGCGCTGTACGGGCTCACCGCGCCCTTCGCCGCCGCGCTGATGGACCGCTTCGGCATACGCAAGGTCGTCGCCCTGGCCCTGACCGTCATCGCGGGCGGCTCGCTGGCCACGGTGTGGATGACGGCCGCCTGGCAGCTGGTGCTGTTCTGGGGCGTGCTGGTGGGCCTGGGCAGCGGGTCCATGGCGCTGGCCTTCGCGGCGACGGTGACCAACCGCTGGTTCACCGCCCGGCGCGGGCTGGTCACCGGCATCCTGACCGCGGCGGGCGCCTCGGGGCAGCTGGTCTTCCTGCCGCTGCTGTCCTGGCTGGTGGAGAACCACGGCTGGCGCCCGGCCTCGGTCACGGTGGCGCTGGCGGCCCTGGCCGTCGTCCCGTTCGTCTGGCTGCTGCTGCGCGACCACCCGGCCGACGTGGGCCTCGCCCCGTACGGGGGCGCGTACGAGCCCAAGCCCGCGCCCCTCCAGGGGGCGGCCCGGCGGGCCGTGACCGTGCTCTTCCGAGCGGCCCGGACCGGCCCGTTCTGGCTGCTGGCGGGCACCTTCGCGATCTGCGGGGCCTCGACCAACGGACTGGTGCGCACGCACTTCACCCCGGCCGCCCACGACCACGGCATGCCGGTGACGACCGCCGCCGGGCTGCTCGCGGTGATCGGCGTGTTCGACGTCCTCGGAACCATCGCCTCCGGCTGGTTCACCGACCGCTTCGAGGCACGCCGGCTCCTGGCCGTGTACTACGCCCTGCGCGGGGTGTCCCTGATGTTCCTGCCGATGCTGCTGGCGCCGTCCGTGCACCCGCCGATGGTGTTCTTCATCGTCTTCTACGGCCTGGACTGGGTGGCCACCGTGCCGCCGACCATCGCCCTGTGCCGCGAGCACTACGGGCCGGACGGCGCGATCGTCTTCGGCTGGGTCCTGGCCTCGCACCAGGTCGGCGCGGCCCTGGTGGCCTTCCTGGGCGGCGTGGCCCGCGACGCCTTCGGCTCGTACGACCTCGTCTGGTACGCGGCGGGCGGGCTGTGCGCGGTGGCCGCGCTGATGTCGATGGTGATCCGCCGCCGGGCGGGCGGGCCGGCCACGGCGGCGGCCGCCTGAGCGGCCCGCGCGGCCGGCGGGCCCGCCCCCGGGTCAGGCTCCGGCGGGGGTGGTGGACTTCAGGGTGCCGTCCGGGCCGGCGAGGAGGACCGGGGTGGCGGGGCCGCCCAGGTCGCGGACCGCGGCGCGGTCGGCGTCGGCGGGGGCGTCGGCCGCGCTGACCACGGCGGCGGCCTCCAGGGAGCGCGCGCCGCTGGCGACCGCCATGGCGACGGCCGTCTGGAGGGCGCTCAGCTTCAGGGAGTCCAGCTCGACGGTGCCGGCGACGTAGGTGCGGCCGGTCTCGTCCCGCACCGCCGCCCCTTCCGGGACTCCGTTGCGGGCCCGGGCGCTGCGCGCCAGCGTGATGATCTTGCTGTCCTCGGGGTCGATCCCGTTGCCCACGGTGCTCTCGCTCATAGGCGAAAGCATAGGGAGCGCCCCTGCGCGGCCGTGCAACGACCCCGCCGGGGCGCCCTCTTGCGCTCCCCGCCCCCCGCCGTTCCCCCGTGGAGCAGAACAAACCTAAGCGAGAACCAAGAGACTCCTGCGATCCAAAGGTCCCGACACCCTATGACCTTTGACCCTGTTCGGTTCGGGACCCTGGTCCTTCGGAACGCACGCTCACGGCCGGTCGAGCCGCAGCCGCTCCGCCCTCGGCAGTCCCGCCACGACCAGGTCGTACGAGTCCTCCACCAGCTCCCGCACCAGCGCGTCCGGCAGACCGCCCACCGTCACGGTGTTCCAGTGCCGCTTGTTCATGTGCCAGCCCGGCACGATCGCCTCGTGCTCGGCCCGCAGCCGCACGGCCGCCTCCGGCTCGCACTTGAGGTTGACCTTCAGCGGCTCGGCGTCCAGCGCCGACAGGGCGAACACCTTCCCCAGCACCTTGAAGACCGAGGTCTCCGGGGTGAAGGGGAACTCCTCCACCGCCGCGTTGAAGCCCAGGCAGAACGCGCGCAGCTCCGCAGGGGTCATTCCCCCTCCTCCCCTTCGGCCGGCGCCCCGGCCACCGGCTCCACCAGCACCGTCACGATCTTGTTCCGGCGCCCCGCCGGGGACTCTGCCGTCAACCGCAGCGGACGCCCGTCGGGCAGGTCCACCACCGCCGAGGCACCCGCGATCGGAACCCGGCCCAGCGCCTTGGCCAGCAGACCGCCGACCGTCTCCACGTCCTCGTCGTCGAAGGCCTCCACCCCGAACAGCTCGCCGAGGTCGGTGATGTCGAGCCGCGCCGTGACCCGGTAGCAGCCCTGGCCCAGCTCCTCCACGGGCGGGATCTCCCGGTCGTACTCGTCGGTGATCTCGCCGACGATCTCCTCCAGGATGTCCTCGATCGTGACGATGCCGGCCGTGCCGCCGTACTCGTCGATGACGACGGCCACGTGGTTGCGCACCGACTGCATCTCCCGCAGCAGGTCGCCCGCGTTCTTCGTGTCGGGCACGAAGACCGCCGGCCGCATCACCGTGGAGACCAGGTCGGACTCGGCGTCCCGGTTGATGTGCGTCCTGCGGACGAGGTCCTTCAGGTACACGATCCCGACGATGTCGTCCTCGTTCTCGCCGGTGACCGGGATGCGCGAGAAGCCGGACCGCAGCGCGAGCGTCGTCGCCTGACGGATCGTCTTGTACCGCTCGATGCAGACCAGGTCGGTGCGCGGCACCATCACCTCGCGCACCAGGGTGTCCCCCAGCTCGAAGACCTGGTGCACCATCCGGCGCTCGTCGTCCTCGATCAGGGATTCCTTCTCGGCGAGGTCCACCATCGCGCGCAGCTCGGCCTCGGAGGCGAAGGGCCCCTTGCGGAAGCCCTTACCGGGCGTGAGCGCGTTGCCGAGGAGGATCAGCAGCTGCGGAACGGGGCCCATCACCCGCGCGAGCGGCACGAGCACGTACGCGGCCGCCGTCGCGGTGTTCAGCGGGTGCTGGCGGCCGATCGTACGGGGGGAGACGCCCACCGCCACGAACGACACCAGCACCATCACGCCGATGGCGACGAGCAGCGCGGTCCAGTTCTCGCCGAACGCGTCGAGGCAGACGTACGTGACGAGCACGCCCGCCGCCATCTCGCAGGTCACGCGCACCAGCAGGGCCACGTTGACGTAGCGGGTGGGGTCGCCGGCGACCTGCGCGAGCTTCGCGCTGCCGCGCCGGCCCTCCCGTACGGCCTGCTCGGCGCGGAAGCTGGAGACGCGGGCGATCCCGGACTCGGCGCACGCCGCGAACCAGGCCACCACGGTCAGCAGCACCGCCCCCGTGATCAGCTGGGCGGCCCCGGTCACGAGACGGTCGGGGCCGGGGAGGGACCGGTCAGGCCGCGCTCGGCGCGCCAGCCGTCGACGATGGCCGCCTGGAGACCGAACATCTCGGCCTTCTCGTCCGGCTCCTCGTGGTCGTAGCCGAGCAGGTGCAGCACCCCGTGAACGGTCAGGAGCTGGAGCTCCTCGTCCATGGAGTGCCGCGTCGGCGCCTCGTCGCCCTGCTTCTTGGCCACCTCGGGGCAGAGCACGATGTCGCCGAGGAGCCCCTGCGGGGGCTCCTCGTCGTCCTTCGCCGGCGGACGGAGCTCGTCCATCGGGAAGGACATGACGTCGGTCGGTCCGGGGAGGTCCATCCACTGGATGTGGAGCTGCTCCATGGCGTCCTCGTCGATGACGATGACGGAGAGCTCGGACAGCGGGTGGATCCTCATCCGGGTGAGCGCGTAGCGGGCGATGTCGAGGATCGCCTGCTCGTCGACCTCGGTTCCGGACTCGTTGTTGACGTCGATCGACATGGTGCGCTGGGTTCTACTTCCGCTGGTGGCCGTTCTGGGCCGGGTGGGCATCGTCGTACTTCGCGTACGCGTCGACGATACGGCCGACCAGCTTGTGCCGGACGACATCCTCGGACGTGAGCCGCGAGAAGTGGATGTCCGGCACTCCGTCGAGGATCTCCTGAACCTGCCGCAGACCGCTCTTGGCGCCGCCCGGCAGGTCGATCTGGGTCACGTCACCGGTGATGACGATCTTCGAATCGAAGCCGAGGCGCGTCAGAAACATCTTCATCTGCTCGACGGTGGTGTTCTGCGCCTCGTCCAGGACGACGAAGGCGTCATTAAGGGTGCGACCCCTCATGTAGGCCAGGGGCGCCACCTCGATGGTGCCCGCCGCCATCAGGCGGGGGATGGAGTCCGGGTCCATCATGTCGTGCAGGGCGTCGTAGAGCGGCCGCAGGTACGGGTCGATCTTGTCGAAGAGCGTGCCCGGCAGGAAGCCGAGCCGCTCGCCCGCCTCGACGGCGGGGCGGGTCAGGATGATCCGGCTGACCTGCTTGGACTGGAGCGCCTGCACCGCCTTCGCCATCGCGAGGTAGGTCTTGCCGGTACCGGCGGGGCCGATGCCGAAGACGATCGTGTTCTTGTCGATCGCGTCGACGTACCGCTTCTGGTTGAGGGTCTTGGGACGGATGGTGCGGCCGCGGTTGGAGAGGATGTTCTGGGTGAGCACCTCGGCCGGGGTCTCCGTGTCACCGCCACCGCTGCCGTTCGCCTTGAGCATGGCGATCGAGCGTTCCACTGCGTCCTCCGTCATCGGCTGCCCGGTGCGGAGCACCAGCATCATCTCGTCGAACAGGCGCTGGATCAGGGCGACTTCCGCCGCCGCGCCGACCGCGCTGACCTGATTGCCCCGAACATGGATGTCGGCCTTCGGGAAAGCCTTCTCGATCACGCGCAACAGGGCGTCGCCCGAGCCGAGCACGGTCACCATCGGGTGCGTCGCGGGGACCGTGAAGTGGGCTCGCGCCTGGCCCTGCGCCGGGGTGTGGGCTGTGGGTGTCTGAGTCATGGGCCGGCACTGTGGCCTGCACATACCTCCCGCTGAGGGGCCGCGCCGATCGCCGACCTCCGGAGTACCAAGGGTACGTCCACCCCGGGGCGGGCCCGAGGGGTTTTCCGGGCGGACCCGCGCGGCCCTGGGCCGTGTCCTTCGGATCAGGCCGGGTGCCGGAAGCCGATCGTGGGGACGGCGCGGCGGCGGGGCGCGGGGGCGGCGCCGGGCGGGACGAGGGCGTCCAGGAAGGCGTAGCGGTCCCGGAGGCCGTCGGGGGCCGTGCGCCACCAGTGGGCCACCTCGGGCCAGCCCGGGGCCGAGAGGGAGCCGCCGAACTCCTGCACCGACAGGGCGGCGGTCAGCCCGGCGAAGGCCAGCCGGTCGGCCAGCGGCCACCCCGCGAGGCTGCCGGTGACGAACCCGGCCACGTACACGTCCCCCGCGCCGGTCGGGTCCAGGGCGTCCACCGTGATCGCGGGGACCTCCGCCGTCTCCCCGGTGCGGCCGTCGACCGCGTACGAGCCCTCCGAGCCCATGGTCACCACCGCGACCGGCACCTTCTCCGCGAGGGCCCTGGCCGCGGCGCGCGGACACTCGGTCCGCGTGTAGCGCATCGCCTCTCCCGCGTTGGGCAGGAACGCCTCGCAGTGCTGGAGGTCGGCCAGGGCGCCCAGGTCCCAGCGCCCGGTCTCGTCCCAGCCGACGTCCGCGAAGATCCGCGAGCCCCGGCGGGCCGCCTCCGAAATCCAGTCCTCCGTCTGCCCGGCGCCCAGCGAGGCCACGGCCGCCCGCGCCTTCGGGGGGCACCACGGGAAGGGGCCGGGGCCGGCCGGGGGCGGGGCCTCGTGGCCGTGGGAGACCATCGTGCGCTCGCCCTCGTACGCCATGGAGACCGTGACGGGGCTGTGCCAGCCGGGGATGGTGCGCGACATGGACAGGTCGATGCCCTCGCCCTGTTCGAGGGCGTCCCAGCAGTACTCGCCGTAGTGGTCGTCCCCGAAGGCGGCGGCCAGCGAGGTGCGCAGGCCCAGGCGGGCGAGGGCGGTGGCCATGTTGGCGACGCCGCCGGGGCTGGACCCCATGCCGCGCGCCCAGGACTCCGTACCGCGGACGGGGGCGGAGTCGAGGCCGGTGAAGATGATGTCGAGGAATACCGTGCCGGTCAGGAAGACGTCACAGCCCGGCTCTTGGGGGTCCCGCACCGGGCCGAGCGGGTCGAGGGTGAGGCGGCTGTCCCGACTGGTCACGGTGTACTCCCCGTTGAAGTGTCGTTTCTGCGGGCGGGCTGGAAAGCTGCCGGCGCTGCCCGGGCCCGGCAGGACCAAAACCCAGTGTGACGCACATCACCGGAGCGCCGCTCTCCTTCCCCCCAAGCCCCACTGGAGAAACGCCGTCACCTACCGCTTCGGGAGCGCCACCCGCCCCAGGTCCGCCGCGATGGTCAGCTCGCCCTCGAACCCCGCCGCGCGGGCCTCGCGTTCGAACTCCGACGGATCCGCGTACCGCTGCGAGAAGTGCGTCAGCACGAGGTGCCGGACGCCCGCGTCCCGCGCCACCCGCGCCGCCTGTCCGGCGGTGAGGTGGCCGTGGTCGGAGGCCAGGCGGACGTCGGCGTCGAGGAAGGTCGACTCGATGACCAGCATGTCGCAGCCCTCCGCCAGCGCGTCCACGCCCTCGCAGAGCCGGGTGTCCATGACGAAGGCGAACCGCTGCCCCGCCCGGTGCTCGCTGACGGCCTCCAGCGTGACCTCGCCCTCCGGCCGCTCCAGCCGCCCCTCGCGCTGGATGCGGCCGACGTCCGGCCCCTTGATCCCGTACCGCGCGAGCAGCTCCGGCACCATCCGGCGCCCGTCGGGCTCGGTCAGCCGGTACCCGAAGGACTCCACCGGGTGGGAGAGCCGCCGCGCCTCCAGGACGTACGAGGGCCCGCGCGCGAGCACCCCGTCCGCGGCGACCGGCTCCTCCCGGAGCGGCACGGTCTCCCGGTAGGCGGTGGCGTACCGCAGCCGGTCGAAGAACTTCTGCCCCGAGGCCGGGTAGTGCGCCGTGACGGGGTGCGGGACCTGGTCGAGGTTGATCCGCTGGATCACCCCGGCCAGGCCGAGGCTGTGGTCGCCGTGGAAGTGCGTGACGCAGATCCGGTTGATGTCGTGCGCGGCGACCCCGGCCCGCAGCATCTGCCGCTGCGTGCCCTCGCCCGGGTCGAAGAGGATGCCCTCGCCGTCCCAGCGCAGCAGGTAGCCGTTGTGGTTGCGGTGGCGGGTGGGGACCTGGCTGGCGGTGCCGAGGACCACGAACTCTCGTACTGACATGAGCGGTCCGGCTATCCGGGCGGCCACTGGAGGCCGCGGCCCCCGAGGACGTGCGCGTGGGCGTGGAAGACGGTCTGGCCGGCGCCGGCGCCGGTGTTGAACACGATCCGGTAGCCGTGGCCGTCGACCTTCTCGTCGGTGGCGACCTGTCCGGCCTCGCGCAGGACGTCGGCGGCGATGGCCGGCTCGGCGGCGGCGAGGGTGGCGGCGTCGGGGTAGTGCACCTTGGGGATCACGAGCACGTGGGTCGGCGCCTGGGGGTTGATGTCCCGGAAGGCGACGGTGGTCTCGGTCTCGCGGACCAGCGTCGCCGGGACGGACCCCGCGACGATCTTGCAGAACAGGCAGTCCGCCTGCGGTTCCCCGGCCATTGCTGCGCCTCCCGTGACGATGATCGGTCGCAGCATGCTACCCCTGCCCCGGCCGTGCGGAATCGGGATTCCCCGCCGCGCGGAGCCGGTCCCTCGATCGCCGGCGGGGCTGTGAACAGCCCCGCCGGCGATCGAGGCGCGGGCGCCTGGGGGCGGAGCCCCCGGGAAGGGGGTCTTGGGGCGGAGCCCCCGGGAAAGGGTCCGGGGCAAAGCCCCCGGGAAGGGGTCCGGGGCAGAGCCCCGGGGAACGGGCGAAGGGCGGGGCGGGGAGCAGCCCGCGCAGCGCCCCCGCCCCGGGGCAGGGAAACGGCTCCCGCGCGGCAGGGCCCGCCCGCTGCCGCCGGGCCAGAACAAGACCCCGACGGGACAAGAACCCACCCCGACACCGCCCGGCCAGGACAAGACCCCGACGGGGCACGGACCCGCCCCGACACCGCCCGGCCAGGGCACCGGCAGGGGCTACGACCAGCGCCCCGTCCTCGCCAGGAGGACCGCCGTCGCCGCCGTGCCGGCCGTCGACGTGCGCAGCACCGACCGGCCCAGCCGGTACGGCAGGGCCCCGGCCTCCGCGAAGACCGCCAGTTCCTCCGGCGAGACCCCGCCCTCGGGACCGACCACCAGCACCACGGACCCCTTCTCCGGCAGTGCCGCCGTCGCCAGCGCCGCCGACGGCGCGTCACGGTCCTCGTGCAGCACCACCGCCAGATCGGCCCCCGCCAGCAGCGCGGCCACCTGCTTCGTGGACATCGCCTCGGTCACCTCCGGGAAGCGGACCCGGCGCGACTGCTTGCCCGACTCCCGGGCCGTGGAGCGCCACTTGGCCAGGGACTTCGCGCCCCGGTCGCCGCGCCACTGGGTGATGCACCGTGAGGCCTGCCACGGCACGATCGCGTCGACGCCGGTCTCCGTCATCGTCTCGACGGCCACCTCGCCCCGGTCGCCCTTCGGCAGCGCCTGCACCACGGTGATCCGGACGCCGGGCTCCGGCTCCTCCCGCACGGGCCCCGGTACCGCCACCACCAGGCGGTCCTTGCCCTCGGCGGCCTTGACGACGCCCTCCGTCCACCGGCCGCACCCGTCCGTGAGGACCACGTCCTCGCCCGGGTTGAGCCGCTTCACGGACACCGCGTGCCGCCCCTCGGGTCCCTCCAGCACGAACTCCGGCCCCGCCGGAACCTCTTCGACCACGAACACGGGGGCCGTCATGACGTTCTCCTCATCCACACACGCAACACATGCACCACATGCAACACCTGAAACAGCTACAGGACCTTCAACGCGTTCTGTGCCTCGGCCAGTTCGGCCACCAGCACCTCCACCAGCTCCCCCGCCGGCAGCGCCCGGGCGAGCCGGTGCCCCTGGCCCGCCCACAGCGACATCCCCTGCGGGTCCCCGGCCGCTGCGGCCGCCTTGCGCAGGCCCGAGGTCATGTGGTGGACCTGCGGGTAGGCGGCCGGGGCGTACGGCCCGTGCTCCCGCATGAAGCGGTTGACCAGGCCCCGCGCGGGCCGGCCCGAGAAGGCCCGGGTCATTTCGGTGTGCGGGAACAGCGGATCGGTCAGGGCCTTCTTGTGCAGCGGGTGCGCGCCCGACTCCGGGCACGCCAGGAAGGCCGTGCCGAGCTGCGCCGACTCCGCGCCCGCCGCCAGCAGCGCCGCGATCTGCGCGCCGCGCATCAGCCCGCCCGCCGCGGTGATCGGCAGGGCCACGGCCTCCCGTACCTGCGCCACGAGCGCGAGCAGGCCGACTCCGGCCGTGCCGTCGGCCTCCGGGTCGTCGCGGTGGGTGCCCTGGTGGCCGCCCGCCTCGACGCCCTGGACGCAGACGGCGTCGGCGCCGGCGGCCTGCGCGGTACGGGCCTCCTCGACCGAGGTGACGGTGACGACGGTGCGCGTACCGGCCCGGCGCAGGCGCGCGAGCACGTCGGGGGCGGGCGTGCCGAAGGTGAAGGAGACCACCGGTACGGGGTCCTCCAGCAGGATGGCCAGCTTGGCCTCGTAGCCGTCGTCCGCGGTGCCCATGATGTCCTCGGGGGCGAGCGAGACCTCGTACCAGCTCGCTTCGCCGGCCAGCTGCCCGCGGTAGGACTCGACGGCGGCCGGGTCGACGTAGCCGGTCTGCGGCAGGAAGAGGTTCACGCCGAAGGGCCGCCGGGTGAGGCCGCGCGTCCGCTTGATCTCCTGGTACATGCCGTCGGCGGTCTTGTAGCCGCCGGCGAGGTAGCCGAACCCGCCCGCGTCGCACACGGCGGCGACGAGCGGCGGACAGGAGGCGCCGCCCGCCATGGGAGCCTGCACGATCGGGTACCGGTGGAGACCGTTCGGCGTGGAGGACATGGACTGCATCGTGCCACGTCCCGTCCACGCCGCCGAATCACCGTATTCGCCTGGCATAGTCCGCTTCCCCGGGGTGTCCGGGAATCGCCGGGGGCGGCGCGCGGAATGCGACGGGCCCGGTCCGGGGTGTCCCCGGACCGGGCCCGTACGGGTCCCTCGGGCCGCTCAGCGGCCGTTGAACGCGTCCTTCAGGCGGCTGAACAGGCCCTGCTGGCCGGGCGCGAACTGGCCCATGGGGCGCTCCTCGCCGCGGAGCTTCGCGAGCTGGCGCAGCAGCTCCTCCTGCTGGGCGTCCAGCTTGCCGGGGGTGGTGACCTCGACGTGGACGATCAGGTCGCCCCGGCCGCCGCCGCGCAGGTGGGTGACACCGCGCCCGTGCAGCGGGATGGCCTGCCCGGACTGGGTGCCGGGGCGGATGTCGATCTCCTCCAGGCCGTCCAGCGTCTCCAGCGGGCACTTGGTGCCCAGGGCCGCGGCCGTCATGGGGATGGTGACCGTGCAGTGCAGGTCGTCCCCGCGGCGCTGGAAGGTCGGGTGCGGCAGCTCGTGGATCTCCACGTACAGGTCGCCGGCGGGGCCGCCGCCGGGGCCGACCTCGCCTTCGCCCGCGAGCTGGATCCGGGTGCCGTTCTCGACACCGGCGGGGATCTTGACGGTGAGGCTGCGGCGGGAGCGGACCCGGCCGTCGCCCGCGCACTCGGGGCACGGGGTCGGGACGACGGTGCCGAAGCCCTGGCACTGCGGGCAGGGGCGCGAGGTCATGACCTGGCCGAGGAAGGACCGGGTGACCTGGGAGACCTCACCGCGGCCGCGGCACATGTCACAGGTCTGCGCCGAGGTGCCGGGGGCGGCGCCCTCGCCGGAGCAGGTGCCGCAGACGACGGCCGTGTCGACCTGGATGTCCTTGGTCGTGCCGAAGGCGGCCTCGTCCAGTTCCAGGTCGAGGCGGATCATGGCGTCCTGGCCGCGGCGGGTCCGCGAGCGCGGGCCGCGCTGCGAGGCCTGGCCGAAGAAGGCGTCCATGATGTCGGAGAAGTTGCCGAAGCCGCCCGCTCCGAAGCCGCCCGCGCCGCCACCGCCGCCCGAGGAGGACAGCGGGTCGCCGCCGAGGTCGTAGACCTGCTTCTTCTGCGGGTCCGAGAGGACCTCGTAGGCCGCGTTGATCTCCTTGAAGCGCTCCTGCGTCTTCGGGTCCGGGTTCACGTCCGGGTGGAGTTCACGCGCGAGGCGGCGGAAGGCCTTCTTGATCTCGTCCTGCGATGCGTCGCGGCGCACGCCGAGTACGGCGTAGTAGTCCGTGGCCACTTACGACTCCGCCAGGATCTGTCCGACGTAACGTGCCACTGCGCGTACCGCTCCCATCGTTCCGGGGTAGTCCATGCGGGTCGGTCCGACCACGCCGAGTTTGGCGACTGCTTCGCCGCCCGAACCGTAGCCGACGGACACGACCGACGTGGAGTTGAGCCCCTCGTAGGCGTTCTCGTGCCCGATTCGTACGGCCATCCCCGACTCTCCGGCCTCGCCGAGCAGCTTGAGGAGCACCACGTGCTCTTCGAGCGCTTCCAGCACCGGCCTGATCGTCAAGGGGAAGTCATGTCCGAAGCGAGTGAGGTTGGCGGTGCCGCCGATCATCAGCCGCTCCTCCGCCTCCTCTGCCAGCGTTTCGAGAAGGGTCGCGAGGACGGCCTTGACGGTCGCCCGGTCCTCGATCTCGAACGACTCCGGAAGGTCCTGCACCAGGTTCGGGACGTCGGTGAACCGGCGGCCTACGACCCTGCTGTTCAGCCGCGCCCGCAGGTCGGCGAGGGAGTTCTCGCCGAAGGGGGTCTGGGTGTCGACCAGGCGCTGCTCGACCCGCCCGGTGTCGGTGATCAGTACGAGCATCAGCCGGGCCGGGGCCAGCGACAGCAGCTCGACGTGCCGCACGGTGGAGCGGGTGAGCGACGGGTACTGGACGACGGCGACCTGGCGGGTGAGCTGCGCGAGCAGCCGTACCGTGCGGCCGACCACGTCGTCGAGGTCGACGGCGCCGTCGAGGAAGTTCTGGATGGCCCGGCGCTCGGGCGTCGACAGCGGCTTGACTCCGGCCAGCTTGTCGACGAAGAGCCGGTAGCCCTTGTCGGTGGGGATCCGGCCGGCGCTGGTGTGGGGCTGGGCGATGTAGCCCTCCTCCTCCAGCACGGCCATGTCGTTGCGCACGGTGGCGGGCGAGACGCCGAGCTTGTGCCGCTCGGTGAGGGCCTTCGAGCCGACGGGCTCCTCGGTGCCGACGTAGTCCTGGACGATGGCGCGCAGCACCTCGAGTCTGCGTTCGCTGAGCATCGCGCACACCTCCGGATGCGGGTCGGTCGTCGGTCGTGGCCGTCGTGGGCCGGTCCTGGCTTGTTGGCACTCTGTTCGTGTGAGTGCCAGAGATCCCCCGGTCAGTGTACGGCCGGGTAGTACGCCCCGGGCAAGGGCGGCCCGCCAGGGTAGCGTCGCCGCATGGACGTGCGTTGGGAAGAGGCGGGCTGGGAACGGGTCACCGGACGGGTCGGCCGGCGGCGGCTCCCGGTGTGGGACTGCACCGTGGGACTGGTGGTGGGGGACGCATCGGTCCTGCTGATCGACCCCGGATCGTGCGTGCGGGAGGGCGCCGGGGTGCGGGCGGAGGCGGAGCGGCTGACGGGCCGCCGCGTGACCCATATCGCATTCACCCACGGACATTTCGACCACGTGCTGGGCGGTGCGGCCTTCGCGGGCGCCGAGGTCTTCGGGGCGGTCGGCCTGGAGCGGCTGCTGTCGGCCCCGACGGGCCGCGAGGAGGTGCGGGCGAGCGCGGTCCGGCACGGTCTGGCGGAGGCGGAGGCCGCGGAGGCGGCCGACCTGCTCCAGGCGCCCCGGCACCTGGTGTCGGGCGAGTGGACGCTGGAGCTGGGCGGGGTGCAGGTGCTGCTGGCGAACGTGGGTCCCGCGCACTCCCAGCACGACCTGGCGGTCTTCGTGCCGGGCGAGCGGGAGGCGGTGTTCTGCGGGGACCTGGTCGAGGAGTCGGGCGAGCCGCAGGCCGGTTCGGACGCGGTGCCGGGCCAGTGGCCGGCCGCCCTGGACCGGCTGCTGTCGCTGGGCGGTGACGACGCGGTGTACGTGCCGGGTCACGGAGCGCTGGTGGACGCGGGTTTCGTGCGTGCGCAACGCGACACACTGGCGGCCCGGTTCGGCGTGTCGGGGGCGTGAGGACGCCGGCTCTCCTAGTGTCGGCCGGATGCGTGAGTACTCCCCCGACCTGACCCCGCAGTGGAAGCGCTCCAAGCCCGTGCCGGAGGTGCCGGCGGACCCCGATCTGGTGGTCGAGGTGGCGGGTACGGACTTCTGCGGCGCGGTGGTGGCCTGCGAGGCGGGCACGGTGACCCTGGAGGACCGATTCGGCAAGCGCCGGGTGTTCCCGCTGGAGCCGCGCGGGTTCCTGCTGGACGGCGCGGTGGTGACCCTGACCCGCCCTTCGCGCGGGCCCGCCGCGCCCGCCCGTACGGCCTCGGGCTCGATCGCCGTGCCGGGGGCGCGGGCCCGGGTGGCGCGGGCCGGGCGGATCTACGTAGAGGGACGGCACGACGCCGAGCTGGTCGAGCGGGTCTGGGGTGACGACCTGCGGATCGAGGGCGTGGTGGTGGAGTACCTGGAGGGCGTGGACGACCTCGCGGCGGTGGTGGCGGAGTTCGCCCCGGGCCCGGACGCGCGCCTCGGGGTGCTGGTGGACCATCTGGTGCCGGGTTCGAAGGAGTCCCGGATCGCCGCCTCGGTGACGGGGCCGGACGTGCTGGTGGTGGGCCACCCGTACGTGGACGTGTGGCAGGCGGTGAAGCCGTCGGCACTGGGCATCCGGGCCTGGCCGGAGATCCCGCGCGGCCAGGACTGGAAGACGGGCGTCTGCCGGGCCCTGGGCTGGCCGGAGAACACCGGGGCCGCCTGGCAGCACGTCCTGTCCCGCGTGACGTCCTACCGCGACCTGGAGCCGACGCTGCTGGGGCGGGTGGAGGAGCTGATCGACTTCGTCACGGACGGCGGCGGGGCCTGACGGCGGCCCGGGGACGGCCCGCGCGGCACGGGCCCCGTCGCGGGGGGGGGGATTCACCCAGGCGGGGGATCAGTCCACCAGGTCCCGCACCACCGCGTCCGCCAGCAGCCGGCCGCGCAGGGTCAGGACCGCCCGTCCGGCCTCGTACGGGGCCGGCTCCAGCAGTCCGTCGGCCAGGGCGCGGCGGGAGGCCGTCAGGCCCGCCGGGGCCAGCAGGGACAGCGGGACGCCGTCGACGAGGCGGAGCTCCAGCAGGATCCGCTCCACGCGGCGGTCCTCCTGCGACAGCAGCTCGCGGCCCGCGCCCGGGGAGCGGCCCTCCGCGAGGGCGGCGGCGTAGGCTCCGGGGTGCTTGACGTTCCACCAGCGCACCCCGCCCACGTGCGAGTGCGCGCCGGGGCCGGCGCCCCACCAGTCGGCGCCGCGCCAGTACAGCTCGTTGTGCAGGCAGCGGCCGGCCTCGGTGGTGGCCCAGTTCGAGACCTCGTACCAGGAGTAGCCGGCCTCGGCCATGACGGAGTCCGCGATCAGGTACCGGTCGGCGTGGACGTCGTCGTCGGTCATCGGGACCTCGCCGCGGCGGATCCGGCGGGCCAGCTGGGTGCCCTCCTCGACGATCAGGGCGTACGCGCTGATGTGGTCGGGTCCGGCGCCGAGCGCGGCCTCCAGGGAGGCCCGCCAGTCGTCGTCGGACTCGCCGGGGGTGCCGTAGATCAGGTCCAGGTTGACGTGCTCGAAGCCCGCCGCCCGCGCCTCGGCGACGCAGGCCTCGGGGCGGCCGGGGGTGTGGGTGCGGTCGAGGACCTTCAGGACGTGCTGCCTGGCGCTCTGCATGCCGAAGGAGATCCGGTTGAACCCGCCGGCCCGCAGCTCGGCCAGGTACTCCGGGTTCACGGACTCCGGGTTGGCCTCGGTGGTGACCTCGGCGTCCTCGGCCAGCCCGAACTCGTCGCGGATCGCCGCGAGCATCCGTACGAGGTCCCGGGCGGGCAGCAGCGTGGGCGTGCCGCCGCCGACGAAGACGGTCCGCACGGCGCGCGGGTCGTCGCCGAGCACCTTGCGGGCGAGGCGGACCTCGTCGATCAGGGTGTCGGCGTAGTTCTCCCGGGAGGCGAGCACGCCGCCGGTGCCGCGCAGCTCGGTGGCGGTGTAGGTGTTGAAGTCGCAGTACCCGCAGCGGGTGGCGCAGTACGGGACGTGCAGGTAGAACCCGAGCGGCCGCTCCCCGGCGCCCTCCAGGGCGTGCGACGGCAGCGAGCCGTCTTCGGGCATGGGGTCACCATCGGGCAGTGCGGAAGGCATGGACCCATTGTCCCGCACTGCCCCATGGTCGTTTACGCCCTCGGCCCGGGCCGGGCTCAGGCCTCCCGGGAGCCCTCGTACATCTCCTCGATGAGGTGCTTGAACTCGCGCTCGACGACCGGGCGCTTCAGCTTGAGGCTGGGCGTGAGGTCGCCGTGCTCGACGTCGAGGTCACGGGGCAGGATCCGGAACTTCTTGATCGTCTGCCAGCGCTGGAGGTTCTCGTTGAGGGTCTGGACGTAGGTCTCGATCAGGCGGTCGGTCTCCGGCGCGGCGAGGACCTCGCCGTACGTCCTGCCCTCCAGGCCGTTCTCGGCGGCCCAGCCCAGGATGGCGGGCTCGTCGAGGGCGATCAGGGCCGAGCAGAAGTTCCGGTCGGCTCCGTGGACGACGATGCTCGACACGTACGGGCAGATCGCCTTGAACTGGCCCTCGATCTCCGCCGGGGCGACGTACTTGCCGCCCGAGGTCTTGATCAGGTCCTTCTTGCGGTCGGTGATGCGCAGGTAGCCGTCCGGGGAGAGCTCGCCGATGTCGCCGGTGTGCAGCCAGCCGTCGCTCTCCAGGACCTCGGCGGTCTTCTCGGGCTGGCCGTGGTAGCCCTGCATGATGCCGGGGCCGCGCAGCATGACCTCGCCGTCGTCGGCGATGCGGACCTCGGTGCCGGGGAGCGGCTTGCCGACGGTGCCGGTGCGGTAGGCCTCGCCCGGGTTGACGAAGGAGGCGGCGCTGGACTCGGTCAGTCCGTAGCCCTCCAGGATGTGGATGCCGGCGCCGGAGAAGAAGAAGCCGATCTCGGGGGCGAGGGCGGAGGCGCCGGAGACGGCGGCGCGCAGCCGGCCGCCGAAGGCCTCGCGGAGCTTGGAGTAGACGAGCGTGTCGGCGATCTTGTGCTTGGCGGAGAGGGCGAAGGGCGCGGTCGCCCGGCCGGTGCGGCGGTAGTTGTCCTGGGTGACCTTGGCGTACTCGCGGGCGACGCCGACCGACCACTGGAAGATCTTGTACTTGGCTCCGCCGCCGGCCCGGGCCTTGGCGGCCACGCCGTTGTAGACCTTCTCGAAGATGCGCGGGACGGCCGCCATGTAGGTGGGCTGGACGACCGGCAGGTTCTCGATGATCTTGTCGATGCGTCCGTCGACGGCGGTGACGTGCCCGACCTCGATCTGGCCGGAGGTGAGCACCTTGCCGAAGACGTGGGCCAGCGGCAGCCACAGGTACTGGACGTCGCTGGACAGGATCAGGCCGGTGGCCACGGTGGCCTTGGCCATGTACGACCAGTTGTCGTGCGGCAGGCGGACGCCCTTGGGGCGGCCGGTGGTGCCGGAGGTGTAGATGAGGGTGGCGAGCTGGTCGGGGGTGATGGCCGCGATCCGCTCCTTGACCGCCGCGGGGTGCTTGGCGAGGTACTCCTTGCCGCGCTCCTCCAGGTCGGCGAGGGAGAGCACCCAGCCCTGCGGGTCGCCCTCGGCGGGGACGGCGTCCGCCGCCTCCAGGACCACCACGTGGGCGAGGTCGGGCAGGTCGGCGCGGCGCTCGCGGGCCTTGGCCAGCTGGGCGGCGTCCTCGGCGATCAGCACCCGGCTCTCGGAGTCCGAGAGGATGAAGGCGGACTCGTCGGCGTTGGTGCTGGGGTAGATGGTGGTCACCGCGCCGCCCGCGCACATGACGCCGAGGTCGCACAGGATCCACTCGACACGGGTGTTGGAGGCGAGGGCGACCCGCTCCTCGGCGTGCAGGCCGAGGGAGACGAGTCCCGCGGCGATGGCGAAGACCCGGTCGGCCGCCTGCCCCCAGCTCAGCGACTTCCAGTCGTCGGGGCCGCCCTCGCGGCCGGCCGCGGCCACGGGATAGCGGTAGGCCTCCGCGTTCGGCGTGGCGGCGACGCGGTCAAGGAAGAGGGCCGCCACGGAGGGCGGACGGTTCTCGATCAAGGTCTGTGTGTCGCTCACGGACGTCCTCCGGACCACGCGGCAGGGCCTGCTCGGGCATGACTAGGGGCATGACTACGGGCTTGTAACTGGCGGGTAACCAGTGCTCAGAGTAGGGGCCGTCCGCCTGGCGCGTAAGAGCCAACCGGCGGCCGATTCATAACGAAACAGGCCCCCGAGCGTACGCTCGGGGGCCTGTTTCGGATACACCGGCTACTTCTTCTTGCCGCCGGACTCGTCGCTGGACAGGACGGCGATGAAGGCCTCCTGCGGGACCTCCACGGAGCCGACCATCTTCATCCGCTTCTTGCCTTCCTTCTGCTTCTCCAGCAGCTTCCGCTTACGGGAGATGTCACCGCCGTAGCACTTGGCGAGGACGTCCTTGCGGATGGCGCGGATCGTCTCGCGGGCGATGACGCGGGAGCCGACGGCGGCCTGGATCGGCACCTCGAAGGCCTGCCGCGGGATGAGCTCGCGCAGCTTGGCCACCAGGCGCACGCCGTACGCGTAGGCGGCGTCCTTGTGGCAGACGGCGGAGAACGCGTCGACCTTGTCGCCGTGCAGCAGGATGTCGACCTTGACCAGGCTGGAGGCCTGCTCGCCCGTGGGCTCGTAGTCGAGGGAGGCGTAACCGCGCGTCTTGGACTTCAGCTGGTCGAAGAAGTCGAACACGATCTCCGCGAGGGGGAGCGTGTAACGGATCTCGACGCGGTCCTCGGAGAGGTAGTCCATGCCGAGGAGGGTGCCGCGGCGCTGCTGGCACAGCTCCATGATCGCGCCGATGAACTCGGTCGGCGCGAGCACGGTGGCCCGCACGACCGGCTCGAAGACGTCCTTGATCTTGCCTTCGGGGAACTCGCTCGGGTTGGTGACGGTGACCTCCGTGCGGTCCTCCATCACCACCCGGTAGACCACGTTGGGCGCGGTGGCGATCAGGTCGAGGCCGAACTCCCGCTCCAGGCGCTCGCGGACCACGTCCAGGTGCAGCAGGCCGAGGAAGCCGACGCGGAAGCCGAAGCCGAGCGCCGCAGAGGTCTCCGGCTCGTAGACGAGAGCGGCGTCGTTGAGCTGGAGCTTGTCCAGGGCCTCGCGCAGCTCCGGGTAGTCCGAGCCGTCGAGCGGGTACAGGCCCGAGAAGACCATCGGCTTCGGGTCCTTGTAGCCGCCCAGGGACTCGGTGGCACCGCCCGTCTGCTGGGTGATCGTGTCACCGACCTTGGACTGGCGGACGTCCTTCACACCGGTGATCAGGTAGCCCACCTCGCCGACGGAGAGGCCGTCGGCCGGCAGCATCTCGGGCGAGTTGGTGCCGATCTCCAGCAGCTCGTGCGTGGCGTTCGTGGACATCATCCGGATGCGCTCGCGCTTGTTGAGCGTGCCGTCGACCACACGGACGTACGTGACGACGCCCCGGTACGAGTCGTAGACCGAGTCGAAGATCATCGCGCGGGCGGGGGCGTCCTTGACGCCGACCGGGGCCGGGACGGTCTCGACGACGCGGTTGAGCAGCGCGTCGACGCCGAGGCCGGTCTTGGCCGAGACGCGCAGGACGTCGTCCGGGTCGCAGCCGACCAGGTTCGCCAGCTCCTCGGCGAACTTCTCCGGCTGGGCGGCCGGCAGGTCGATCTTGTTGAGGACCGGGACGATCGCGAGGTCGTTCTCCATCGCCAGGTACAGGTTGGCGAGGGTCTGGGCCTCGATGCCCTGCGCGGCGTCCACCAGGAGGATCGTGCCCTCGCACGCGGCGAGGGAGCGCGAGACCTCGTAGGTGAAGTCGACGTGACCGGGCGTGTCGATCATGTTCAGGATGTGCGTGGTGCCCGTGCCGGTGCCCTCCGTGGGCGCCCAGGGCAGGCGGACCGCCTGCGACTTGATCGTGATGCCGCGCTCACGCTCGATGTCCATGCGGTCGAGGTACTGGGCGCGCATCTGCCGCGAGTCGACGACACCGGTGAGCTGGAGCATCCGGTCGGCGAGGGTCGACTTGCCGTGGTCGATGTGCGCGATGATGCAGAAGTTACGGATCAGCGCCGGGTCGGTACGGCTCGGCTCGGGCACGTGGCTGGGGATGGCGGGCACGCAGTGTCCTGATTCTCGGGTCGCTGTCGGATCTGCTGTCGGATCGGTAGGCAGACTTGTACGCAGACTCCCATGGTCCCATGGACGCGGGGATGCGCTCGGTTTGGGCCGGTCGAAGCGCGCCTGGTAGCCTGGGTGGCTGTGTCTCTCATGCCCTCTCAGCAGAAGAGGCACGATCCGGAAAATACTCTGAACCTGAAAAGGCTCTTTCGTGGCGAACATCAAGTCCCAGATCAAGCGGAACAAGACCAACGAGAAGGCTCGCCTTCGCAACAAGTCGGTCAAGTCCGAGCTGCGCACCTTCATCCGCAAGGCCAACGAGGCCATCCTCGCCGGCGACGCGGAGAAGGCCACCGCTGCGGCCCGCCTGGCTTCCAAGAAGCTGGACAAGGCCGTCTCGAAGGGTGTCATCCACAAGAACGCCGCCGCCAACAAGAAGTCGGCGCTGGCCTCCAAGGTTGCCGCCATCTGAGTTCCGCACTCGATGTGAACGCCGGGACGGACCAAGCGGGCCCTCTCATCCGCTCCTGACCGGCACCCCGCGCCGCACGCGGCCTGCGTTCGCCACGCGGGTGCGGCGCACACAGCAGTGACCGAAGGCCCCGGCCCCCGTCCTTCCCCAGGACGGAAGCCGGGGCCTTCGCGTACCCCGGGCACACCGTCCACCCCGCCGCCCCGGCCCGGCCGACGCTGCCCCACCCCCACCCGCCCGGCCGGCAGCATCCCGCCCCGCCGGCGCCGGCCCACACCCGGCCCCGCCGGCGTTGACCCACCCCCAGCCCCGCAGGCGTCAGCCCACCCAGCCCCGCCGGCGTTGACCCACACCCTCAGCCCCATCGACGTTGGCCCTTCCCCAGCCCCGCTGGCGTCAGCCCACCCCAGCCCCGCCGGCGCTTGAGGCGCGGGGGCCTGGGGGCGGAGCCCCCGGGAAGGGGTCCGGGCGCAGCCCGGGGAACGGAGGAAGGGCGGGTAGGGGACACACCCCGCGCAGCGGCACACAGCCCCGCACCGGCACGGCACCCCGGACCCGGACCCGCTAACGCCCCCGCGAGGCCCGCGCGACGGCCACGACCGCCTTCTCCAACGCGTACTCGGGGTCGTCCCCGCCCCCCTTGACCCCCGCGTCGGCCAGCGCAACGGCCCGCAGCGCTTCCGCGACCCCGTCCGCCGACCAGCCCCGCATCTGCTGCCTCACCCGGTCGATCTTCCACGGCGGCATGCCGAGGTCCCGCGCCAGGTCACCCGGCCGGGCCCCGCGCGGGGCGGAGGCGAGCTTGCCGATGGCCCGGACGGCCTGCGCCAGCGCGCTGGTGATCAGGACGGGGGCGACACCGGTCGCCAGGGACCAGCGGAGGGCTTCGAGGGCCTCCGCGGCCCGGCCCTCGACCGCCCGGTCGGCCACCGTGAAGCTGGAGGCCTCGGCCCGGCCCGTGTAGTAGCGGCCGACCACGGCCTCGTCGATGGTGCCCTCGACGTCCGCGCACAGCTGCGCCGCCGCGCTCGCCAGCTCCCGCAGGTCGCTGCCGATCGCGTCGACCAGCGTCTGGCACGCCTCGGGCGTCGCCGAGCGCCCCAGCGTCCGGAACTCCCCGCGCACGAACGACAGCCGGTCCGCCGCCTTGGTCATCTTCGGGCAGGCGACCTCGCGGGCACCCGCCTTGCGGGCCGCGTCCAGCAGGCCCTTGCCCTTGACCCCGCCCGCGTGCAGCAGGACGAGGGTGATCTCCTCGTACGGCGCGGCGATGTACGCCTTGAGTTCCTTCACCGCGTCCGCGCCGAGGTCCTGCGCGTTGCGGACGATCAGGACCTTGCGCTCGGCGAACAGCGACGGGCTGGTCAGCTCGGCCAGCGTGCCCGGCTGGAGCTGGTCGGAGGTGAGGTCCCGTACGTCGGTGTCGGCGTCGGCCGCGCGGGCGGCCGTCACCACGTCCCGTACGGCGCGGTCGAGCAGCAGGTCCTCCTGCCCCACCGCGAGGGTGAGCGGAGCGAGCGGATCGTCGGTGGGGTTCTTCCTGGTGGCCATCGTCCCCAGCATCCCACGCCGCACTGACAGGGCCCCGCGCCCGGTGCCCGAGAATGGTCGGGTGAACGTGCGACATGTACTGGTCCTGCCCGACCGCGACGCCGCCGAGGAGGTGGCCCAGGAGGTCGTCGACCGCTTCGGCCTCCCGGAGGAACCCCAGCTCGTGCGCGACGCCCTCGCCGGCGAGGACGACGCCGAGGACGCCCAGTGGCTGGTGGTCGTCGAGGACCCCCGGGAGCGGCTCGACGCCACCTCGCTGGACGAGCTCGCCGCCGAGTACGAAGGCTGGCTGGAAGCCCCGTAGGACGGCGCGCCCGCGCTCTCCCGCTACGCCTTGTGGACGATCTGGACGTCCAGCTCCACTTCCACGCTCGGGCCGATCGCCGCGATCCCCTGCGCCAGCACCGACTGCCAGTTCAGGGCGAAGTCCCCGCGGTTCAGCTCGGCCGTGGCCCGGCAGGCGGCGCGCGGTTCGCCCTCCAGGCCCGTCCCGTGCCCCAGGTACTGGGTGTCGAGGGTGACCGTGCGGCTGATGCCGTGCAGGGTGAGCGCGCCCGCGACCGCCCAGCGGCTGCCGCTGCGGTGGATGAAGCGCTCGCTGTAGAACTCCACCCTCGGGTGCCGGGCGGCGTCGAGGAAGTCCGCGGACCGCAGGTGGTCGTCCCGCCTGCGCAGCCCCGTGTCGATGCTCGCCGCGTCGATGATCACGTGCATGGAGGAGTCCTCCATGCGCTCGGCTATCCGTACCGCGCCGGCGAAGGTGGTGAACCGTCCCTGGATCCGGGCGAAGCCGATGTGCCGGGCGGTGAAGGCGATCGACGAATGCGTGGGGTCGAGCTCCCAGTGCCCGGGCTGCGGCAGCAGCGGCGGCTCCACCGAGTCCAGGACGATCTCCGCCGTACCGGGCTGCGCCTGGTCCCCCACCAGCGTCGCCCCGTGGAAGGGCGCGTAGCCCTCGGCGGTGACGGAGAGCCGGTACTCGCCCTCCGGCATGGCCGCCGTGAACCCCCCGTACGGATCGGTCTCCCCGCTGACGACCCGTCGGCCGATCGGATCGGTGACCTCGAACTTGGCCTGGCGGATCGGCTGGTGGACCGTGTCGAGCACCCGGCAGCTCAACAGCCGCGCCGTGGGCGGCAGCGTCAGAGTCGCGGATGTCTGCGGCCCGGCACCCGCGGCCGGATCCGTCCCCCGCCTGCGACCGAACATGGCTAATGCACCCCCGTGCTGTGTGGACTTGGACCGTTCTGGCGACGACGCATTCGATCATGCTGCCGGGTTGTGGGCAAACAGAGCGGTCGCGCCCGGTATGACCGCGCCGTTCCGGACGCCTCCCGGCTGGAAACGCACGCATCCCCGGACCGCTCCCCGAGACCGCCACGGAACCGTCCTCATCGGTGCGCAACACCGTCGCACCACCGGCCCTGAGCTGCGCGAGGGTACCCGGCGCGGGGTGCCCGTAACGGTTGCCGGCGCCGACGGGGACGATCGCCAGGCGGGGCCGGATCCGGTCCTGCAGACCCGGGTCCTGGCGCGCCGAACCGTGGTGGGCGACCTTGAGCACGTCCACCGGCCCCAGCTCCGGATGCTCCCTCAACAGCGCTTCCTGCGCGGGCGGTTCGAGATCCCCGAGCAACAGCAGCGTCAGGCCCGAGGTCCGCACCAGCAGGGCCACGCTCGCGTCGTTCGGGCCCTCCGGCGGCGGGGCCGTCGCCGACGGCCACAGCACCTGCCACTCCAGCCGCCCGGCCCGCCGCCGCTCCCCGGGGACCGCCGCCACGACGGGCACCCGCGCCCGCGCCGCGGCCCGCCGGACCGCCGCGGCCTGCCCGGCCGGCTCCTCCAGCACCGTGGTTTCGATCACACCCACGGACCGGCCCCGCAGCACCCCGGCGAGCCCTCCCACGTGGTCGGCGTGAAAGTGCGTCAGCAGGACCAATGGGATCCGGCTCACACCCAGGGCGCGCAGGCAGTCGTCCACCGGCCCCGGTTCCGGCCCGGCGTCCACCACGACGGCCGTCCCGGGACCGGCGGCGAGCACGGCGGCGTCGCCCTGGCCCACGGCGCACTGCACGTAGCTCCAGTCCGGCGGCGGCCACCCCGTGACCGTACGGACCAGCTGCGGCGGCCGTACCACCGCGACCAGCAGCAGCACGGCCACGGCGGCACACACCCCGCGCCGCCGCCCGAACCGGACGCCGAGCCCCACCGCGGCCACCGTGGCCGCGCCCAGCAGCAGCCCGCCCGCGAGCCCGCCCGGCCACGGCAGCTCGGCCCCCGGAAGCCGCGCCCCGGCCCGCGCCACCACGGCGATCCACCCGGCCGGCACCCCCGCGCACCAGGCGAGCGCCTGCGCCGCGGGCAGGCACACCGGGGCCACGGCGAGCACCGCGAAGCCGAGCACGGTGGCGGGCCCCGCCGCCAGCTCGGCCAGGAGGTTGCACGGCACAGCGACCAGGCTCACCCGGGCGGAGAGCACCGCCACCACCGGCGCGCACACGGCCTGCGCCGCCAGGGCCGCCCCCAGGGCGTCGGCGAGCCGCGGCGGCGTCCCGCGCCGCCGCAGGGCCTCGCCCCAGCGGGGTCCGAGGGTCAGCAGTGCGCCGGTGGCCAGCACCGAGAGGAGGAACCCGACGCTGCGGGCCAGCCACGGGTCGTACAGCACCAGCAGCAGCACGGCCCCGGCCAGCGCCGGAATGAGGGACCTGCGCCGCCCGGTGGCGAGGGCCAGCAGGGTGACCGCCCCGCAGGCGGCGGCCCTCAGGACGCTCGGGTCGGGCCGGCACACCACCACGAAGGCCAGCGTCAGCGCGGCCCCGCCCAGGGCGGTGGCCCGCAGCGAGAGCCCCAGCCGGGGCGCGAGCCCGCTCCGCTCGGCGTGCTGCGCGCGGGCCGGCGGCCCGATCAGCAGGTACAGCACCACGGTCAGGTTCGAGCCGGAGACGGCCAGCAGGTGCAGCAGGTCGGTGGCCCTGAACGCCTCGTGCAGGTCGGGCGGGACCCGGGAGGTGTCCCCGACCACCAGCCCCGGCAGCAGGGCCCTGGCGTCCCGCGGGAGCCCCTCGGTGGCCTCGCGCAGCCCGGCCCGCAGCCTCCCGGCGAGGCGTTGCACCCGGTCGGGGCCGCCCGACACCCCGGGCGGGGTGTCCGCCGCCGGGCGGAGCAGCGCCACGGCCCGCTCCCCTTCCCGCGCCGGCGCCAGCCGGGCCACCACCTCGACCCGGGTCGAGGGCTCCAGCGCGGCCCACCCCGGATGCCCGGCCAGCACCCGTACCGGGGTCTCCACCCGGATCCGCGCGCCGTCGGGGCCGCTGACCCCGGTCACCACCGCGTCCAGCACCACCAGCGGCGGACCGCCCCCGCTCCGGGCCACCCGGGGGTCGGAGCCGACGGTGAGCTCCGCACGCACCCGGGCGTGTTCCCCGGCCAGCCGGGCCACCGGCCCCGCCCGCGCCTCGGCCCGCTCCAGCCCGGCCACCCCGGCCCCCGCGGCGGCGCAGAGCAGCGCGGCGGCCACGGCGGGCCCGACCCTCCACAGCGGCTGCGGACGCCCGGCTCCGGCGAGCAGCAGCGCCCCCGCCGCGGCCACCGCGAGCCCCGCCCCGGCGGCGCACCACCCGGCCGGCACCCCGAGCGCCAGGGCCGCCGCCCCCCAGGCCGCCACGGCGGGCACCGCCAACCGCAGATCCACCGGCCCGGCCGGCTCAGCCCCGCCCGGCCCGCCCCCGGCCGAATCAGCCGGGACCCGTTCAGCCCCGGCCGGTCCAGCGCCGGCCCGCTCCCCGGCGGCGCTCACGGCCGCACCAGCCCACGCAGCTCGGCGAACCGCCGCTCGCCGATGCCGTCGACCTGCCGGAGGTCCTCCACGGCCCGGAACCCGCCCCGGGCGGTGCGGAAGGCGACGATGTTCCGGGCGAGCACGGGCCCCACTCCGGGCAGTCCGTCCAGCTGCTCGACGGTCGCGCTGGCGAGGCTCAGCGGCCCGGCACCCGCGCCGCCTCCCGCACCCCCGCCGGGGGCCGGCCCGCCCGCGGGCGGCGGCGCGGTCACCCCCACCAGCACCTGTTCGCCGTCCACCAGCAGCCGCGCCCGGTTGAGCCCGGTGGTGTCCGTGCCCGGCCGCACTCCCCCGGCGGCGGCCAGCGCGTCCTCCACCCGGGAACCGCCGGGCAGCCGCCGCACGCCGGGGTCGCGGACCTTGCCGCCGACGTCCACCACGATCCGGGCCGCCCCACCCGCCGGACCCGCTGCCGACGCCGGAGCCGAAGGAGCGGGCACCGGGCCGACCACGGCGGGGGCCGTCACCGGCTGCGGCCGCCCCGACCAGTACTGCTGGACGGCGAAACCGACCGCCACCACCAGCACCACCGCGACGGCGGCCACCGTCCGCGGCTCCACCCCACACCGGACCTGCACCCACACGGGCAGCCGCTCCCGCAGGGCCAGCCGCCCCGCCTCCCCGGCCCCCAACACCAGCCCCGGCCCCTGCTCCGGCCCGGGTAACGCCGGTTCCGGCACCGCCCCCGACACAGGGACCGCCTCAGGCTCCGGATCTGCCTCCGGCTCCGGCGGCTCGAAGTGGGCCCCGCCCGGCGGGTCGGCCACCCGCCTGGCCCGGGTCTCTTCTCCTCCCCCGGGCGGCCCGCCCGCCATCAGGGCCTCGGCCCGGCGCCGCACCTCGGCGGGGTCGGGCCGGGGCCTGGCCCGGGCGCGGCGCCGGTCCCGGAGCCTGCCGTCGGACCCCCGCCCCCGCCCCGGCCCACTGCCACCACCAGCACCAGCACCAGCACCAGCAGACGCGGAGGACGCGGAGGACGAGGACGAGGACGCGGAGGATGAACCCACCCCCGGAACCGACGACGGCATACCGGAAGTGCCTGAAGTACCTGAAGTACCTGAAGTACGCGTTCGAAGAGTCATGCCACCGAAACTAGGGCCGGTCCCGGGACGCCCGCTCGGAGCCCTCAATTCCGGTGGATGACGGCCCCGTTGTGGACAACCCGGCCACCCGTTCCGGTGATCAGCGGGGTGACACCACCGCGGCCAGCAGCCCCGGCCCGGTGTGCGCGCCGATCACCGCGCCGACCTCGCTCACGTGCAGCTCGACCAGCCCGGGGATCCGTTCCCCCAGCCGCTGGGCGAGCTTCTCGGCCCGCTCCGGGGCCGCGAGGTGGTGGACGGCGACGTCGACGCTGCGCGCGCCGGCCCTTTCGACGGCCAGCTCCTCCAGCCGGGCGATGGCCTTGGAGGCCGTGCGCACCTTCTCCAGCATCTCGATCCGCCCGCCGTCCAGCGTGAGCAGCGGCTTGACCGCCAGGGCCGACCCGAGGAGGGCCTGCGCGGCTCCGATCCGGCCGCCGCGGCGGAGGTAGTCGAGGGTGTCCACGTAGAAGTACGCCGACATCTCCGCGGCCCGCTTCTCGGCGGCGGCCACGGCCTCGTCCGCGGAACCCCCGGCTTCGGCCGTCTCGGCGGCGGCGAGGGCGCAGAAGCCGAGGGCCATGGCGACCATGCCGGTGTCGACGACGCGGACCGGCACGGGGGCGGTCTGGGCGGCGACGACGGCGGCGTCGTAGGTGCCGGAGAACTCGGCGGACAGGTGCAGGCTCACGATGGCGGTGGCACCGGCGTCGGCGGCGGCCCGGTAGGCGCGTACGAACTGTTCCGGGCCGGGGCGGGAGGTGGTGACCGGGCGGCGCTTCTGCAGGGCCGCGGCGAGGCTGCGGGCCGAGATCTCGGTCCCCTCCTCCAGGGCCTCGTCCCCCAGGACCACGGTCAGGGGGACGGCGGTGATCCCGTGCCGCGCCATCGCCTGCGGGGGCAGGTAGGCCGTGGAATCGGTGACGATCGCGACATGGCGGGACATGAGCCGGAGGTTACCGGCACCGGGGGTGTTCCGGCAGCCCGGGCCTCCCCCGCCCCATCGGACCGTCCCCGTCTCAGGTGGTGGCCTCCGGCCTGGGGGCCTTCTGCCAGGGGTACGACGGGGCCGGAGCGGCGGCGTCCAGCGCGGCCCGCTCCGGCTCGCCGACCCGCTGCGAGGGCTGCGCGCCCGACCCGCCGGCCGCCCCGGTGACGGGCTCCGAGCCCGACGGGGCGCCGGGCCCGGCGGCCGGGGCCGACGCCCCGGCGGCCGCCTGACGCGCGTCCCACGCCGCCGCGGCGGCCGCCAGCTCGTCGACGGACTCCGGGGACCAGTCGCGCAGTGCGCCCGACTCCATCTCGATCTGCTCCGACAGGAGCGTCAGGTCGTCGTCCGCGAGCCGCCGGGCGCGGTCGCGCGCGGCCCACCTCAGCGACTCGGCCGACTTCGTGATCTTGAGGGTGCGCTCCCGCAGCTCGGGCAGACGCTCCGCGAGCTTCTTGCGGTCGGGCTCCTGCTCCAGCCGCTTCATCTCGTCGTCCAGCTCGTGCCCGTGCCGGCTCAGCCGCTCGAAGAGGGCGATGGACTCCGTCAGCGAGCTGTCGGCCTGCACGCCCTGGTAGAGGGCGGCCTGCGTGGCGCGCATCGACGTCCGCAGGTCGAGCCGGAGCTGGGCCAGCGATCCGGTGACGCCGACCTGGCCGATGCTCTTGGCCTTCAGGGTGGTGTCCTCCACCGTCCGGCGGGCCTGCGTGATCGTCCGGTCCACCCCGCGCTTCGCCGCGCCGACCGCCTTGACCGTGGCCCAGGCGCCCAGCCCCAGGAAGGCGAACAGCACCACCAAGGCAAAGATGATGATCAACGCGCCTACCTCCATGAGGTTCCCTTCCCCGGCCGGCCTGTTCTCGTCCCCTCCACCGTAAACGCCACGGGCAGGCCAGGGGTTCCCATCGAACCCCCAACCTGCCCGTACGGGATCACCCCGAGGACCCGACGCCCCGCGCCACCCGTCAGATGACGATGTTGACCAGCTTCGGCGCGCGCACGATCACCTTGCGGATCTCGGCACCGCCCAGTGCGGCGACGACGCCCGCGTCGGTGACGGCCAGCTGCTCCAGGTCGGCCTCCGAGATGCTCGGCGGGACCTCCAGGCGCGCCTTGACCTTGCCCTTGACCTGGACCACGCAGGTGACCGTCTCGTCCACGACGTACGCCGGGTCCGCGACGGGGAAGTCCTGGTGGACGACCGAGTCGGTGTGGCCCAGGCGGTGCCACAGCTCCTCCGCGATGTGCGGGGCCAGCGGGGCGACCAGCAGCACCAGCCGCTCGGCCACGGAACGCTCCAGCGGGCGGCCCGCCTTGGTCAGGGCGTTGTTCAGCTCGGTGATCTTCGCGATCGCCGTGTTGAAGCGCAGGCCCGCCATGTCCGAGCCGGCCCCGTCGATGGCCTTGTGCAGGGCGCGCAGGGTGGCCTCGTCGGGCTCGCCGTCGACGACGGTGACCTCGCCGGTCTCCTCGTCCACGATGTTGCGCCACAGGCGCTGCAGCAGGCGGTACTGGCCGACGACGGCGCGGGTGTCCCAGGGACGGGAGACGTCCAGGGGGCCCATCGCCATCTCGTACAGGCGCAGGGTGTCCGCGCCGTACTCCTCGCAGATCTCGTCGGGCGTGACGGCGTTCTTCAGGGACTTGCCCATCTTGCCGTGCTCACGCTTGACGGGCTCGCCCTGGTAGAACCAGCCGCCGTCGCGCTCCTCGACCTCGGCCGCCGGGACGTACACGCCGCGCGCGTCGGTGTAGGCGTACGCCTGGATCATGCCCTGGTTGAACAGCTTGTGGAACGGCTCGGCCGACGAGACGTGGCCCAGGTCGAACAGCACCTTGGACCAGAAGCGGGCGTACAGCAGGTGCAGCACCGCGTGCTCGGCGCCGCCGACGTACAGGTCGACGCCGCCGTGCGGCGCGCCCTCGCGCGGGCCCATCCAGTACTGCTCGATCTCCGGGTCCACCAGGGCGGACGCGTTGTCCGGGTCCAGGTAGCGCAGCTCGTACCAGCAGGAACCGGCCCAGTTCGGCATGGTGTTGGTCTCGCGGCGGTAGGACTTCACGCCGTCGCCCAGGTCCAGCTCCACGTTGACCCACGCCTCGTTGCGCGACAGCGGGGTCTCCGGCTTCGACGTGGCGTCGTCGGGCTCGAAGGTGCGCGGCGAGTAGTCCTCGACCTCCGGCAGCTCCAGCGGCAGCATCGACTCGGGCAGCGGGTGGGCGACGCCGGCCTCGTCGTAGACGATCGGGAAGGGCTCGCCCCAGTAGCGCTGGCGGCTGAACAGCCAGTCGCGCAGGCGGAAGTTGACGGTGCCCTCGCCGATGCCGCGCTCGGCCAGCCACTCGGTGATGGCGGCCTTGGCCTCGACCACGCCCAGGCCGTCCAGCGAGATGCCCTCGCCGGAGGAGTTCACCAGCTTGGCGTCGTAGGAGACGAACGCGTCCTCCCACTCGGCCGTGTCGGTGCCACGGCCGTCCGTGGGCTCGACCACGCAGCGGACGGGCAGCTCGAAGGCGCGGGCGAACTCGAAGTCGCGGCTGTCGTGCGCGGGGACGGCCATGATCGCGCCGGTGCCGTAGCCCATCAGCACGTAGTCGGCGATGAAGACGGGGACCTTGTCGCCGCTGACGGGGTTGATCGCGTACTCACCGGTGAAGACGCCGGTCTTGTCCTTGGCCTCGGCCTGCCGCTCGACGTCCGACTTCGAGGCGGCCTGCTTGCGGTACGCGGCCACGGCCTCGGCGGGGGTGGCGTAGCCGCCGGTCCACACGTCGTGGGTGCCCTCGGGCCAGGCTGCCGGGATGAACCGCTCGACCAGCGGGTGCTCCGGCGCCAGGACCATGTAGGTGGCGCCGAACAGCGTGTCCGGGCGGGTCGTGAAGACGGTGATGGCCTCGTCGCCCAGCGCGAAGTCGACGCGCGCGCCCTCGCTGCGGCCGATCCAGTTGCGCTGCTGCAGCTTGATGGCCTCGGGCCAGTCCAGGGCGTCCAGGTCGTCCAGCAGGCGGTCGGCGTAGGCCGTGATCCGCATGTTCCACTGGCTCAGGCGGGACTTGAAGACGGGGAAGTTGCCGCGCTCGGACCGGCCGTCGGCGGTGACCTCCTCGTTGGCCAGGACGGTGCCCAGCCCGGGGCACCAGTTGACGGGCGCGTCCGAGGCGTAGGCCAGGCGGAAGCCGTTCAGCACGTCGGCCCGCTCGGCGGCGGTCAGGTCCGCCCAGGCACGGCCGCCGGGAACCTCACGGCTGCCGTTCTCGAAGTCGGCGACCAGCTCGGCGATCGGCCGGGCCTTCTTCGCGGCGGCGTCGTACCAGGAGTTGTAGATCTGCAGGAAGATCCACTGGGTCCACTTGTAGTACTCGGGGTCGATCGTCGCGAAGGACCGGCGCTTGTCGTGGCCCAGGCCCAGCCGGCGCAGCTGGACCTTCATGTTCTCGATGTTCGCCTCGGTCGACACGCGCGGGTGGGTGCCGGTCTGCACGGCGTACTGCTCGGCCGGCAGGCCGAAGGCGTCGAAGCCCAGGGTGTGCAGGACGTTGTGGCCGGACATCCGCTGGTGGCGCGCGAAGACGTCGGTGGCGATGTAGCCCAGCGGGTGGCCCACGTGCAGGCCCGCACCGGAGGGGTACGGAAACATGTCCATGATGAACTTCTTGGGCCGCGCGACGACCGCCGGGTCGCCGGCCAGGTCACCGGTCGGGTTCGGCGCCTCGTACGTGCCCTCGGCGTCCCATACGTCCTGCCAGCGTGCCTCGATGTCGGCGGCCATGGCAGCCGTGTAACGGTGCCCCTCGGCCGCCTCGGGGGCCGGGGTGTTCGTCTCGCTCATGATTTCTGAAGCTCCATCGATCGTCTCTGCCGTCTCTGCCCGCCCAAACGAAAAAGCCCCTCGCACAGGAGGGGACGCCGCGCCGATGCCGACCTTCTCGAAGGGTCGGTACTGATCAGCGCGGCTCGGTAAGCAGAAGGCGTACGGCACGCATGGCGTCAGGGTACCGCAGCGGTCCCCGCGGGCGCTCGGACGTTCCACCGACCGGGCACAACGAGAAGCGGGCCACCCGATCCGGGTGGCCCGCTTCCTTCCTGTGGAGCTAAGGAGAATTGAACTCCTGACCTCCTGCATGCCATGCAGGCGCTCTACCAACTGAGCTATAGCCCCTTGCTTCTCTGCCGCCGGGCCCCTTCTCGGTTTCCCTTGCCGGTTCCCCCTGGCGACATCGAGAACATTACACGGTCATGGCCCCAGTCCAAAAATCGGTTTCCCCGGCCCCTCCGGGGAGCCCGGGAACTGTCCGATTCAGGCGTTTTGACCCGGACCTCACGCCCGGGCGAACTGGTAGAACCGCTTCAGCGTGCAGTGTTCGTCGAGCAGCCGGCCGTAGATCGGCTCGCCCTCCAGCTCCCGGTACGTCTCGATCGGGTCGCCTTTTATGATCAGCGCCCGCGCGCATTCCTCGCACCAGTACTGGTAGTCGGGATTGACCGGGTCCATGTCCCGCACGATCGGCGTGCCGTTGTTGCACCAGTCGCACCGCCGCCGGTGTGCACCCATCCGTCAGCGACTCCCTCCCGCATCGGGCCGTCGTGTCCCCCTCCGGCCGTCCGATTCTGCCACGTCGGCAGCGGACGGGGCAGCAAGCGCACGAAGGGGAACAAACGCAAGGATCCCGCCCCCTGTTGGGGACGGGATCCTGATTGTGGAGCTAAGGAGAATTGAACTCCTGACCTCCTGCATGCCATGCAGGCGCTCTACCAACTGAGCTATAGCCCCGCTCTCCGCCGCGTTCCCCCCGTTTCCGGTGTTCTTCGCTGCGAACAAGAAGAACTCTAGCCTGTGACCAGCCGGAAAGTGAAATCCGGGTCCGAGGGCCCCCTCGGGGCGCCGCGGACGGGCCTGCGGAGGGCCCGGCGGAGGACCTCAGTCGTCGTCGCCGAGCACCGGCTCCGGCAGCGTGCCGGCGTTGTGCTCCAGCAGCCGCCAGCCGCGCGCGCCCTCGCCGAGGACGGACCAGCAGCAGTTGGAGAGCCCGCCCAGGCCCTCCCAGTGGGACGGCTCCAGGCCCAGCAGGCGGCCGATCGTCGTACGGATCGTGCCGCCGTGGCTGACGACGACGAGCGTGCCGTTCCCGGGCAGCCGGTCCGCGTGGTCCAGCACCACCGGAGCGGCGCGGTCGGCGACCTCGGTCTCCAGCTCGCCGCCACCGCGGCGGACGGGCTCGCCGCGCTTCCACGCCGCGTACTGCTCGCCGTACTTCGCGAGGATCTCCTCGTGGGTGAGCCCCTGCCACTCGCCGGCGTACGTCTCGCGCAGCGCCTCGTCGTGTGCCACGGTCAGGCCCGTGACGGCGGCCAGCTCGGCAGCCGTGTCGGCGGCCCGCCGCAGGTCCGAGGCGACGATGGCGTCGGGCCTCAGCGAGGCCAGCAGCCGGGCGGCGCGGCGCGCCTGCGCCACACCCGTCTCGGTCAGCTCGATGTCCGTGGAGCCCTGGAAGCGGCGCTCCAGGTTCCACGAGGTCTGGCCGTGCCGCCAGAGGACGATCTTCCTGCCGGGCTTGCCGGCGGACGTCGTGGTCGTGCTCAGAACAGATCACCGTCCAGTTCGTCGTCGCCCTGCGCCTCGCGCAGCTTGGCGTGCTCCTCGGCCTTGCCGATGGTGAGCTTGGCGTCCTCGGGGAGCTCGATCTCGGGGCAGTCCTTCCACAGGCGCTCCAGCGCGTAGAAGACGCGCTCCTCGCTGTGCTGGACGTGCACCACGATGTCGACGTAGTCGAGCAGGATCCAGCGGGCGTCGCGGTCGCCCTCGCGGCGCACCGGCTTGGCGCCGAGCTCCTTCAGGAGGCGCTCCTCGATCTCGTCGACGATCGACTTGACCTGGCGGTCGTTGGGCGCCGAGGCGAGCAGGAAGGCATCGGTGATCGACAGCACGTCGCTGACGTCGTACGCGATGATGTCGTGCGCGAGCCGGTCGGCCGCCGCCTGGGCGGCGGTGGTGATGAGCTCGATGGAGCGGTCCGTGGCGGTCACTGGCCATGCTTTCGGGTTGGCGGACAGATGCCTACAAGGGTCTCACGTACCGCCGACGCCGCCCGCGCGGAACGTCCGGCGCGGGCGAAGGCCCAGGTCGGGGGCCGGCCGGGCGGGCGCTGCCCGGCCCGGCCCGCCGCGTCAGGACGCCTCGTAGTCCCTGCCCAGGGTCACCACGACGTCCGCGTTCACCGCCGTCTCGGCCTTCTTCACGGCCGTCTCCGGCAGCCCCAGCGTCTTGGCCACGTCGACCGCCCGGTCCCGCTGCGCGTCGTCCTGGTACGTGATCCGCGTGGTGGCAGCCGTCCGGTCGGCCTTGCCGCCGTCCACGAAGCCGTAGCCGCCGTTGATCAGCGCCGCCTTCGCCGCGACCTGCGCCTTCTCGTCCCCGGTGGCGTCCTTGAGGCCGACGCGGGGGGCGGCGCCCGGCTGGGCCGCGGTGAAGGAGCCGCCGAGGATCTCCTTGACCACCGTACGGCCGGCCTCGTCGGTCAGGCCGCCGTCCGGCTTCACCGTGAGGACCTCGGTGCGGTACGCGGCGACCTTCGCGTGCTCGCCGATCCGCGCCAGCAGCCCGCCGAGGTTCTGCGCGTCGAGCCCCGGGTCGAGGATCTGGCCCATGCTCTCGACGGTGGTGGCGGCCGCCTTCGGGTCGCCGGGGATCTTGCGGAGGACGGCGTGGAGCACCCTGCCGGTGCGCTCCAGCTGCCTGGCCTCGGGCTCGCCCTGGCCCCGGTGGGTGGCGTAGGCGACGGCCATCGCCCCGGTCAGGCTCTGCCGGCCGCCCTGGGCCACGGCCGGGGTCTTGGCCTGCTCGTCGGCCGGGACCGCCGCGTCGGTGTCGACCTCGATGCCCCCGACGAGCTCGACGAGCCGTTCCAGGAAGGGGGTGTCCAGGCGCCAGGTGCCGCCGATACGGGTGCCGAGCACGGTGTCGAGGGACTCGCGGGTGCCGAGCCCGCCCTCCTCCACCGCCTTGCCGAGGGACGTCGCGGTGCCGTCCTGCTTGGGGACGCCCAGGGTGTTGGGGATCAGGACGGTGGCGCCCTGCCCGGTGGTGACGTTGTCCACGAGGAGGGCGGTCGAGCTGCCGCCCCGCTTCGTGTTGTGCAGGTGGACGACGATGATGTCGCGCTGCTGGGCGCCTGCGGCGGCCGCGGCGCCCTTCTTCTGTCCGGGGCCGTCGAGGAAGGGCAGGCCGCCCGCGTACCAGAGGCAGCCGAGGCCGCCGGCGGCGGCGAGGGCGAGGACGACGGCCAGGGCGACGACCCTGTTGCGGCCGCGGCGCCGGGCCTCCTCGCGGCGCTCGGTCCGGCTCTCGGTGAAGGCGAGCCAGTCGATGACGTCCTCGGAGTCCTCGTCGGGCTGGTCGATGAAGGCGAACTGCTCCGTGCGGTAGTCGCGGCCCCGGTCGCCGTCCGGCCCGGCGGCGGTCCCGGCGGCGGTCTCGGCGGGGGCCGCCCGGCGCGGCTCGGGAACCGGCGCCTGCGCCGGCGGCCGGGCCTGGACCGGGGGGTGCTGGGGGGTGTTCTGCTGCGGGATCCACTGCTGGGGCTGCTGGGGCTGCTGCGACTGGTCCTGCCGGACGTCGTACCCGTGGGCGGCGGCCTGCGGGTACCCCTGCTGGTACGGGTCGTGGCCCTGGGGCTCCTGGTACGGCTGCTCGTACTGCGGGTACTGCGGGTACTGCTGGTGCAGCGGGTACTGCTGCCCGTACGGGGGCGGGGCGGGCTGCACGGGCTGCGCGGTCACCTGGCCGTACACGGGTCTGCCGGACGCGTCGTATCCGATGAGCTGCTGCTGGGCGGCGTACGGGTCGTACGGATCCTGTGGTTCGTTCACCGCGGGGCCCCTCTCTCCGGAAGCTCAGGCTCCCCGGTACAGCTCGCGCTTGTCGATGTAGCGCACCACACCGTCCGGAACCAGATACCAGACCGGATCTCCCTGGGCGACCCGTGTGCGGCAGTCCGTGGAGGAGATGGCGAGCGCGGGCACCTCGACCAGCGAGACACCGCCCTCGGGCAGTCCGTCGTCCGTGAGGACGTGGCCGGGCCGGGTCACTCCGATGAAGTGGGCGAGGGAGAACAGCTCGTCCGCGTTGCGCCAGGTCAGGATCTGGGCGAGGGCATCGGCACCGGTGATGAAGAACAGGTCGGCGTCGGCGTTGAGCGCGCTCAGGTCCCGCAGGGTGTCGATGGTGTACGTCGGCCCGCCGCGGTCGATGTCGATGCGGCTGACGGAGAACTGCGGGTTGGAGGCCGTCGCGATGACCGTCATGAGGTAGCGGTCCTCGGCGGGGGACACGGCCCGCTGCGACTTCTGCCACGGTTCGCCCGTGGGTACGAAGACCACCTCGTCGAGGTGGAAAAGGGCGGCTACCTCACTGGCGGCCACCAGGTGTCCGTGGTGGATCGGGTCGAACGTCCCGCCCATCACTCCGAGCCGGCGCTTGACCGGGCCCGTAGGCATTTCCTGCTCTCCCATGAGCGCAGAGCCTACTGGCCCGGTGGCGCGTGCGCGGCGGCCCGGTACGGACGGGACTGTGCGGCCTAGCGGTCGCGGTTCAGGCGCGTGGTGACCCAGAGCATCAGCATCAGGATCACGAAGGCGGCACCGCCGGTCAGGTACGGGTTCAGGCTGTCGTGGTTGCCGCCGTGCTGCTCGGCCCCCTCCGAGGCGAGGACGACCAGGTTGTGGGCGGTGGAGGCGAGGCTCATCAGGCAGGTACCTATCGAGTCGGGGAGCGAGCGGAGACTTCCCTCACATCGTATGCGGGGGCCCGGGGCACGCTCACGCCGACTCAGGCGTTGGAGAGTATGGACACACGTCACCACAGCCGATCCAGGGGGAGGACGCCATGACGGACACCGCAGCCGAGACGTCACCGGCACGCAATCGCAAGAGGTTCCCGGGGATTTCCTCGCGGGCCTACGAACACCCGGCGGACCGCTCGGCGCTGGTCGCGCTGCGCAAACTCGCCGGTTTCGACACGGTGTTCAAGGCCCTCAGCGGCCTGCTTCCGGAGCGCAGCCTGCGGCTGCTGTTCCTGTCGGACTCGGTGCGGGTGGGCGAGGCCCAGTTCCCGCACCTGCACGAGATGCTGCGCGACGCCTGCTACATCCTGGACCTGGAGAAGGTCCCCCAGATGTACGTGCAGCAGGACCCGAAGCCCAACGCGATGTGCATCGGGCTGGACGAGCCGATCATCGTCGTGACGACGGCGCTGGTGGAGCTCCTCGACGAGGAGGAGATGCGGGCGGTGGTGGGCCACGAGGTGGGCCACGCGCTGTCCGGGCACTCCGTGTACCGCACGGTGCTGCTGTTCCTGACGAACCTGGCGCTGAAGGTCGCGTGGATACCGCTCGGCAATGTGGCGATCACGGCGATCGTCACCGCGCTGCGCGAGTGGTTCCGCAAGTCCGAGCTGTCGGCGGACCGGGCCGGTCTGCTGGTGGGGCAGGACGTGAACGCCTCGATGCGGGGCCTGATGAAGATCGCGGGCGGCAACCACCTCCACGAGATGAACGTGGACGCCTTCCTCGCCCAGGCCGAGGAGTACGAGGAGAGCGGCGACCTGCGCGACTCCGTCCTGAAGATCCTGAACATGCTGCCGCGGACCCACCCCTTCACGACGGTGCGGGCCGCCGAGCTGAAGAAGTGGTCCCAGAGCCGCGAGTACCAGCGGATCATGGACGGCCACTACCCGCGGCGGGAGGAGGACAAGGACACCTCGGTGACCGATTCCTTCCGCCAGTCCGCCTCGCACTACGCGGAGTCGGTGCGCACCAGCAAGGACCCGCTGATGAAGCTGGTCGGCGACATCGCGGGCGGCGCGGGCGACCTCGGCGGCAAGCTGCGCGACAAGTTCACCGGAACGGGCGGCGCCGCCCGCGGCTCCGGCGCCCCCAAGGACTCCACCGGTCCCACGGGCCCGGCCGGCTCTACGGAGCGGGACTGACGGAGGCCGGAGGTTCCGGCGGCTCCGAGCCGGCCGGCGGGCTGCTCGCCGCCGCGCCCGGGGCCAGTACGCCGCACAGCCCGGCGGTGCGCCTGGGCTGGCCGCTGGCGTACGGGTCGCTGGCGGGCGGGCCCACGGTGGTGGGCCCGGCTCCGGCCGTGAGCGGGCGGAAGCCCTCGGCGGGCTCGGTGGCGCAGTCCTGCGGCCCGGCCATCACGTAGGCCGAGGACACCTCGGCCCGGCGGGCCGTGAGGTCCTCCCGGTCGAAGCGCAGACGCAGCTCGCGGCGGACGGTGAAGAGCGAGGCCCCGTCGGGTGCGGCGGACGGACCGGCCGACGGCCGTACGGCGTACACGAAAGTGTGGTCGGTGCTGACCTCCAGCACCTCCGGGTTCAGCTCCTGGAAGGCCAGGGTCCCGCTGACCCGGACCCGGGAGTCGGCCATGACGGCGGTGCCCGGGTCGAAGCGGACCAGCCAGCCTGTGGCGGCGTGCCTGCCGTCGCCGGAGGGCGTGGCCATGCTCTCGTCGAACTGGGCGAGCTGCCCGGGGTCCAGGAGCACCCGCACGGGCCGGGAGGCGGCGCCGGAGAGCACGTCCGGGTCGAGCGAGGACTGCACCAGGTAGTCCTTGGCGATGGACAGGGCCGCGACGACCTGCCCCTCGGTGAAGTGGTGGGTGCGGCGCACGGCCGGGAGGGTGATCCCGGCCGCCCCGATCCGGTACTCGGCCGCCGGGCTGCTCGCGTAGAGGTCGGCCGGCCGGCCGCCCGGCACCGGGGTGGCCGGGGCCAGGGGCACGACGGTGCTGCTCAGCGGCTCGGCGTTGCCTCCGGCCGGGGGCATGTACGGGTTGCGCATGCCCATGTACACGGCGATCGCGAAGGCCGTGGCGACGAGCAGCACGAGCAGCATGCCTTGGCGGGCGCCGCGGCCGGGGGTGCCGGTGCGGGGGCCGGAGCCGCCGCCGGCGCCGGACCAGATGGACCGGCTGCGGACGGCCCGGGCGTGCTCGCCCATGCGTTCCTGGGCGGAGAACTCCTGGAGCCGGGCGGCGCGGACGAAGTCCTCGTCGAACACCACGGAGCGGTACTCGTCCGGGCGCGGTTCGTCGTCACCCCCGCCGATGCCTTCGGGGGTGCCGTTGGGCGGATCTCCTGGTACGGCCATCGCTTCTCCCGCTGTCCCCGCTTCAGAGAAGCCCCCGGCTCCGGAGCGAACGAGTGGGGTCGTACCTTCAGGGTTGGCGGCCGACGGGGTGCGTAAACGCGCCGACGCCGGTGACTTCCCTGAGCGGAGTACTGGCCGGGGCGGGTGCGGGGTCCTGGTCGCCGGAGGCGCTGCGGTAGACGGCGCTGAAGGCCAGCGCGACCATGCCGAGCCCCATCACGACGGCGAGCACCCAGGCGACGGGACGCAGCCAGGGCGCGCGGCCGCGGTAGGGGCGCATGGCTCCGCCGTACGCGCCGTACGGGCCTTCGGCGTAGCCGTGGCCGTACTGGCCGGGCTCCCATCCGGGGTCGTCGACGCCGTAGCCGTCGGGGTAGCCGTAGTCGTCGTCGGACGCCCAGCCGCCGGCGACGCGGGCGGCTTCGGCCTCGGCGCGCGCCCGGTCGGCGGCGCGCTGGCGCTCGGCCGCGCTCGGTTCATGGATCTCGGCGTTCCGGACGAAGGCCTCGTCGAACACCACGGAGGCGAAGTCGTGATCCGCGCCTCCGCGGTCGTTTCCATGGTCTTCGGGGGTCCCGTCGTCCGGGAACGGCTTGCCCCCCACGTCGTCCGGCACGGGACCAGCCTAGACCTGGGGGGCCGCTTTGGGCAGGGTGTAAGCCCGATTCCGGCCACACCGTGTCCCCGCGCCGGTTACCGGACGTGACCGTCGCCGGTGACGATGTACTTGGTGGAGGTCAGCTCGGGAAGGCCCATCGGGCCCCGGGCGTGCAGCTTCTGGGTGGAGATCCCGATCTCGGCGCCGAAGCCGAACTGGCCACCGTCCGTGAACCGGGTGGAGGCGTTCACGGCGACCGTGGTCGAGTCGACCAGCTGGGTGAAGCGGCGGGCGGCGGCCTGCGAGGTGGTGACGATCGCCTCGGTGTGGCCGGAGGTCCAGCGGCGGATGTGTGCGACGGCGTCGTCGAGGGAGTCCACGACGCCGGCGGCGATGTCGTACGACAGGTACTCGGCGGCCCAGTCCTCGTCGGTGGCGGGCAGGGCGGTGACCTTGCCCCCTTCGGCCGCGGCCAGCACCCGCTCGTCGCCGTGGACGGTCACGCCGGCCTCGGCGAGCGCGTCGAGGGCGCGCGGCAGGAAGGCGTCGGCGATGTCGCGGTGCACGAGGAGGGTCTCGGCGGCGTTGCAGACGGAGGGCCGCTGGGCCTTGGAGTTGACGAGGATGTCCACGGCCATGTCGAGGTCGGCCTGGGCGTCGACGTAGACGTGGCAGTTGCCGGTACCGGTCTCGATGACCGGGACGATGGACTCCTCGACGACGGTCTTGATGAGGGAGGCACCGCCGCGCGGGATGAGCACGTCGACGAGGCCGCGGGCGCGCATCAGCTCGCGGACGGAGTCGCGGGACTCGCCGGGGACGAGCTGGATCGCGTCGGCGGGCAGCCCGGCGGCCTCGACGGCGTCGCGCAGGATGGCGACGAGGGCGGTGTTGGAGGCGTAGGCGGAGGAGCTGCCGCGGAGCAGGACGGCGTTGCCGGACTTCAGGCAGAGCGCGGCGGCGTCGACGGTGACGTTGGGGCGGGCCTCGTAGATGATGCCGACGACCCCGAGGGGGACGCGGATCTGGCGGAGGTCGATGCCGTTGGGGAGGGTGGAGCCGCGGACGACCTCGCCGACGGGGTCGGGGAGCGCCGCCACGTCGCGCACGTCGGAGGCGATGGCGGCGACCCGCTCGGGGGTGAGGGTGAGGCGGTCGATGACGGTCTCGCTGGTGCCGGCGGCGCGGGCCTTGTCGATGTCCTTGGCGTTGGCCTCGACGATCTCGGCCGTACGGGCCTCCAGCGCGTCCGCGATGGCCAGCAGGGCCGCGTCCTTGGCGGACCGCGGGAGTGGGGCGATGGTGGCGGCGGCGGTGCGGGCCGCCTGCGCGGTGGCGGTGACGGGGGAGGTCGCGGTGGCGTCGTCGAGCGAGGTCATGCCGCCCAGGGTAATCCCCGGCGTCGTGGGCCCCGCCAGGGTTTCCATCCCCCGAGACGGCTCCTCTTGACGCGCCGCCCGCACCGCCCGGCCCTGACGGGCCCCCGGGCTCCGCGCCGCCGCGCCGGACTGCGTCCGTCGGCCCGCGGGGCGGGGCCGGTGGCGGTCGCCGCGGGCCCGGAGCCCGCGAAGCGCCCCGGCGCTGAGCGGTCGGCGCGAGGACCGCGTCAGTAAGGGTGCACGCCCACCGGGTGGGCCGGGGGTGGGCCGTAGCCTTCCGCGACGCGCTGGTGGTACGTCGGCCGGTCGATGACCTCCAGCCCGACGATCTCCCACGGCGGCAGCTGCGCCGACGAGCGGTGTTCGCCCCAGAGCCGCAGGGCGACGGCCGCCGCGTCGTGGAGGTCGCGGGCCTCCTCCCAGTACCGGATCTCCGCGTGGTCGTCGGCGTACCGGCTGGTCAGCAGGAAGGGGTGGTCGTGTGCGAGCTGCTCCAGCCCGCGCCGCACCTCGGACAGCGGCGCCGGCTTGCCGGAGACGCTCAGGGTGACGTGCCACAGCCGGGAGACCTCGGCCTGCCCGTCCCCTCCGCCGTTGACGCTGGTCAGCGCTCCTCTCACCAGCCCGCCTCCTGTCTGCGCTACGCGTGTCCGCCCCACACAGTTGACCAGTCCCCGGCCCGCCGCGCGGCGGTTTTGCAGAACCTCAGCCCTGGAGCAGCACCAGATCGTCGCGGTGGACGACCTCCCGCTCGTACGCGGGTCCGAGCTCCCGCGCAAGCTCGCGGGTGGAGCGGCCGAGGAGCTGCGGGAGTTCCTTCGCGTCGAAGTTGACCAGGCCCCGGGCCACGGCCCGGCCGTCGGCGGCGCGCAGCTCGACGGGGTCGCCGGCGCTGAAGTCGCCTTCGACGGCGGCGATGCCGGCGGGCAGGAGCGAGCTGCCGCGCTCGGTGACGGCCCGTACGGCGCCGTCGTCCAGGACGAGGTGTCCCTGCGGGGTCGACGCGTGCTGGAGCCAGAGCAGCCGGTCGGCGGAGCGGCGGCCGGTGGCGTGGAAGTGCGTGCCGGTCTCGCGGCCGGCGAGTGCGTCGGCGGCGTGGCTGGCGGAGGTGAGGACGACGGGGATCCCGGCGGCGGCGGCGATGCGGGCGGCTTCGACCTTGGTGACCATGCCGCCGGTGCCGACGCCGGCCTTGCCGGCGCTGCCGATGGAGACGTGGGCGATGTCCTCGGGGCCGCGCACCTCGTCGATGCGGGTGGTGCCGGGCAGGGAGGGGTCTCCGTCGTAGAGCCCGTCGACGTCGGAGAGGAGGACGAGGAGGTCGGCGCGGACCAGGTGGGCCACGAGGGCGGCCAGCCGGTCGTTGTCTCCGAAGCGGATCTCGTCGGTGGCGACGGTGTCGTTCTCGTTGACGACGGGGAGGGCGCCCATGGCCAGGAGCTGGTCGAGGGTGCGGTAGGCGTTGCGGTAGTGGGCGCGCCGGCTGGTGTCGTCGGTGGTCAGCAGGACCTGGCCGACGCGGACTCCGTAGCGGGCGAAGGAGGCGGTGTACCGGGCGACGAGGAGGCCCTGGCCGACGCTGGCGGCGGCCTGCTGCCGGGCGAGGTCCTTGGGGCGGCGGGCCAGGCCGAGCGGGGAGAGGCCGGCGGCGATGGCTCCGGAGGAGACGAGCACGATCTCCTTCTCGCCGCCGCTGCGGGCCTTGGCGAGTACGTCGACGAGTGCGTCCACCCGGTCGGCGTCGAGCCCGCCTGCGGCGGTGGTCAGGGAGGAGGAGCCGACCTTGACCACGATCCTGCGGGCGTCCACGACACCTTGCCTAGCCGTTGACACGTCTTTCCCCTCACCGCAGAGACCTTCTGACCGACTGGCCCAATCTACGGGGTGGGGCGGCGGGGCCGCCCGCCGGTTTCAGACCGTGGACGAGGAACGCTCCGCCGCGGGCTCCGGCCCGGGGCCGGGGGCGGCGGCGCCGGTGCCCGGGATGAGGATCTTGCGGGAGAGCAGGAAGGTGAACGGGATGGCGACGACGGCGGCGACCAGGGGGGCGATCCGGGTGTCCATCCTGGCCCAGCTGACCAGGGCGTAGAGGCCGGCGGACTGGATCACGTAGTTCGTGATGTTCGTCAGCGGGAAGAGGAGGAACTTCTTCCAGGTGGGCCGGGTGCGGTAGGTGAAGTAGGTGTTCATGAAGAACGACCCGACCATCGACAGCACGAAGGCCAGCGTGTAGGCGGCGAAGTAGGGCATCCACGGGTGCAGCAGCAGGTAGATGCCGAAGAAGGTGCCGGTGTTGACCCCGCCCACCAGGGCGAAGCGGAAGATCTGGCCGAGCTGGTCCCGTCGGCTGCGGTCGCTCATCGGCGGCTGCGCTCCGCGATCACGGCTTCGGAGATCCCGGGCATCCGTTCGGCGTCGGCGCCGTGGGCTTCCTTGACGAGGAAGTGCGGGCGGCGCTTGGTCTCGTAGTAGATGCGGCCGATGTACTCGCCGATCAGGCCCAGCATGATCATCTGCATGCCGCCGATGCCGGCGATCATCGCGATGATCGTGACGTAACCGGGCGAGTCGATGCCGTTGGTGATCGCCATGACGGTGATCCACAGCGCGTACAGGCCGGTCAGCGCGACCAGCGACACCCCGAGCCAGATGCCGAGGCGCAGCGGCTTGTTGTTGAACGAGATCAGCCCGTCCATGCCGTAATTCAGCAGGGAGCCGAACTTCCACTTGGTCTCGCCCGCCTCGCGCTGGGCGTTCTGGTAGTCGAAGTGGACGGTGTCGAAGCCGATCCAGGAGAAGAGGCCCTTGGAGAAGCGGTTGTACTCGGGGAGCGCGAGCAGCGCGTCGACGGCCGGGCGGGAGAGCATGCGGAAGTCCCCGACCCCGTCGGTGAGCTCCACGTCGACCCAGCGGTTGACCCCGCGGTAGTAGAGGCGGCTGAGGGCGGAGCGGACCTTCTTGTCGCCCTCGCGGGTGCGCCGGGCGATGATCTGGTCGTGGCCCTGCCGGTAGTGCTCCAGCATGGTGGCGATCAGCTCGGGCGGGTGCTGGAGGTCCGCGTCCATGATCACCACGGCGTCGCCGGTGGCCTCGCGGAGCCCGGCGAGCATGCCGGCCTCCTTGCCGAAGTTCCGGCTGAAGGACACGTAGCGGGTCCGCTCCCCGTGCTCGGCGGCGATCTTGCGGAGCTTGCCGAGGGTCCCGTCGCGGCTGCCGTCGTCGACGTAGCAGACCTCGTACTCGACGGGCAGGGCGTCCAGCACCTTGCGGATCTCGGCGTCGAACCGGTCGATGACGGCTTCTTCGTTGTAACAGGGGACAACTACCGACAGCTTGGTCATGAGCACTTCCTGCTGGCGTCCTAACGGGTGATTGTCGGCGACCGGACCCGCCACTCACCTCTTCCTTAGAAGTATGCACGCCGGTGGTCGGCCTGCCCGAGTCGCGTGCGGCACACGGTAGCTTTGACTGAATAAGCGGAATGGAACGAAGGGATCGAGGTGCACGTGCCTGACGTCTCCGTGGTCGTCATCGTCTACAACGACGCAGAGCGTCTGCAGGCGGCCGTCCAGTCGGTTTTGGACCAGACCCTGCGCGGGGTCGAAGTCGTGATCGTGGACGATTGCAGCAAGGACCGTTCCTACGCGGTCGCCCGCGAGCTGGAAGCGGCGAACCCGGGACGGGTGCGCGCCTTCCAGCTGCCCGAGAACAGCGGCGGCTGCGGAGCCCCGCGCAACCACGGCATCAAGCAGGCCACCGGCACCTACGTCATGTTCCTGGACAGCGACGACGTCCTGGAGCGCAACGCCTGCCGCAACATGCTCGCGGCCGCCGAGAGCACCGGATCCGACCTGGTCTCGGGCATGTGCGTACGCGTCCACCTCGACAACCGGTGGGGCAAGACCACCGAGTGGTACCCGTGGATCTACTCCCGGACCCGCACCCTGGAGTCGATCACCGAGTACCCGGACCTGCTGGTCTACGACACCCTCTCCACGAACAAGTGCTACCGGCGCGCGTTCCTGCTGGAACAGGGCCTGGAGTTCCCGGTCGGCATCCACTACGAGGACCTGCTGTTCTCGGCACAGGCCTACGTCGCCGCCCGCCGGATCACCCTGATCCCGAACCACGTCTACTTCTGGAACGTGGTCGAGAAGGCCGCCGCCAAGTCGATCAGCAACCGGCGCCACGAGATCGCGAACTTCGTCCACCGGATGGAGATCCACCGCCGCGTCGACGAGCTGCTCGCCGCCAAGGGCCACACCGCGATCAAGACCGCCAAGGACGCCAAGTTCCTCAAGCACGACCTGGTGCTCCACCTGCGCGACCTGCCGCTCCTCGGCGACGCCTACCGCCAGGAGTTCGCCCGGCTCGCCAACGGCTACCTGGCCGGCATCGACCCGGCCGCGTACGAGAACGTCACCCACCTCCAGGCCATCTGCGCCTACCTGCTCGGCAAGGAGGACTGGAAGAACCTCCTGGCCGCCGCCGACGCGATGACCAACAAGGGCCGGCTGTCCTCCCCGCTCGCCGAGCGCGACGGACGCGTCTACTGGTGCGCCGAACACCTCGACGACGCCGAGGGCCGCCGGATACTGGACGTCACCGACCAGGGCTTCCACACCACGCCGCTGCCCTCCCTGGTCCTCGGAAACCGCCTCGACTCGTACGAGGACGACGGGCGCGGCACCGTCACCCTGTCCGGCTCCGTCGTGAACCCCCTGGGCCGCATCCCGGAGGACGCCGAGCTCAAGGCCTCCCTGGAGCTCCGGGCCCGCCGGCAGATCGGCGTGCGCTCCTTCAGCTTCCCGGTGGCAACCGTGCGCCACGCCGGTAGCACGATCGAGTGGACCGCCACCGCCGACATCGGCAGCACCGTCCGCCCCCTCGGCATCATCGACGCCGTCTGGGACGTACGCCTCAAGCTCACGGCCGGCGGCGACCGCCTCACCACCCGGGTCTCGGTCGGCGGCGTCGACCTGGAGTCCGCGGCCCGCCTGCGGGTCCGCCCGCGCCTGACCCGGCTGGTCTCCGACCGCTTCGAGCCCGAGGTGACCAAGAAGGGCAACCTCTCCTACGTCCTGACCGCCGAGGGCCCCGCCGCCGTGCGCACGCAGACGCTGCTCGGCAGCGCGATGCACGGCAAGACCGCGGGCGTCGTCAAGCGCAGCCTGCGCCGGGCCCTGAAGGCGCGCCGCAGCATCGGCTCGGGCGAGCAGAAGGTGAAGGTCTACCACGAGGTCTTCTCGAAGCTGCCGGTCAGGAAGGGCACGGTCGTCTTCGAGAGCCACATGGGCAAGCAGTACAGCGACAGCCCCAAGGCGATCTACGAGGAGCTCGTCCGCCAGGGCGCGCCCTTCGAGGCGATCTGGTCCTACGCGGGCGCCAAGCCCACCGGCTTCCCCGAGGGGGCCACCCTGGTCAAGCGGTGGAGCTGGCAGTACCTGCGGGCGCTCGCCCAGGCCGAGTACTGGGTCGACAACCAGGGCTTCCCGCTCGCGCTGGCCAAGCGCCCCGGGACCACGTACATCCAGACCTGGCACGGCTCCGCGCTCAAGCGGATGGGCTTCCACGAACCCCGCACCAAGGCGCAGGGCAAGCCCGCACAGGACCGCTTCCAGAAGGCCGTCGACCGCTTCGACCACTTCCTGATCCGCTCCGAGCACGACGTACGGACCCTCGCCAAGGGCTTCCGCCTCCGTGACGAGGTGCTGCTGCGCACCGGCTACCCGCGCAACGACGCCCTCGTCGAGGCGCACCGCGCCGAAGCGGACAGCGGGGAGCGGGTCCGCGGTCCGCTCGCCGCCGAACTGGGCATCGACCCGGACAAGCGGGTGCTGCTGTACGCGCCGACCTTCCGGGCGAGCGCGGACGGCACGGTGGAGGGCTTCGAGTTCCCCTTCGACGTCGAGGAGTTCGCGGACCGGCTCGGCGACCGTTTCACGCTGCTGGTGCGCACCCACTACCTCAACAGCGTCTCGCTGCCCCCGTCGGTGGCGGGCCGGGTGGTCGACGTGTCCCGGCACCACGACATCACCCCGCTGCTGGCGCTCGCCGACGGGCTGATCACCGACTACTCCTCCGTGATGTTCGACTACGCGGTCCTGGACCGGCCGATGCTGTTCTTCGCCTACGACTACGAGAAGTACTCCACCGACATCCGGGGCACCTACTTCGACCTGAAGGAGAAGGCGCCCGGCCCGGTGGTGGCCACGGCCGACGAGCTGATGCAGGCCGTCTCCGCCTTCGACGAGGCCGACGCCAAGTACGCCGAGGCCCGCCAGCGGTTCCTCGCCGAGTTCGGCGAGTACGACCGCGGGGACGCGGCCCGCCAGATCGTCGAGAAGTTCTTCACCAGGAGCGGCAAGTGAGCCAGCAGCCCCACGAGCCCGCGGTGCCGGGCGGCCGCGACGTCTTCCTCGTCTCCAACAGCGTGGACGAGCTCGGCGGCGTGACCACTTGGTCGCACCAGATGGCCCGGCTCTTCACCGACCGGGGCCACCGGGTGCACGTCGTGGGCATCGCGCCCGTCGCCGAGGAGATCCGCCAGCGGCTCCCGGACGACCTCCCGTACGAGATGACCACCCTGTACGCGACCCACCCGCCGAAGGCACGCCGGCTGCGCGGCATCAAGGGCCGCCTCAACGCCCCCGAGCGGCGCCGCCAGGCCGCCCGCCGGGCGGGGATGCGGGCCAAGGCGGAGACGCTGAGCGGCCTATTCCGCGCGGCGCGGCCCGGCTCCGTCGTGATCGTCACCCAGGTGTGGGCGATGGAGTGGGTGGCCCTCGCGGACACCAAGGGGCTGTCGGTCATCGGGATGAGCCACGAGTCCTTCGAGGCCAGCCACAAGTCCACCCGGGGCGAGCGGGTCCGACGCTTCTACCCCGAGGTCGACCGGATGCTGGTCCTCACCCCCGAGGACGCGGACCTGTGGATCCGGGCCGGCATGGAGAACGTCGCCAGCATGCCGAACCCGCTGCCGTTCATGCCGGACTCCCCCGCCCCGCGCACCGCGAAGGTCGTGGCGAGCGTCGGCCGCCTCGCCTTCGAGAAGGGCGTCGACCTGCTTCTCGACGCCTGGGCGGACGCGGCCCCCCGCCACCCGGACTGGACCCTGCGCATCTACGGCGCGGGCTCCGAGGAGGCGACGCTGCGGGCGCACTGCACCTCGCTCGGCCTCGACGACTCCGTGGAGTGGATGGGCAGCACCGCCGACGTCCTGGGCGCGCTGCGCGAGGCGTCCGTCTTCGCGCAGGCCTCCCGCGCCGAGGGGTTCCCGATCACCCTGCTGGAGGCGATGGCGGCGGGCCTGCCCGTGGCCGCCTTCGACTGCGCGCCGGGCGTGCGCGAGATCGTCCGGCACGGCGAGGACGGGCTGCTCGCCCGCCTGGGCAACACGATGGAGCTGGCCGGACACCTGGACACCCTGATGTCGGACCGCGAGACGCGCGAGGCGCTCGGCGACGAGGCCTTCCGCCGGGTACGGCGCTACTCCAGCGCGGAGATCACCGACCGGTGGGAGGCGCTGTTCGCCTTCCTGGAGCGCTGAGCCCCTCCCTCACACGAAAGCCGCCCGCCCCGGAACAGGTCCGGGGCGGGCGGCTGCGTACGTACGGGGCTCAGACCGCGTGGACGTCCCGGTGGGGGTCCCGCTGGGCCCGGCGGTTGGCCTCCCAGCCCGCCCACGCGGAGGTGATCATCTCGCGGACGTCGTGCCGCGCCTTCCAGCCCAGCTCGCTCGCGATCCGGTCGGCCGAGGCCACGACCTTCGCCGGGTCGCCGGGGCGGCGCGGGGTGACGACCGGCGCGTAGGTGTGCCCGGTGCCCTCGTTCAGCAGCTCGACCATCTCCTTGACCGAGACGCCCTCGCCCCGCCCGATGTTGAGGGTGAGGTCCTTGTGGTCGCCGGCCGCGCCCCACTCGGCGAGCCGGCGCGCGGCCACCACATGGGCGTCCGCGAGGTCCTCGACGTGGATGTAGTCGCGGATGCAGGTGCCGTCCGGGGTCGGGTAGTCGTCGCCGAAGATCCGGGCGCCCTCGCCGGCGTCGTAGCGCTCGAAGACCATCGGGACCAGGTTGAAGACCCCGGTGTCCGCGAGCTCGGGGGTGGCCGCGCCCGCCACGTTGAAGTAGCGCAGGCAGGCGGTGGAGATGCCGTGCGCCTTTCCGGCGGCGCGGACCAGCCACTCACCGGCCAGCTTCGTCTCGCCGTACGGGCTCAGCGGCTTGCAGGGGGTCTCCTCCGTGACGGAGTCCACGTCCGGCATGCCGTACACGGAGGCGGAGGAGGAGAAGAGGAAGTTGCGGATGCCCGCGGCCGCCACGGCCTCCAGCAGCACGGTGAGGCCCTGCACGTTCTCCCGGTAGTAGTACAGCGGCTTCTCGACGGACTCGCCGACCTGCTTCTTGCCCGCCAGGTGCACCACACCGGTGATCTTGTGCTCGCGAAGGGCCTCGTCCAGGGCCAGCCGGTCCAGCACCGACGCCGTCACCAGCGGAACACCCTCGGGGACGCGCTCCTCCCGGCCCGTGGAGAGGTCGTCGAAGACCACGACCTTCTCACCCGCGAGCAGCATCGCCCGGACGACGTGCGCGCCGATGTAGCCGGCACCACCGGTGATCAGAAATGTCATGCGTATCTCCCGAGCTCTAGCGTGACCTGCGCGTGCGGGCGCGGTCGAGGCGGTTGCGTACGAAGGTCAGCGCGCCCCCGGCACCGGGCGCGAGGCGCACGGCCAGCGCTCCGGCGGCCGTGCGGTAGGGCTGCGCCAGCAGAACACCGTACCGGCTGCTGAGCAGGGCCCTGCGGCGGAGCAGACCGCCCAGGGGGCGCAGGGAGGTGAGCAGGGAGCTCCCGTCGGCGCAGCGCACGCCCACCCGGACGTCCCAGGCCTGCATCCCGCGCAGCCCCCGGCGGCGCCCCTCGGCGGCCAGCCCGGCGAGCCGGAACGGCACCTCGGCGGTCCACCCGTCCCCGTCGGCGGCGGCCCGCAGCTCCACCGGACGCACCAGGACGGGATCGCCCCCCGCCCGGGGCGGGAAGCTCAGCTGAACCGTCCGCGGCCCCGCGGCGGCGAGCCGCCCGTACAGGTCGCGCACCCGCAGCCGGACGGCCCCGCCCCCGGCGGGCTCGGCGTCGACGGTCACGGGCAGCTCCGCCACCGGCAGGGCGTCGAGCCCGTCCAGCGGCACCGGCAGCCCCGCGCTCCACACCGGCGCCCCGGCCGCGTCCCGGGCGTACGGGGGCAGCAGCCGGGCGGGCTCGGCGGCGAACCGCGTGAGCCGCTCCACGTCCCCGGGCGGGGCCTCGGCGGCCGCGATCACCCGGGCGGTCCAGCGGGCCCGGGCGGGGGCGGCCGCGACGTCGGCGGGGTCGAAGCCGGCCAGGTACTCCCGGGTCAGGGTCCACCAGGCGGCCCGGTACTCGGGGTCCTCGCCGAGCTCGCGCAGGTACATGCGCAGGTCGTAGTCGAGGAACTTCACCTGGCAGGCGCGGCCCAGCTCCGGGGACGCGGCGGCCAGGGTGCGGGAGGCGGTGCGGTGGGCCTCGACGCGGGACCGCCAGTTGCCGACGTCCTTGCGGTCCAGGGAGATCGACACCCGGGCGGCGGCGCGGCGCACGTGCCACACGTAGACGAGGTCACCGATGACGGCGATCCGCGGCGCGGCCGCCAGCACGCGGGAGGTGAAGACGAAGTCCTCGTAGACGAACCGGCCGTCGGGAAAACGGATCCCGTGCTCCTCCAGGAAGGAACGGTCGTACAGCTTGTTGACGCAGAGCGTGTCGCGGACCAGCTCGGGCCGGTCCGCGGGCCGCTCGATGACCTCGTCCGGCGTGTACAGGCCGGGCATCCAGGGCACCTCGCGGCCCTCGGGCAGCTCGCGCCGCACGCACGCGCCCACCGTGACCGGGGCGCGGTGCTCCTCCGCCGCCCGCAGCAGCGCCCCGGCGGCGCCCGGCGGCAGGACGTCGTCACTGTCGAGGAAGAGGACGTACGGGGAGGCCGCGGCGGCGATCCCGTCATTGCGGGGGGTGCCGCAGCCACCGCTGTTCTCCGTGCGGTGGATGACCCTCAGGCGCGGATGGGCGGCGGCCAGCCCGTCCAGCACCTCCGCGGTCCCGTCCGAGGAGGCGTCGTTCACCGCGATGACCTCGGCGACGGCCGGGCCCTGGGCGAGGGCCGAGGAAACGGCCTCGCCCACGAGCCCGGCGTCGTTGTACGCGATCACGACCACGGACACCGAGGGGGTGTCACTGCTGGAATTGCTGCTGCTCACCCGCAGGATCCTAGGCGAACGGCGTAAAGCCGACTTCAAAGCCGGCCTCGAACCGGACCGGGGCGGCCGGTCAGAAGGGGCGGAACTCGTCGTACTCCTGCTGGGCGGAGTCACCGCGACGGGCTTCCTTCTCCTTGCGGCGCTGGGTGGCCGGACGCGGCGCCTCCATGCGGTGGTCCTCACCGCGGCGGCCCAGCATCTCGGCGCCGGCCATCATGGTCGGCTCCCAGTCGAAGACGACCGCGTTCTCCTCGGAGCCGATCGCCACGCCGTCGCCCGCCTTGGCACCGGCCTTCTTCAGCGCGTCCTCGACACCGAGGCGGTTGAGCCGGTCGGCGAGGTAGCCGACGGCCTCGTCGTTGTTGAAGTCGGTCTGGCGCACCCAGCGCTCCGGCTTCTCACCGCGCACGCGGTAGACGTCCTCGACCTCGTCGTAGGCGACGGTGAAGCCGGCGTCGTCCACGGCCTTCGGGCGGATGACGATACGGGTCGCCTCCTGCTTGGGCTTGCGGGCGCGCGCCTTGGCGACGACCTCGGCGAGGAAGTAGGAGAGCTCCTTCAGACCCGTACGGGCGACCGCGGAGACCTCGAACACCTTGTAGCCGCGGGCCTCCAGGTCCGGGCGGACCATCTCGGCGAGGTCCTGGCCGTCGGGGATGTCGACCTTGTTCAGGACGACCAGGCGCGGACGCTTCTCCAGACCGCCGCCGTAGAGCTTGAGCTCCTCCTCGATCAGGTCGAGGTCGCCCACCGGGTCGCGGTCGGACTCCAGGGTCGCGGTGTCCAGCACGTGCACGAGGATCGAGCAGCGCTCGACGTGGCGCAGGAACTCCAGGCCGAGGCCCTTGCCCTGGCTGGCGCCGGGGATCAGGCCCGGGACGTCGGCGATCGTGTAGACGGTCGAGCCGGCGGTGACCACGCCCAGGTTCGGGACGAGGGTGGTGAAGGGGTAGTCCGCGATCTTCGGCTTGGCGGCGGAGAGCACCGAGATCAGCGAGGACTTGCCGGCGCTCGGGAAGCCGACCAGCGCCACGTCGGCGACGGTCTTGAGCTCCAGGACGATGTCGCCGCTGTCACCGGAGACGCCGAGGAGGGCGAAACCGGGCGCCTTGCGGCGGGCGGAGGCCAGCGCGGCGTTGCCGAGGCCGCCGCGGCCGCCCTCGGCGGCCACGTACGTGGTGCCCTGGCCGACGAGGTCCGCGAGGACGTTGCCCTGCTTGTCGAGGACGACGGTGCCGTCCGGCACGGGCAGGACCAGGTCCTGGCCGTCCTTGCCGGAGCGGTTGCCGCCCTCGCCGGGCTTGCCGTTCGTGGCCTTGCGGTGCGGGCTGTGGTGATAGTCCAGCAGGGTGGTGATCGCCTGCTCCACCACCAGGATGACGTCGCCGCCACGGCCGCCGTTGCCGCCGTCGGGCCCGCCGAGCGGCTTGAACTTCTCCCGGTGAACGGAGGCGCAGCCGTGGCCCCCGTTACCCGCGGCGACGTGCAGCTCGACGCGGTCCACGAAGGTGGTCATGGGTGTTCCTCCAGATACATACGGGAATGTCCCGGGCAGGCCTTGCTGCCCATTAAACGTGTCTATGTGACAACGCGCCGAGGGCGGACCCCTCTTCCCGGCATGCGCCGGGAAGAGCTGAGATCCGCCCTCGGGCTGTTACGAACGCGTGTGATTCAGCGGGAAGGCTGGATCAGGCGGCCGGAACGATGTTGACGACCTTGCGGCCACGGTGCGTGCCGAACTGCACCGCACCCGGCAGCAGCGCGAACAGCGTGTCGTCGCCACCGCGACCGACACCCGCACCCGGGTGGAAGTGGGTGCCGCGCTGGCGGACGAGGATCTCACCAGCGGAAACGACCTGACCGCCGAAGCGCTTCACGCCGAGCCGCTGAGCATTGGAATCGCGCCCGTTCCGGGTGGACGATGCGCCCTTCTTGTGTGCCATGTCTCAGTCCCTCTTACTTCGCAGCCGTGGGGATACCGGTGACCTTGATCGCCGTGTACTGCTGACGGTGACCCTGGCGACGGCGGTAGCCGGTCTTGTTCTTGTAGCGCAGGATGTCGATCTTGGCGCCCTTGGTGTGGTCCACGACCTCAGCCGTGACCTTGATCCCGGCCAGCACCCACGGGTCGCTGGTCACGGCGTCGCCGTCGACAACGAGCAGGGTCGAGAGCTCGACCGTGTCGCCAGCCTTGGCAGTGGAAATCTTGTCAACCTCAACGATGTCGCCGACAGCAACCTTGTGCTGGCGACCACCGCTGCGCACGATGGCGTACACGCGGATCTCTCTCTCACTCGGGACGGATGCTCCTGAAGCCAGCCGCTCACACGGGCCTGGGCCCACGGTGATCCGGATTGGACGAGCGGCCTCTCCCGTGACCCGGCCGCTTGCACGGTCGTGCGGGAGGAAGGTGCTCAGGAGCGCGACGCACGCTGAACGGGTAATCGTTCAAGACACGCCGACGGTCTAGGTTACGGGGCTGATTCCGGAGGGTCAAACCGGGCCCCGCGGCACCGTGGACCCCGCCCGGAGGCGGGGTCCACGGTCACGGAACGGGTCAGGCCTCGGTCGGAGCCGAGACGGACGGAGCGCTCTGCTCCGCCGCCGCGGTCTTCTTCGTGGCCCGCTTCGCCGTGGTCTTCTTGGCCGTCGCCTTCTTCGCGACGGTCTTCTTGGCGGCCGCCGCCTTCTTGGCCGGGGCCTTCTTCGCCGTGGTGGCCGCCTTCTTGGCCGGAGCCTTGCGGGTGGCCTTCTTGGCGGGAGCCGGCGCCTCGGCCTCGGCCTCGGCGGCCGGGGCTTCGGCCGGAGCCTCCGCCGGGGCGGCCGGCGCGGACTCCGGGGCCGGGGCCTCGACGACCACGATGGCGGCCTCGGCCGCACCCGCGGGCGCCGTGGCCTTGCGTACGGCACGACGGCGCGGACGGGCCGGGGCGGCCTCCACGACGGGCTCCGCCGGGGCCTGCTCGACCACGGGCTCGGGCTCGACGACCGGCTCGGGCTCGACGACCGGCTCCTCGGCCACGGGCACGGCCACCGGCTCGGCGACGGCCTCCACGACCGGCTCCGGCTCGGTCTCGGCCACCACCACGGACTCCGGCGCCACGACGGGCTCCGGCTCCGGGGCGGTCGCCTTGCGGGTCGCCCGGCGACGGGTGCGGCCCTTCGGCGCGGCCTCCTCCACCGGCGCGGCCGGGGCGGCCTCGACGGTCCCCGCGGCCTCCACGGCCTCGGCGACGACCTCGGCGGCCGGCTCCAGCACCGTGTCGGCGGGCTCCGTGACCGGCTCCGCCTCCACCACCGGGGTCACCGGCGCCGGGGCGGCAGCCCGCTCCGCACCACGGGGGGCACCCGCCGGAGCGGTCGCCTTCCGGGTGGCACGGCGGCGATTGCGGCGCCCGCTGATACCGGCGGCGGCCTCGGCCTCGGCCGGGCTGCTGTAAAGCTCCTCGTCCGGGACGAACGCCGGCTCCGGCAGCGCGCGCGGCGCGGCGAGCTCGGCGGCCACCTCGGCCTCGGTCTCGGCCTCCAGCACCTCGGCGTCGACGGTCTCGACCGTCTCCAGCTCGTGCCCGTGCTCGTGCTCCACGGCACGGCCGCCACGGCGCTTGGCACGCTTGCCGTTGCCACCGCCGCCGACCGCGGTCGGGGTCTCCATGTGCACGATCACGCCGCGCCCGTTGCAGTGGACGCAGGTCTCGGAGAAGGACTCCAGCAGACCCTGGCCCACCCGCTTGCGGGTCATCTGGACCAGGCCCAGCGAGGTGACCTCGGCCACCTGGTGCTTCGTACGGTCACGGCCCAGGCACTCCAGCATGCGCCGCAGCACCAGGTCGCGGTTGGACTCCAGGACCATGTCGATGAAGTCGATGACGACGATGCCGCCCAGGTCGCGCAGCCGCAGCTGGCGCACGATCTCCTCGGCCGCCTCCAGGTTGTTCCTGGTGACGGTCTCCTCGAGGTTGCCGCCCTGACCGGTGAACTTGCCGGTGTTGACGTCGATGACGATCATCGCCTCGGTCTTGTCGATCACGAGGGAACCGCCCGAGGGCAGCCACACCTTGCGGTCGAGCGCCTTGGCGAGCTGCTCGTCGATCCGGTACGTCGCGAAGACGTCGACCTCGGAGGTCCAGCGCGACAGCCGGCCGGCCAGGTCCGGAGCCACGTGGGACACGTAGCCGTGGATGGTCTCCCACGCCTGGTCACCGCTGATGATGACCTTGGAGAAGTCCTCGTTGAAGATGTCGCGCACGACGCGGACGGTCATGTCCGGCTCGCCGTACAGCAGGCTCGGCGACGACGTCGTGATCTGCTTCGACTTCTTCTGGATGTCCTCCCACTGCGCCTGCAGACGCTCGACGTCGCGGCGCAGCTCCTCCTCGCTCGCGCCCTCGGCGGCGGTGCGCACGATGACGCCCGCGTCCTCGGGGACGATCTTCTTGAGGATGGTCTTCAGACGCGCGCGCTCGGTGTCGGGCAGCTTGCGGCTGATGCCGGTCATCGAGCCCTCGGGCACGTAGACCAGGTAGCGGCCGGGCAGCGAGACCTGGCTGGTCAGGCGGGCGCCCTTGTGGCCGATCGGGTCCTTGGTGACCTGGACCAGCACGGACTGGCCGGACTTCAGGGCGGACTCGATGCGGCGCGGCCCGTTGGCCATGCCGAGCGCCTCGAAGTTCACCTCACCGGCGTACAGGACGGCGTTGCGGCCCTTGCCGATGTCGATGAACGCGGCCTCCATCGACGGCAGCACGTTCTGGACCTTGCCCAGGTAGACGTTGCCGACGTACGAGGTGGCCTCTTCCTTGTTGACGTAGTGCTCGACGAGCACGTTGTCCTCAAGGACGCCGATCTGGGTGCGCTCACCGGACTGGCGGACGACCATCACGCGCTCGACGGCCTCGCGGCGCGCCAGGAACTCGGCCTCGGTGATGATCGGCACGCGGCGGCGGCCCTGCTCGCGGCCCTCGCGGCGGCGCTGCTTCTTCGCCTCCAGGCGCGTCGAGCCCTTGATGGACTGGACCTCGTCGGACGGCTCGGCCTTCTCCCGCGCCGGACGCGGCTCGCGGACCTTGACCACCGTGCGGACGCCGTCCTCGTCGGCGGCCTCGACCTCGGCGGCGGAGTCACCGCTACGGCGGCGACGACGGCGGCGACGACGGCTGGAGGTGGAGCCGAGGGCCTCCTCGGACTCCTCGTCCTCGTCCTCCTGCTCGGCCTCCTGCGCCTCGGCGGACTCCGCCTCGGCCTCGGCCTCCTCCTCGGCGCTCTCGTCGAGGTCGGCGGCCTCACCGCGACGGCGGCGACGGCCACCGCGGCGACGGCGGCGCGAGGGGCGCTCGCCCGACTCGTCGGTCTCGTCCTCGTCGAACCCGTCGGCCTCGGCCTCCGGCTCCTCCTCCACGAGCTCCGGCTCGGCCGGGGCCACGGGCTCGGCGGCACCGCGACGGCGGCGGCGACGGCCGGCCGGCTGCGCGGCGGGCGCCTGGACCTCGGCGGCGGCCTCGGTCTCCTCTTCCTCCTCGGCCTCCTCCGCGGAAGCGGCGGCGGCAGCGGCCGCGGCGGCGAGGGCGGCGGTCTCCGGGGTCTGGAACATCGGCTCGGCGAACACCGGGGCCTGGAAGACGGCCACCGCGGGACGCGCGGCACGGCGGGCGGCACGGTTCGGGGCGGCGGGCGCCTCCGGCTCGGCGGCGGCCGCGGGCTGCGCGGGCGCGGCCGGCTGCGCGGCGGCGGGGGCGGCCGGGGCGGCGGCGGAGCGGGTGGCGCGGCGGCGGCCGCGCTTCGGGGCGTCCACGGCGTCGGCGACGGTGACGGCGCGGGTGGCGGCCTTGGGGGCCTCCTCCGCGACGGCCGGGGCCTGCGCCTCCTCCGCCTCCTCTTCCTCGGCGACGGCCTCGGCCACGGCCGGGACGGCGACGGGAGCGGCGACTGCGCGGGTGGCACGACGGCGGGCACGCGGGGCGGGAGCGGCCGGAGCCTCCTCCTCCACCACCGGGGCGGGGGCCTCCTCCACGACGGCCTCGACCGGCTCGGCGGCGGCCGGAGCGGCGACGGCGCGGGTGGCACGACGGCGGGTGCGCGGCGCCGGAGCGGCCGGAGCCTCCTCGGCGACGGGCGCCGGAGCCGGCTCGACGACGGCCTCGGCGGCCGGAGCGGCCTCGGCCACGGCGGCCGGAGCGGTGGCGGCGCGGGTGGCACGACGGCGGGCACGCGGCGCCGGAGCGGCCGGAGCCTCCTCGACGGCCGGAGCAGCGGCCGCAGCGGCGGCGGGCGCAGCCTCGGCGGCAGGGGCCTCGATGGCGGCGGCCTCGGCGGCGGGAGCGGTGGCGGCGCGGGTGGCACGACGGCGGGCACGCGGCGCCGGAGCGGCCGGAGCCTCCTCGACGGCCGGAGCGGCGGCGGGCGCGGCCTCGGCGGCAGGGGCCTCGACCACGGCAGCCGGAGCGGCGGCCTCGGCGGCCGGAGCGGTCACGGCGCGGGTGGCACGACGGCGGGCACGCGGCGCCGAAGCGGCCGGAGCCTCCTCGGCGACCGGAACGGGAGCGGCGGCAGGAGCGGCGGCAGGAGCGGCGGCTGCGGGCGCCTCGGCGGCGACACCGCCGGGCGGGCCGGCCGGCCGGGAGGCAGCGCGGCGGCGCCTGCGCGGAGGCAGGTTGTCGCTGGGGCTGCCACTGTCGGCGGCGGGGGTGTTCTCGTTTTCGTTGTTGAGCATGCGGGCGGTTCTCCCGTCACGCTCCCGGGCGCCGCGGCTGACGTCCGGTCCGGCACGGCTCCGCGCGATGGGGCGCGGAGCCGGCCTCCGGGGCGCGTTCGCCACACGGGAGCTGTAGTCCATGGCCGCCGGTTCCGTACGTCTTGTCGTACGGCCTGGCGGAAGTCTTCAGGTCAGTGCGCTGCCCGACCCAGGTGGCTCCCGAGTGCCAGGGCTGCGCGACGACGACGATCCCTACGCGGCGGGACCTTCCGGCGCCTTCGCGTCGGCGTTCACGGCGGCCGTGGGTGGGGCGGCCGTGACAGCCTCGCGGTCGGGCGCGAGCGGGTCGGTCACCGTGCCGGACTCCTCGTCGAAGAGCCCCTGCGCCAGCCTGGTCACCGCTGCGGGGACCGGCGGCGCCAGGTCGGCCACAGCTTGGAGACCGGACAGGACGTCGTCGGGTCGCACGGCAGGTGTCAAATGCCGAACAACCAGCCGCAGTATCGCACAGGCACTGTCCAGCGGCCTATCAGCCTGGGCAGGAAGGGCGTCGAGACTGACGACGGCGCCCCGGGTGTCGAAGGTCCGCATGCCGTTCTTGGTCCGGCGCTGCACCTCCACCGTCTCCGCGGCGAGGAAGACCTCCACCGCGCGGGCGGCGTCGGCGGGCTCCACGCCCTCCAGGCGCAGCTCCCAGACGGAGGCCGTCAGCCGGTCCGCGAGACCGGAGGTGCGGGCCTCGACGGCGTCGACGATGTCGAGGCCGACCGGCATGGACTCGTCGAGCAGCTCGCGGAGCTTCTCGGGGTCACGGGCCTCGGCGAGGCCGATCTCCAGGTACTCGGCCTCACTGCCGGTCCCGGTGGGAGCGGCGTTCGCGTACGAGACGCGGGGGTGCGGGGTGAAGCCCGCCGAGTACGCCATGGGCACCTCGGCGCGGCGCAGGGCCCGCTCGAAGGCGCGCTGGAAGTCTCGGTGGCTGGTGAACCGGAGGCGGCCACGCTTGGTGTAGCGCAGTCGGATGCGCTGCACCACCGGTGCGGGAGGCGGGCCTTCGGGCTGTCGCTTGCCCAGTGGTTCTTCTCCTTGTGCGGGGCGTCGCGGCTCGCGCGCCGCCCTGAGGTCTGTCGACCCGTCCGGCTCACCCCCGCTGTTTGCGCGGGGAGATCTCGGGAGCGGGTGCCGCGTCGGCGGCTGTCGTACTACCCAGAGTACGCGCCCGTGACCTCGCCGGTTCCCGGGGCGGTCCCCCGAACAGCGCACGCCGCACCTCCGCGCGCGCCTCCCGCACCGCGGCGCGGGAGGTACGCCACACCTCGCGCAGGGCGTGCCCGACGGGTGTCGCCACCCGCCGGTACACCCACGCGGCGGGGCGGGCGACGCAGGCGAGCCACAGCAGACGCAGCCCGCGGCCGAGGGCGCGGGTGATGCGGCCGGCGATGTGCCAGGCGCCGACGAGGAGCTCCCAGAGCGGCAGGAGCACGTACCGCCCCAGCAGGGAGAGCGGCGGCAGGAGCACGCACCGCCCCACCCAGGCCAGCCCGTGCCCGACGGGCACCGCGGTGTACCGCCACGCCCAGAGCAGCGCGTGTCCGGCCGGCACCACCCCGTACCGCCACAGCCCCACCCAGGGCCACACGAAGACCAGCAGGCAGAGCCCGCGCACCAGCCACCGCAGCCCGTGCCCGACGGGCGTCAGCACCTCCCGGTACAGCCACCCCGACGGCAGCACCACCAGGTGCCGCAGCACCCAGGCGGTCCCGGTCCCCAGCGGCACCAGCACGTACCGCCCGAAGGCGACGCACGCCCAGGCGACCCCCAGGCCGAGGGGCCGCAGCACGTACCTGTAGGTCACCCCTGCGACGGGCACGACGACATGGCGCCACAACCCGACCCAGGGCCAGTAGAAGAGGACGAGCAACAGCGGCCGCAGCAGGTACCGCCACAACCGCACCAGAACCCACCCGAGGGCATGGCCGAGCGGCGCCAGCACATGCCGCTGCGCGGCCCGCGCCCCGAGCACGAGCAGGTCCCACAGGGCCCGCAGGGGCAACACCACGAGCACGGCGACGACCTTCACGGGCACCCGGACCACCCCGGTCAGACACCCGTCCCCACCCGGCGCGGCCTGCGCCTTCTCCATCTGCATGCCGCTAAGGACACCAGAATCCCGGCTTCCGTTGCGCCGGTCAGTCAATCGACCCGGGCTCGGCCAGCCAGCAGGTCCGCAGGTCGATGTGCTTGGCCAGCGTCTCGAAGTCCCGGTCGTAGTGCAGCACGGTCAGCCGGTGCCGTGCAGCAGTGGCGGCCACCACGAGGTCGACCACCCCCGCCGATCGCAGACACCCGGCAGCGGCCAGCGCGGCCTGCGCTTCCTGAACCCTCGTCCACACGTTGTCCGGGACCTCGTGCCACACGTAGAGATCCGCGAACGCCCTCCGCATCTGCGCGTACTGGGCGGCAGACCGGGCGGAGTACAGGGCCTCCGCCTCGGTCGCGGCGCACATGCCGACGCGGCCTGCGGCCAGCACCGACCGCCAGGCCGCGAAGGGGCCGGGAAGGGTGATCCGGTGCGCGGCCGAGGTGTCGATGAGGTACGAGCCCTCGGTCAGCTGCCCCATACCCCCCGCGCCTCCCGCTTGAAACCGGGCTCACGCCCCTTGTCGAAGGCGCCCTCCTCGTCGAGCTTGACGAGCTCTTCGAGCGCCCGCTGCCGACGGACCCGTGCGCCTATTTCGGCGAGGGCGGCGTTGACCGTGTCCTTCTTGGTCTTGGTTCCGAGCGCTTCGGCGGCGAGCGCGAGCGCTTCCTCGTCGAGATCGATCACCGTCTTGGCCATACAGCACACCTCCCGGGGTATTTCCCAAGCAACACTCTCAGGATATCCAGCCCCGACACGTGCAGAAACATCCCCGCATCGTACGAACGCCTGTGCCCCCACCGTCTTACGGTGGGGGCACAGGCGCTACGGGCTACTTCACGACCGACAACGGGAGCAGCTTCTTGCCGGTGGGGCCGATCTGGATGTGAGTGTCCAGCTGAGGACACACCCCACAGTCGAAGCACGGGGTCCAGCGGCAGTCGTCGACCTCGGTCTCGTCGAGGGCGTCCTGCCAGTCCTCCCAGAGCCAGTCCTTGTCCAGGCCCGAGTCCAGGTGGTCCCAGGGCAGGACCTCCTCGTACGTGCGCTCGCGGGTCGTGTACCAGGCCACGTCCACGCCGTACGCCGGCAGGGCCTTCTCGGCCGCCCGCATCCAGCGGTCGTACGAGAAGTGCTCGCGCCAGCCGTCGAAGCGGCCGCCGTCCTCGTACACCGCGCGGATGACGTCGCCGACGCGGCGGTCGCCGCGCGAGAGCAGGCCCTCGACGATGCCCGGCTTGCCGTCGTGGTAGCGGAAGCCGATCGAGCGGCCGTACTTCTTGTCGCCGCGGATCTTGTCGCGGAGCTTGCCCAGGCGGGCGTCCGTCTCCTCGGCCGAGAGCTGCGGGGCCCACTGGAAGGGGGTGTGGGGCTTGGGGACGAATCCGCCGATCGACACCGTGCAGCGGATGTCGTTCTGGCCGGAGACCTCGCGGCCCTTGGCGATGACGTTGACCGCCATGTCGCCGATCTGGAGGACGTCCTCGTCGGTCTCGGTCGGCAGACCGCACATGAAGTACAGCTTCACCTGGCGCCAGCCGTTGCCGTACGCGGTGGCGACCGTGCGGATCAGGTCCTCTTCCGAGACCATCTTGTTGATGACCTTGCGCATGCGCTCGGAGCCGCCCTCGGGGGCGAAGGTGAGGCCGGAGCGGCGGCCGTTGCGGGTCAGCTCGTTCGCCAGGTCCACGTTGAAGGCGTCCACGCGGGTGGAGGGCAGGGACAGACCCACCTTCTCGTCCGCGTAGCGGTCCGCGAGGCCCTTGGCGATGTCGGCGATCTCGGTGTGGTCCGCGGAGGACAGGGAGAGGAGGCCGACCTCCTCGAAGCCCGTCGCCTTGAGGCCCTTCTCGACCATTTCGCCGATGCCGGTGATGCTTCGCTCCCGCACGGGGCGCGTGATCATGCCGGCCTGGCAGAAACGGCAGCCGCGGGTGCAGCCGCGGAAGATCTCCACGGACATGCGCTCGTGGACGGTCTCGGCGAGCGGGACCAGGGGCTGCTTGGGGTACGGCCACTCGTCGAGGTCCATGACGGTGTGCTTGGAGACACGCCACGGCACGCCGGAGCGGTTCGGCACGACACGGCCGATGCGGCCGTCCTCCAGGTACTCGACGTCGTAGAAGCCCGGCACGTAGACGTTGCCGGTCTTCGCGAGGCGCAGCAGGACCTCTTCGCGTCCGCCCGGGCGGCCCTCGGCCTTCCAGGTGCGGATGATCTCGGTCATGTCGAGGACGGCCTGCTCGCCGTCGCCGATGACGGCGCAGTCGATGAACTCCGCGATCGGCTCGGGGTTGAAGGCCGCGTGGCCGCCCGCGAGGACGATGGGGTGGTCGACCGTACGGTTCTTCGCCTCCAGCGGGATGCCCGCGAGGTCCAGCGCCGTGAGCATGTTCGTGTAGCCCAGCTCCGTGGAGAAGGACAGGCCGAACACGTCGAAGGCGGAGACCGGGCGGTGGCTGTCGACGGTGAACTGGGGCACCTGGTGCTCGCGCATCAGGGCCTCCAGGTCGGGCCACACCGAGTAGGTGCGCTCGGCGAGGACGCCCTCGCGCTCGTTGAGCACTTCGTAGAGGATCATGACGCCCTGGTTGGGCAGGCCCACCTCGTACGCGTCCGGGTACATGAGCGCCCAGCGGACGTCGCACGCGTCCCAGTCCTTGACGGTGGAGTTGAGCTCACCGCCGACGTACTGGATCGGCTTCTGAACGTGCGGAAGCAGGGCCTCGAGCTGAGGAAAGACTGACTCGGCGGGCATAGCGACCTTCGTGAGCGGGCAGGGGGCGACTCTCTAGCGTAACCCGATCGGAGCCGCCCCCTGAATCCCCGCCATCGGCGGGGAGCAGAGCGCTCACCGGACGTCGCACGCCTCGCACGGCGGGTCACCCCCGCGATGGCGGGGGCGGGGGTGGCACTCAGGCCGTACAACGACGCGGCTGTCCTGCGGTCACATGCGCAGGGCTGCCCGCAGCCCGGGGGCGGAGGCCTCGGCCCAGGTGTGCGGGAGGGCGCGTTCGCAGCGTTCCGCCCGTGCCTCCTCGCGGCCGTGGAGCAGGCCCCAGGTGAAGGAGGGTTCGCCGGCGCCGTGGGCCTGGTGGGCCAGGTCACGCAGGGCGGTGCGGGCGACGACGCTGTCCTGGTGTTCGCCGAGCAGGTTCTGGACCTTCTTCATGGCCTTGGCGAACTTCTCGGCGGGCTTCCCGAGGGCGGCTTCGGCGGCCTCCCCGGCGTAGCGGGCGCGTTTGGCGGCCTTGCGGGCTTCGTGCAGCGCGTGGTCGGCCTCCGGCCCGGGGTCGAGGGCGAGGGCGTGGTCGACGCGGCGGGCGAGCCTGTCGTAGTCGCGGAGCATCGCCTTCGGCAGGGCCTTGCCGGCGGGTTTCCCGGCGCCGGGCAGCAGCGGCGGGTCGGCGAGCAGGGCCTCCAGGGTGTCGAGGAGGGCGAGGTGGCGCGGGCTGTCGAGGGCGGCGAGGGCGAGGCGCCGTGAGGCGGTGCGTTGGGTGTTGTTCCAGGTGCGCAGGCGTTTGCGGACGGGTCCGGCGAGGAGGGTGCGGGGCAGCTCGGCGACGGCGGTGCGGAAGTGGTCGTGGAGGACTTCCCGGTCGCGGTCGACGCCGAGTTCCGCGCCGAGCCGGCGCAGTTCTTCGCCGATGGGGTCGGTCACCTCGCGGTCGAGGACCTTGCGGTAGGTCTTGAAGGCGCTGCGGAGGCGGCGGGAGGCCACGCGCATCTGGTGCACGGCGTCGGGCTGGTCGCGCCGTACGGCGGGGTCGTAGGCGATCAGGGCGTCGACCTGTTCGTGCAGGTACGCCAGGACGTACGCGCCGGCGGTTCCGTCGTCGGCGGGGTCGGGGCGGGGTCGGGCGGGGGGCTCGGCGCCGGTCTCGGCGAGGGCGCGGGCGAGTTTGGAGGGGGCGTCGGAGACCTTGATTCCGGCCTTCTTGAAGGTCTTCTCGACGGCGTCGAGGAGGCCGGGGTCGGTGTCGTCCGCGAGTTCGACCTCGACCTCGGTCCAGCCGGCGGTGGTGTCGTCGCGTTCGGCGGTGACGGCGTCGGTGCTGAGTTCGGCGAGGAGTCTGCCGTCGGCGTCGAGGAGGTGGCTGATGCGGCGGGAGGAGAGCAGCCGGACCTGGGGTTCCAGGCGGCGGTTGCGGACCCGGGAGCGGACGAGGGCGGCGAGGGGGGCGGGCACCGTGTCGCCGAGGGCGGCGGTGACCTCGTCGCGGACGCCGGGGGCGACGGGGAGTTTGAGGTGCCAGCCGGCGTCGTGGCCACCGGTGCGGCGGCGCAGGGTGAGTCCGTCGGCGGCGAGCCGTTGGTCGGGGGTGTCGTAGTAGACGGCGTCGAGGTCGGCGACGCCGCGGTCGGCGACGGAGGCGATGCCGGCCGTGCCGGTGAGGTCGGGGACCCCGCGCCGCTCCGCCTTGGGCTTCGTGAACTCGAATTTCCGCTCGATCTCGCGCTTCGTGTCCGCCATGGATCGAATCTAGTCCTGAACGGTGCGCGGTGCGGTGGCGACGGCGGATTCGGGCCGGTTGCGCCCTGGTGCCGTCGCCCGTTCCGCCCCGGTGCGGCCCCGGTTCGGCCCCGGTGCGGCCCCCGGCGGGCGGCACCGGGGGCCGGGTCAGGCCGACAGGGGGCGTTGGACCTTGATCGACTGGAGGAGTCCGATGGCCACCCAGACGGCGAACATCGAGGATCCTCCGTAGGACACGAAGGGCAGCGGGAGGCCGGCGACGGGCATGATCCCCAGGTTCATCCCGATGTTCTCGAAGGACTGGAAGGCGAACCAGGCGATGATCCCGGCGGCCACGATGGTGCCGTACAGCTCGGTGGTGGCGAGGGCGATGACGCAGGCCCGCCACAGGACCACGCCGAGCAGCCCGAGGATCACGATGCCGCCGACGAAGCCGAGCTCCTCGCCCGCGACGGTGAACACGAAGTCGGTCTGCTGTTCGGGGACGAACTGTCCGGTGGTCTGCGGGCCCTTGAACAGGCCGGAGCCGGTCAGGCCGCCGCCGCCGATGGCGATGCGGGCCTGGTTGGTGTTGTAGCCGGCGCCGGAGGGGTCGAGCTCGGGGTTGGCGAAGGCGGCGAAGCGGTTGATCTGGTACTGGTCGAGGACGCCGAGCTGCCAGATCAGGATCGCTCCGGCGGTGCCGGCGCCGATCAGTCCGAGCACCCAGCGGTTGGAGGCGCCGGAGGCCAGCAGGACTCCGAGCACGATCACGACCATCACCATGACCGAGCCGAGGTCGGGCATCAGCATGACGATGCCCATGGGTGCGGCGGCCAGGCAGAGCGCCTTGACGACGGTGCGGTGTTCGGGGTGTTCCAGGTCGCCGGCGTCCACCCGGGCCGCCAGCAGCATCGCCATGACCAGGATGATCGTGACCTTCACGAACTCCGAGGGCTGGAGGGAGAAGCCGCCGCCGATGACGATCCAGGCGTGGGCGCCGTTGATGGTGGCGCCGAGCGGGGTGAGCACGGCGGAGACGAGCAGGAGCGACAGGCCGTAGAGGACCGGGACCGCGCCGCGCAGGTTGCGGTGGCCGAGGAGGACCGTGCCGATCATCAGGACGAACCCGATGCCGGTGTTGAGCAGGTGGCGCCAGAGGAAGTACTGCGGGTCGCCCTGGTTGAGGGTGTCGCGGTGGCGGGTCGCGGACCACACCAGCAGGGCACCGATCAGGGACAGGGCGAGTGCCGACAGCAGTATCGGCCAGTCGAGCCGGCGCAGGACCGAGTCGCGGGCGGTCAGCCGGGCGAGGGGGCCCTTCTGGGGCGCGTACCGGGATACGGAGAAGTTGTTGGCGGTCTGCATCATCACGTCTCAGTCATGCCGCAGGGGCGGCGGGCCGGCGAGCGCGGGCGGCGCCAGCTCCTCCGGGGTGGGGGGCACGTACGGCTTGATCTCGGGGGCGTCGATGGTGCCGTCGGGGTGGACGGTGGGGAGCTGGGCCTGCGGCCTGGGCAGGAGGGCCTTGCCGGTCTCCTTGCCGTCCATGGTGAATCCGTACATCGCGTTGTAGATGTTGCGGACGGCCGGGCCCGAGGCGCCGGAGCCGGTGCCGCCCTGGGAGATCGTCATCACGATGGTGAAGTCGTCGGTGTAGGTCGCGAGCCAGGAGGTGGTCTGCTTGCCGTAGACCTGGGCGGTGCCGGTCTTGGCGCGCAGGGCGACCTTGTCGAGCGGCCAGCCGATGAACCGCCAGGCGGCGGTGCCGCCGGGTTCGACGACCATGCGCAGGCCCTTGTCGAGGTCGGCGACGGTCTTGGCGTCGACGGGGAGCTTGCCGTGGGATTCGGGCTTGATCTCCTGGACCTTGCCGTCGGGGCTGACGACGGCCTTGCCGACGGTGGGGTTGTAGAGGGTGCCGCCGTTGCTGATGGCGGCGTAGGCGGTGGCCATCTGGATGGGGGTGACGAGGACGTCGCCCTGGCCGATGGCGAAGTTGATGCTGTCGTAGGCCTTGAGCTGGTTGCCTTCGAGGCAGCTCTCGTAGGCGATCTGCTCGACGTAGGTGCCGCCCTTCTTGCCCTGCTTGCACCAGGAGTCCTTGTTGGCCTCCCAGAAGCTCTGCTTCCAGTGGCGGTCGGGGATGCGGCCGGTGACCTCGTTGGGCAGGTCGATGCCCGTCTCGGAGCCGAGTCCGAACTCGCGGGCGGTCTTGTAGAACCAGTCGTGGGGGCTCTTGGGTTCGAGGCCGCCGTCGCGCTGCCATTCCTTGTGGCCGAGGGCGTAGAAGACGGTGTTGCAGGAGAACTTGAGGGCTTCGCCGAGGGTGATGGGGCCGTGGCCCTTGGACTCGAAGTTCGCGAAGCTGCGGCCGCCCATGTTGTAGGAGGCGCTGCAGTTGTACTTGTCGTTGAAGGGGTAGCCGGCGCGGACGGCCGCGCTGGCGGAGACGACCTTGAAGATGGAGCCGGCCGGGGCCTGGCCCTGGATGGCCCGGTTGAGCAGGGGGTAGTTGGAGTCCTTGCTGGTGAACTTGGCGTAGTCCTTGCCGGAGATGCCGCCGACCCAGACGTTGGGGTCGTAGTCGGGCTGGGAGGCCATGGCGACGACGCGGCCGGTCTTGGTCTCCATGACGACGACGGCGCCGGAGTCGGCCTCGTACTTGCGGCCGGTGATGTTGTCGGTCTCGTTGCGGACGACCTTCATCGCCTCGGCGAGCTCGTATTCGGCGACGGCCTGGACGCGGGCGTCGATGCTGGTGATGAGGGTGGATCCGGCGACGCCGGGGTCGGACTTGGTCTCGCCCATGACGCGGCCGAGGTTGTCGACCTCGTAGGAGGTCACCTGGGCCTTGCCGCGCAACTCCTTGTCATACGTGCGTTCGATGCCGGAGCGGCCCACCTGGTCGGAGCGCAGGTGCGGGGAGTCGGTGTCCTTGGCCTTCTGGATCTCTTCGTCGGTGACGGGCGAGAGGTAGCCGAGGACCTGTGCGGCGCGGCCGCCGCCGACGGCCGGGTAGCGGCGCACGGCGGTGGGTTCGGCGGTGATGCCGGGGAAGTCCTCGGGGCGTTCGCGGATCTGGAGGGCCTGCTGGGTGGTGGCCTCGGTGGTGACGGGGATGGGCTGGTAGGGGGAGCCGTTCCAGCAGGGCTTGGGGGTCTGGGAGTCGCAGAGCCGGATCTTGTCCATGACGTCCTGCGGCTTCATGTCCAGGACTCCGGCGAGGCGGGTCAGGACGGCCTTGCCCCGGTCCTTTATCCGCATGAGGTCGGTGCGGGACGCGGAGACGACCAGGCGGGTCTCGTTGTCGGCGAGGGGGACGCCGCGGGCGTCGAGGACGTCGCCGCGCACGGCGGGCTGTACGACGCGCTGGACGTGGTTGCTGCGGGCCTCGTCGGCGTATTCGTGGCCGTTGCGGATCTGGAGGTACCAGAGGCGGCCGCCGAGGGTGAAGAGGAGCGAGAAGACGAGGATCTGGATGATGACGAGGCGGATCTGCACCCGGGGGGTGCGGCCGGTCTCGGGAATGTTGGTCATGGCTGTCGCTCCCCCGTCACAGCTTCTTGACGTTCTTCACGCCTTTGACGCCCTTTATCCGGCCGGCCCGGTTGGCGCGGCCGCGTGCGGTGCGCAGCCGCAGGCCGCCGCGCTGGCTGCCGATCCTGAGGCCGGTGCCGCCGGCGAGCCAGCCGGTGGACACGTCGGCTCCCTGCGGCGGGCCGCCGTTCGCTTCGACGGCCATCGGGTCGTTCTCGGCGCGGCGGGCGAGGGCCATGATCCACGGGACGGTGAACGGGGCCAGCAGGAGGTCGTAGAGGACGGCGGTGAACAGCAGGCCGCCGAGGCCGACGTGGCGTTCGGCGGTGTCGCCGACGAGGGCGCCGACGCCCACGTAGAGAAGGATCGATCCGACGGCGGCGGCGAGCACGGTGAGCATGGGGCCCCAGGCGGAGCGGAACCGGCCGTTGTCGGGGCGGGCCAGGCCGACGAGGTAGCCGATGATGCACAGGACGAGGGCGTAGCGGCCGGCGGCGTGGTCGGCGGGCGGGGCCAGGTCGGCGAGGAGTCCGGCGCCGAAGCCGAGGACGGCGCCGGAGGTCGGTCCGTACACCAGGGACAGGGCGACGACGGTGAGCAGCATCAGGTCGGGGACGGCGCCGGGGAGCTGGAGCCGGCCGAGGATGGTGACCTGGAGGACGAGGGCGACCACGACGAGGGTGGCGGAGAGCAGGATCCGGTTGAAGCGCATGGCTCAGCGTTCCTCCTCGTCCGCGGGCCGGCCGGAGACGCTCGGGGAGGGCGTGACCGTGACGGTGACCGTCGGCGTGGGCTTGGGGGGTTCGGGCTTGGGGGGCAGGACGGCGTCGCGCGGGTCCTCGCGGGGCGGCATGACGACGACGCCGACGATGTCGAGGCGGGTGAAGCCGACGAAGGGCCGGACGTGGATGGTGCGGGTGAGGCCGCCGTTGGAGGGGTCGACGCGGACGACCTCGCCGAGGGGGACGCCGGGGACGAAGGGCTTGTTGGCGCGGGAGCCGAAGGTGACCAGGCGGTCGCCGGGGCTGATCCGGGCGCGGCCGTTGAGCATCTGGACGGAGAGGGCGCGGTCGCCCTGGCCGGTGGCGAAGCCGAGCTCGCCGCTCTGCTCCAGGCGGGTGCCGACGGTGAAGTCAGGGTCGTTGGCGAGCAGCACGGTGGAGGTCTCGGGGCCGACGGTGGTGACCCGGCCGACGAGTCCGTCGCCGTTGAGGACGGTCATGTCGCGTTCGATGCCGTCCTTGCTGCCGGCGTCGATGGTGACCGTCCAGGAGAACCCCTGGGCGGCTCCTATGGCGATGACCTCGGCGCCCTTGATGCCGTACTGTCCGGCGCCGGCCCGCTTGAGCATCTCGTCGAGTTCGCGGATGCGGCTCTTGGCGCGCTCGTCGCTGCCCATCCTGGTCTTCAGGAGGGCGTTCTCGCGTTCGAGGCGGGTGAGGCGGTTGTGGCGTTCGTCGGAGTCGCGTACGGCCCCTATGGCGTTGGCGACCGGGCTCACGGCGGTCGCGACGCCCTTCTCCACCGGGCCGAAGACCGCTGCCGCGGCCTTGCGGGCACCGTCGACCGGTGACTCCTCGCCCGCTCTGATGTCCACCGTGATCAATGCGAACGCGATGGCGATCAGCAGCACCAGGAGCAGCCGGCTCTCTCGTGTGTCCCTCACGTGCGGCGGCCGTGCCTTCCTCGTAGAAAACCCGTGCGGCGGAGCCGCTCCGGCGGAGCCGGGGCTGCACCGGACTGTGCCTGTATATCAACGATCCGCCGCACGGGCGCGGTAGCACCCGTACGGCGGATCCTTGTGTTCCGCATGCCCCGTTGGAGGGGTTTTGATCACCGCCGGGGCTGGGCGTCCAGGACCTGCTGGAGGGCTTCGAACTCCTCGACGCACTTGCCGGAGCCGAGGGCCACGGAGTCGAGGGGGTCCTCTGCGATGTGGATCGGCATGCCGGTCTCGCGGCGCAGCCGCTCGTCGAGGCCGCGCAGCAGGGCGCCGCCGCCGGTGAGGACGATGCCGCGGTCCATGATGTCGCCGGAGAGTTCCGGCGGGCACTTGTCGAGGGTGGTCTTGACGGCGTCGACGATGGAGTTGACGGGCTCCTCGATGGCCTTGCGCACTTCGGCCGCGGAGATGACGACGGTCTTCGGCAGGCCGGAGACCAGGTCGCGGCCGCGGATCTCGGTGTGCTCGTCCTTGTCGAGGTCGTACGCCGACCCGATGGTGATCTTGATCTGTTCGGCGGTGCGCTCGCCGAGGAGGAGCGAGTACTCCTTCTTGATGTGCTGGATGATCGCGTTGTCCAGCTCGTCGCCGGCCACGCGGATGGACTGCGCCGTGACGATTCCGCCGAGGGAGATGACGGCCACCTCGGTGGTGCCGCCGCCGATGTCCACGACCATGTTGCCGGTGGCCTCGTGGACGGGCAGGCCCGACCCGATGGCGGCGGCCATGGGCTCTTCGATGATGTGCACCTGACGGGCGCCCGCCTGCGTGGACGCCTCGATGACGGCGCGCCGCTCCACTCCGGTGATGCCGGAGGGTACGCAGACCACGACGCGCGGTCGCGCCAGGTAGCGACGCTTGTGGATCTTGAGGATGAAGTACCGGAGCATGCGCTCGGTGATCTCGAAGTCGGCGATCACGCCGTCCTTGAGGGGCCGTACGGCGACGATGTTGCCGGGCGTGCGCCCGATCATCTTCTTCGCCTCGGAGCCGACCGCCAGGATTCCACCGGTGTTCGTGTTGATGGCGACCACGGACGGCTCGTTCAGAACGATTCCCCGGCCCCTCACGTACACCAGCGTGTTGGCGGTCCCGAGGTCGATCGCCATGTCACGGCCGATGAACGACATGTTGTTCCCCTTGTTCCCCATGAGGAGCGTCTGGCCTTCCAGTTGATAGCGGCTGCTGTCAGGTCGGCGAGGTGGGTGTGTGGGTGGAGGCCCCATCGTAAGGCCGCGAGTACCGGTACCGCGCGACGGGACTCCGGCGATACCGCCGGAACGGCGACCCGCCCCCTTAGTGGTGACGTCGTGTCCTTGCCATGCGTTCCCGGCCGGTGCCCGCAATACCGAAGGGCGACCGAAATTACTTCGGTCGCCCCAGGTCATGAGCGCTATTTGGCTGATGTCTCGTCAGGAAAGACTGTTCCGGGAAATCAGAGCGCGGGGAAGAAGAGCTTGAGCTCGCGCTCCGCGGACTCCTCGGAATCCGAGGCGTGGATCAGGTTCTCGCGGACGATGGTGCCGTAGTCCCCGCGGATGGAACCGGGCGCCGCGGCGATCGGGTCGGTGGGTCCGGCCAGCTGGCGGACGCCGTCGATCGCGCGTTCCCCTTCCACCACCAGGACGACGACGGGACCGCTCGCCATGAAGCCCATCAGGGGCTCGTAGAAGGGGCGGCCGACGTGCTCGGCGTAGTGCGTCTCAAGGATCTCGCGGTCGAGCGTACGCAGCTCCATCGCCGGAATGGTCCAGCCGGCCTTCCGCTCGATGCGGCCGATGATCTCGCCGACCAGACCGCGCCTGACGGCGTCCGGCTTGAGGATGACGAGAGTGCGCTGGGTCATTTGGTAGCTCCTTGCGGCAAACGGGTGCGGTGCGACGAATCTACAGGGCCGAAACGGTGAACCGTCACGCAGCGTCAGGAGCGGCCGCTTCAGCCTGACGCGCGGCCCAGCTCGCCTTGATCGCGTCGATCTTGCGGCCGTAGTGCACCGAGCACCACCACAGGCCCGCGAAGACCGCGCCGAGGAAGAACATCGTCGGGACCACGAAACCGCTCGCGATCAGCCCGATCTGCAGCGCCCAGCCGAGCTGCACCGCGCCGGGGCGCGACAGCATCCCGCAGAGCAGCACCGACACCAGCATCGTCACACCGCAGACCGTCCACACCTGGGCCTGGGTCAGGTCCGGGTTCTTCATGGCCACCAGGCCCGCGAAGCCGACGATGAAGAATTCACCGATCAGCGTGCTCGCGCAGAGCGTGCGCATCGATCCCTCAGCCCTTCTTGAACAGCAGGCGGGCCTCGCCCACCGTGATCACGGAACCGGTCACCAGGACGCCGGCCCCACCGTATTCGGCCTCTTCCTCCGCAAGGGTGACGGCCGCCTCCAGCGCGTCGTCGAGCCGCGGTTCCACCTGCACCCGGTCCGGCCCGAAGACCTCGACCGCGATCGCCGCCAGCTCGTCGGCGCCCATCGCCCGGTGGCTGGTGTTCTCGGTGACCACGACCTCCGCGAAGATCGGCTCGAAGGCCTCGAAGACGCCCTTGACGTCCTTGCCCTCGCTCGCGGCCACGACACCGATCAGCCGGCTGAAGCCGAACGCCTCGGTGACCGCCTCCGCCGTGACCTGCGCGCCCGCCGGGTTGTGCGCGGCGTCCAGGATCACGGTCGGGCTGCGGCGCACGACCTCCATGCGGCCCGGCGAGGTCACCGAGGCGAAGGCCTGCCGCACCGTGTCCGCGTCCAGCTCCCGCGCGTGCTCCCCGCCGACGCCGAAGAAGGCCTCGACGGCGGCCAGCGCCACCGCCGCGTTGTGCGCCATGTGGGCGCCGTACAGCGGCAGGAAGATGCCGTCGTACTCGCCGCCCATCCCGCGCAGGGTCAGCATCTGGCCGCCCACCGCCACCTCGCGGGAGACGACGCCGAACTCCATGCCCTCGCGGGCCACGGTCGCGTCGACCTCCACGGCCTTCTTCAGCAGCACCTGCGCCGCGTCCACCGGCTGCTGCGCCAGGATCACGGTGGCGTCCTGCTTGATGATGCCGCCCTTCTCCTGGGCGATCTCGCCGGGCGTGGAGCCGAGCCGGTCCGTGTGGTCCAGGCTGATCGGGGTGATCACCGCGACGTCGCCGTCGATCACGTTGGTGGCGTCCCAGCTGCCGCCCATGCCGACCTCGACGACGGCGACGTCCACCGGGGCGTCCGCGAAGGCCGCGTACGCCATTCCGGTGAGCACCTCGAAGAACGACAGCCGGTACTCCTCGGCCGCGTCGACCATCTCCACGTACGGCTTCACGTCGTGGTAGGTCTCGATGAAGCGTTCGGCGCTGATCGGCGCGCCGTCCAGGCTGATGCGCTCGGTCACCGACTGCACGTGCGGGCTGGTGTAGCGGCCCGTGCGCAGGTCGAAGGCGTTCAGCAGGGCCTCGATCATGCGGGCCGTGCTGGTCTTGCCGTTGGTGCCGGTGACGTGGATGGACGGGTACGCGCGCTGCGGCTCGCCCAGGACGTCCATCAGGGCGGCGATACGGCTGACGGACGGCTCCAGCTTGGTCTCGCCCCAGCGGGTGGCGAGCTCCTGCTCCACCTCCAGCAGCGCCTTCGCCACCTCGGGGTCCTCGGGGCGGGCCGGCACGGGGTCGCCCGAGGGCGGACCGGCCTGGGCGCGCAGGGTGCGGCTGCCGGCCTCGATCACCGCCAGGTCGGGGTCGCGGTCGGACTCTTCCGCCACTATCTGGTCGAACTCGTCGAAGGGACGGTCACGGTCGCGGTCGTGGCTCTCGGGCTGCTGCTCACTCACGGGTCCAGTCTACGGACGAGGGCCCACAGGACTTTCGGCCCGGCCGTTTCGGGACCTTCGGCCGCGAAAGCGACCTGATCGTTATGCAAGCCTTGCGGACAGCAGATAGGGGAACAAATGCCGCAGGCCAGCACCACCACGACCGCTTCCAGCCGCGACATAGGCATAGACCTGGGGACCGCGAACACCCTCGTCTACGCGCGCGGTCACGGAATCGTCCTCAATGAGCCGTCCGTGGTGGCGGTCAAGGCCGGCACCACCACCGCCCTGGCCGTCGGGGCCGAGGCCAAGGAGACCATCGGCCGCACCCCGGGCTCCATCACCGCCATCCGCCCCCTCAAGGACGGCGTGATCTGCGACTACGAGGCCGCCGAGGAGATGATCCGGCACTTCGTCCGCAAGGCGGTGCCCGGCCGCCGCCCCCGCACCCGCATGGTGATCTGCGTGCCGTCCGGGGTGACCCCCGTCGAGCGGCGGGCCATCGTCCACGCCTCCACCCGGGCCGGCGCCAAGACGGTCCACCTGATCGAGGAGCCCATGGCGGCCGCGATCGGCGCCGGCCTGCCGGTGTCCGAACCGCGCGGCTCGATGGTGGTGGACATCGGCGGCGGCACCTCCGAGGTCGCCGTCATCTCCCTCGGCGGGATCGTCACCTCCCAGTCCCTGCGCGTCGGCGGCGACCGGCTGGACGCCGCGATCATGGACTACGTCCGCAAGGAGCACTCCCTGCTCATCGGCGAGCGCACCGCCGAGGACGTCAAGGTCGCCATCGGCTCCGCCTGGCCCGTCCCCGAGCGGCCCGAACTGGAGACCCGCGGCTTCACCGTGCGCGGCCGCGAGAAGGTCGGCGGCATGCCCAAGACCCTGGAGCTGACCGCACCCGACGTGCGGGCCGCCCTCGACGAGCCCGTCGAGGCGATCATCGCCGCCGTCCGCACCACCCTGGAGGACTGCCCGCCGGAGCTGTCCGGCGACGTGATGGAGCACGGCATCGTCCTCACCGGCGGCGGCGCGCTCCTGCCCGGCCTGGACCTGCGCATCGCCTCCGCCACCGGCATCCCGGTCTTCGTCGCGGACGCCCCGCTGGACTGCGTGGCCCTCGGTTCCGGCCGCTGCGTCGAGGACCTCGACACCCTCAGCGGCCTGCTGGCCCCCGCCAAGGCCTGATCAGCCGCGCGGCAGCGTCGCGACGACCTCGTACGAGTCCGCGGTCCGCGTCGCCGTCAGCGTGCCCCCCAGGCTGCGGACCCGCTCCGCCATGCTCGCCGTGCCCGAGCCCGCCGAGACCGGGGCCCGGCCCGGGACACCCGCCGGCAGGCCGTTGCTGACGGCGATGCGCACGTGCGGACCCTCCGCGCGGACCGACACCTCGATGGTCTCCCCGCGCGCGTGCTTGGCCGCGTTCGTCAGGCACTCCTGCACCACCCGGTAGACCGCCGCCTGCCGCAGCGGCGACAGCGCGTGCGCCTGCGGGTCCATCGCCAGCCGGACCGGCGAACCGGCCCGCCCGCTCTCCTCCGCCAGCGCCGCCAGCCCGTCCACGCCGGGGGTCGCCGCCCGCTCCCCGCGCTGCACGATGATCTCGTTGAGCACCAGGTGCGCCCGCCGGGCCGTGTCCGACAGCTCCTCGAAGTCCTTCGCGTACGGGGTCTCGCGCGCCCGCATCGACAGCACCTCCGAGCGCACCGTCAGCAGGGTCAGCTCGCGCCCGACGAAGTCGTGGACGTCGCGGGCCACGGAGGTCCGCTCCTCCTGCACCGCGTTCAGCACCGCCGACTCGGCCCGCCGGGCCTCCAGCTCGCGCACCAGGTCGTGCCGGTAGGCGGCGATGCCGACGGCCGAGGCGAGCACCCCGATCGGCACCACCAGGCCGAGGTATGAGCTGAGCGTCGCGGCCCGCGGCTCGGGCCAGCCCGGCACGCAGAACGCCGAGAGCGCGAAGGCCACGTACACGGTGGTGGCCAGGACCGCGGCGCGGCGGCCCCGGTAGCGGCCGACGGAGTACAGGGCGAACTGGATCAGGGTCAGCTCGTGGAGCCAGCCGATGAACACCAGGGCGGTGAGGTACGCCGCCCACGGCATCCGGCGGCGCAGCAGCAGCGTCGCGCAGCCCACGGTGAGCACGACGGCGGCCCCCGCCCCGCTGAGCGAGTTGTCGGCGGCGGCGAGGCCGGGCAGGTCCAGCGCCATCAGGGCCAGGCAGCCCAGCGCCGCGAGGGCGTCCTGCGCCCGGGGGGAGGCACCCCGGCCCTCCGCCATCCGGCGGCCGGAGGCCACGGCCCGGTGGAACGCCGAGGAGGCGGGCTTGACGTGCATTCCCCCATCATCGGTGGTCGGGGCCCGGTATCCGATCGGCGGGTCGGACATATGAAGTGATATGCGGCACTCCGGTTGTCTTCGGATCAGGGCCCAAAGCCCCCGCCGGAAGCGACCTTCCGCCCTCCCCGCGCCCGATCCGGCCGCCGTAGCGTCGGCAGAATGACCACCCCCGCCCCCGGGACCGCCGGAGCCACCGCCCTCACCCCCGACCGGTCCGCCGAGGCCCGCCGCACCGGCCTGCTCCTCCTCGTCGGCGGCCTCATCGGAGCCCTCGCCTCCGGCGTCCTGGCCTACGACCGCATCCGGACCCTGGAGGACCCCCTCTTCACCCCCGGCTGCGACATCAACGCCGTGCTGAGCTGCGGCGACGTGATGACCGCCTGGCAGAGCGAGCTGCTGGGCCCGCCCAACGCCCTGCTCGGCCTCGGAGCCTTCGCCGGGCTCGCGGGCCTGGGCCTGGCACTGGCGGCCGGGGCCCGGCTGCCGCGCCGGCTCTGGCAGGGGCTGTGGGCCGCCGTCACGGCCGGCTTCGTCCTCACCCTGTGGCTGATCGGCCAGTGCCTGTACGTCATCGGCGCGCTCTGCCCGTGGTGCACGGCCGTCTGGGCGGTGACGATCCCGGTGTTCTGGTACGTCACCCGGCACCTGACCCGCCCCGGCTCCCCGCTGCGGGCCCTCCCCCACTGGCTGGTCCCCGTCGCCCTCTACCTGGCGGTGGCCGCGCTCGTCGTGACGCGCTTCGGGACGAACCTGCTGCTCTGAACGCGCGAAGGCCCCCGCACCGTCCGGGACGGTGCGGGGGCCTTCGTACGTCGTACCCCGTACGCGGCCAGGCGGCTACGCGGCGGGGAGCCCGGCCAGCTGCGCCTGGATCCGGGCGATGTCCGCCTCGGCCTTGGCGAGCCGGCCCTTGATCTTGTCCACGACGTTGTCGGGGGCCTTGGCCAGGAAGGCCTCGTTCCCCAGCTTCGCCTCGGCCTGCTGCTTCTCCTTCTCGGCCGCGCCCAGGTCCTTCGTCAGGCGCTTGCGCTCGGCCTCGACGTCGATGGTGCCCGACAGGTCAAGCGCCACGGTGGCACCGGCGACCGGCAGGGTCGCGGAGGCGCTGAAGGCGTCGCCCTCCGGCTGGAGGCGCAGCACCTGGCGGATGGCCGCCTCGTGCGCGGCCAGCGACGTAGCGGACAGGTCGAGGCGCGCCGGGACCTTCTGCTTGTCGTCGAGGCCCTGCTCCTTGCGGAAGCGGCGGACCTCGCGGACCAGGTTCTGGACGCTCTCGATCTCGGCCTCGGCGGCCTCGTCGCGGAAGCCGCTGTCCTTCGGCCAGTCGGCGACCACGAGGGACTCACCACCGGTCAGCGTGGTCCACAGCGTCTCGGTGACGAACGGGACCACCGGGTGCAGCAGGCGCAGCATGACGTCCAGGACCTCGCCGAGGACCCGGCTGGAGACCTTGGCCTGCTCGCCGCCCGCGAAGAACGTCGTCTTCGACAGCTCGACGTACCAGTCGAAGACCTCGTCCCACGCGAAGTGGTACAGCGCCTCGCTGAGCTTCGAGAACTGGAAGTCGTCGTAGTAGCCGTCGACCTGCGCGATCGTCTTGTTCAGCCGGGAAAGGATCCAGCGGTCGGTCGCCGACAGCCGCTCGGCCGGCGGCAGCTCGCCCTCGATCGTGGCGCCGTTCATCAGCGCGAAGCGCGTGGCGTTCCAGATCTTGTTGGCGAACTTGCTGGACGCCTGGACCCAGTCCTCGCCGATCGGGACGTCGGTGCCGGGGTTGGCGCCCTTGGCCAGGGTGAAGCGGACGGCGTCGGAGCCGTACTTGTCCATCCAGTCGAGCGGGTCGACGACGTTGCCGAAGGACTTCGACATCTTCTTGCCGCGCTCGTCGCGGACCAGGCCGGTCAGCGCGATCGTCTTGAAGGGGACCTCGCCGTCCATGGCGTACAGGCCGAACATCATCATCCGGGCGACCCAGAAGAAGATGATGTCGTGGCCGGTGACCAGGACGTCGGTGGAGTAGAACTTCTCCAGGTCCGGGGTCTTCTCCGGCCAGCCGAGCGTGGAGAACGGCCACAGGCCGGAGGAGAACCAGGTGTCGAGGACGTCGGTGTCCTGCGTCCATCCCTCGCCGGTGGGCGCCTCGTCGTCGGGGCCGAGGCAGACGACCTCGCCGTCCGGGCCGTACCAGACCGGGATGCGGTGGCCCCACCACAGCTGGCGCGAGATGCACCAGTCGTTGAGGTTGTCGACCCAGTCGAAGTAGCGCTTCTCCATCTCCACCGGGTGGATCGCGACGCGGCCGTCGCGGACCGCGTCACCGGCGGCCTTGGCGAGGGTCTCGACCTTGACCCACCACTGGAGCGAGAGACGCGGCTCGACGGTGGTGCTGCAGCGCGAGCAGTGTCCGACGGAGTGCAGGTACGGGCGCTTCTCGGCGACGATCCGGCCCTGCTGGCGCAGCGCGCCGACGACGGCGGAACGGGCCTCGAAGCGGTCCAGGCCGAGGAAGGGGCCGTGGACGGTGATGACACCGTGCTCGTCCATGATCGTCATGTTGGGCAGGTTGTGGCGCTGCCCGATGGCGAAGTCGTTCGGGTCGTGCGCCGGGGTCACCTTGACGCATCCGGTGCCGAACTCCGGGTCGACGTGCGCGTCCGCGACGACCGGGATCGAGCGGTCGGTGAGCGGCAGCTTGATGAGCCGGCCCACGAGGTGCTTGTAGCGCTCGTCGTCGGGGTGGACGGCGATGGCGGTGTCACCGAGCATCGTCTCGGCGCGCGTGGTGGCGACGACGAGGGAGTCCTCGCCCTCGCCGTAGCGGATGGAGACGAGCTCGCCCGCGTCCTCCTGGTACTCCACCTCGATGTCGGAGATGGCCGTCAGACAGCGGGGGCACCAGTTGATGATGCGCTCGGCGCGGTAGATCAGACCGTCGTCGAAGAGCTTCTTGAAGATGGTCTGGACGGCCTTGGACAGGCCCTCGTCCATCGTGAAGCGCTCACGGCTCCAGTCGACGCCGTCGCCGAGGCGGCGCATCTGGCCGAGGATCTTGCCGCCGTACTCTTCCTTCCACTGCCAGACGCGCTCGACGAACTCCTCGCGGCCCAGGTCGTGGCGGGACTTGCCCTCCTCGGCGAGCTGCTGCTCGACCTTGTTCTGGGTGGCGATGCCGGCGTGGTCCATGCCGGGCAGCCACAGGGACTCGTAGCCCTGCATGCGCTTGCGGCGGGTCAGGGCGTCCATCAGCGTGTGCTGGAAGGCGTGGCCCAGGTGGAGCGAACCGGTGACGTTCGGCGGCGGGATGACGATCGTGTACGGGGGCTTCTCGCTCGCGGGGTCGGCCGTGAAGTACCCACGCTCTACCCAGCGCTCGTAGAGCTTCCCCTCTACCTCGGCCGGCGCGTAGGCGGTCGGCAGTTCGGAGTCGGGGCTGCTGGGTGTCTGCGTGTTCTCGGTCACGGGCACAGTTTAGAGGCGTAACGGTCCGGTATTGAAACCGGTAATCCAGGGGCCCGGGTCCCCCCGGGCACCCGCCGTCGGCCAGGATGTGTGAAACGGATAAGCACACCTCACAGGGGGACGCGGGATGAGTTACAACCAGCCGGGGCCTTACGGCCAGCAGCCGCAGCAGCCGGGCCCCTACGGGCAGCAGCCCCCGCAGCAGCCGAACCCGTACGGCCAGCCCGCCCCGCAGCCCGGCTACGGCTACCCCCAGCAGTCCCCGCCCCCGCCCCCGTCCTACCCCCAGCAGCCCGCGGCCCCCGCCTACCCCCAGCAGGGCGGCTACCAGACGCCTCCCCCGCCCCCGCCGGCGCCGCAGCCCGCGTACGGCCAGCAGCCCCCGCCGCCCCCGCAGCCGGCGTACGGCGGCTACCAGACGACGCCGCAGCAGCAGCCGTCGTACGTCCCCCCGCCGGCGCCGCCGAAGAAGTCGAAGGCCGTGCCGGTCATCGCGGCGGTCGTGGCGGTGGCCTTGATCGGTGGAGGCGCCTGGTGGTTCCTCGGCGCCGGCGGCTCCGTCTCGGACGACACGAAGGGCTACAAGCTGGTCGCGCCGGAGTCGGTGGGCGAGTTCCAGAAGAACCCGAAGTACCAAGAGAAGCCCATGAGCGACAAGGATAAGCAGGAAGCCGAGTCCGTCGGCATCAAGAACCCCACCCAGGTGGGCATGAGCTACATCGCCGGCGACCCGAAGAACCCGCTGACGCAGAAGGGCCTCACCTTCAGCGGCCTTTACGGTGAGATCGCCGACCCGGAGAAGTCGGTCGACGCCTACTTCGCCATGTTCAAGATGAACGCCGCGCAGAACAACGACAAGTCGACGGTCGAGCTGGTCGGCACCCCGAAGGAGATCACGCCCGACGGGTTCGATGGCGCCGTGCTCAAGTGCCAGGAGATCAAGGCCACTCCGAAGGACCCGAGCAAGGGGATCAAGGAATTCATCCTGCCCGTCTGCATCTGGGGCGACTACAGCACCCTGGCCGCGGTCAGCGCCAACGACGCGGCCTCCATCCTGGCCAGCAAGCCGGGCTACACCCTGGAACAGGACGCGGAACTCGCCGCGCAGCTCTACAAGTCCGCCCGCGTCAAGAAGTAACCGCGCGCACTCGCACGGAAGGGGCGCTCCCGACCGGGAGCGCCCCTTCTCGTATGCCCTTGCCGCTACGCCGACTTCTCGTGCGGGCCCTGGTCCTTCGGGACGATGCGCGGGACCAGCGTCGGGTTGACGTTGGAGCGGACCACGTCGGCGGTGATGACCACGCGGGCCACGTCCTTGCGGGACGGGACCTCGTACATCACCGACATCAGGACCTCTTCCATGATGGCGCGCAGGCCGCGCGCGCCCGTCTGGCGGAGGATCGCCTGGTCGGCGATGGCCTCCAGGGCCTCGCGCTCGAAGTCCAGCTCGACGCCGTCGAGTTCGAACAGCCGCTGGTACTGCTTCACCAGCGCGTTGCGCGGCTCCACCAGGATCTGGAGGAGCGCCTCGCGGTCCAGGTTGTGCACCGAGGTGATGACGGGCAGACGGCCGATGAACTCCGGGATCATCCCGAACTTCACCAGGTCCTCCGGCATGACCTCCTGGAACTGGTCGCTCGCCTCGATCTCGCGCTTCGAGCGGATCGTCGCGCCGAAGCCGATGCCCTTGGCGCCCGCACGCGACTCGATGATCTTCTCCAGGCCGGCGAAGGCGCCGCCCACGATGAAGAGCACGTTCGTCGTGTCGATCTGGATGAACTCCTGGTGCGGGTGCTTGCGACCGCCCTGCGGGGGGACGGACGCCGTCGTGCCTTCCAGGATCTTCAGCAGGGCCTGCTGCACGCCCTCCCCGCTCACGTCGCGCGTGATCGACGGGTTCTCGCTCTTGCGGGCGACCTTGTCGATCTCGTCGATGTAGATGATCCCGGTCTCGGCCTTCTTGACGTCGTAGTCGGCCGCCTGGATCAGCTTGAGCAGGATGTTCTCTACGTCCTCGCCCACATAGCCCGCCTCCGTCAGCGCCGTCGCGTCGGCGATGGCGAACGGGACGTTGAGCATGCGGGCCAGGGTCTGGGCCAGCAGGGTCTTGCCGGAGCCCGTGGGGCCCAGCAGGAGGATGTTGGACTTCGCGAGTTCGATCGCGTCGTCACGGCCCTGCGCGCCGCCGTTCTCGCCGGCCTGCACGCGCTTGTAGTGGTTGTACACCGCGACCGAGAGCGCCTTCTTCGCCGGCTCCTGGCCGACGACGTAGCTCTCCAGGAACTCGTAGATCTCACGGGGCTTGGGGAGTTCCTCCCACCGGACCTCGGAGGTCTCCGCGAGTTCCTCTTCGATGATCTCGTTGCAGAGGTCGATGCACTCGTCGCAGATGTACACACCGGGTCCTGCGATGAGCTTCTTCACCTGCTTCTGGCTCTTTCCGCAGAACGAGCACTTGAGCAGGTCGCCGCCGTCACCGATGCGTGCCACGAGGTGCTTCCCCTTCGCCTGGGAGACGCCTGGTTCAGCGCTCCTGGTGCCTCATATCCGACGGTACCTTGCCGGGGGCCCCGTTCGGGGCCCCCTTGACGCGGTTCACATCGCGGGATTCCGCCATGCCGCCGCGCCAACTGGTGGCAAGGATCAGACCGCGTTCATCTTGCGGGTCGAGACGATCTGGTCGATCAGGCCGTACGCGAGCGCGTCCTCGGCCGTGAGGATCTTGTCGCGCTCGATGTCCTCGCGGATCTTCTCGATCGGCGTGGACGAGTGCTTGGCCAGCATGGACTCCAGCTGGTCGCGCATGCGCAGGATCTCGTTGGCCGCGATCTCCAGGTCGGAGAGCTGCTCGCGGCCGGTGCCGCCGGAGGGCTGGTGGATCAGCACGCGGGCGTTCGGCAGGGCCATGCGCTTGCCGGGGGTGCCGGCGGCGAGCAGGACCGCGGCGGCGGAGGCCGCCTGGCCCATGCAGACCGTCTGGATGTCCGGCTTCACGAACTGCATCGTGTCGTAGATGGCCGTCAGCGCGGTGAAGGAACCACCGGGGCTGTTGATGTAGATCGAGATGTCGCGGTCCGGGTCCATCGACTCCAGGCACAGCAGCTGCGCCATCACGTCGTTGGCGGAGGCGTCGTCGATCTGCACGCCGAGGAAGATCACGCGCTCCTCGAAGAGCTTCGCGTACGGGTCGTACTCGCGCACACCCTGCGAGGTGCGCTCGACGAAGCGCGGGATGACGTAGCGGTTGTCGACCTGAGGGCCGGAGTAGAGGCCGCTCGCGGAGAGGTTGTTCTGCATCTGGGTGTTCACCGTCCTGGTGGCGTTCTGCGGGCTGTGGGTGCCTGGGTCGGGCGGGCGGGCGCAAGGGTCCCCGTACGGGACCCCGTGCGCCGGGCCGGGATCAGGCCCCGGTGCCGCCGCCGCCCGGGACCAGGGACGCGGCGGAGATGATCTCGTCGATGAGGCCGTAGTCCTTGGCCTCCTCCGCCGTGAACCAGCGGTCGCGGTCGCCGTCGCGGATGATCGCCTCCACGGTCTGGCCCGAGTGGTGCGCGGTGATCTCCGCCATGCGCTGCTTGGTGCGCAGCAGGTACTGGGCCTGGATCTTGATGTCCGAGGCGGTGCCGCCGATGCCGGCGGAGCCCTGGTGCATCAGGATGTCGGTGTTGGGCAGCGCGAAGCGCTTGCCCTGCGCGCCGCCGGTGAGGAGGAACTGGCCCATGGAGGCCGCCATGCCCATACCGATGGTGACGACGTCGTTCGGGATGTACTGCATGGTGTCGTAGACCGCCATGCCCGCCGTCACGGAGCCACCGGGGCTGTTGATGTACAGGTAGATGTCCTTCTCCGGCTCCGCGGCCAGGAGGAGGAGCTGCGCCGTGATCTTGTTGGCGATCTCGTCGTCGACCTGCTGGCCGAGGAAGATGATGCGTTCGCCGAGCAGCCGGTTGTAGACATGGTCGCCGAGGCCGCCACCGATGGACGGCTCACCCGCGGCGTAAGGCTTCAGATTCGTCACGTATCCACCTGCTCGTCTCCGACGGCCACATGCCGTCTCAGCGTCTCGTTCTGGGGCGCGGACCTACCGGGGGGCGATGCCCGCGGCGTCGGGTACTCCCGTGCCCTCGTATTCATGGACCCTAACGCGCAGGTAGGACAACGCCATCCCGCTTCCCGAACTGTTCGCTCGGAGCGCAAGCTCGCGAGCGGTCCGCGAGGGCACGCGCAAGGGCCCGGACGCGGCTGCGTCCGGGCCCTTCGGGGCACTGCTCAGGGGGCTCCGTAAGGGGGCCTCCCCGGGGTGTTACTTGGCCTCGGTGTCACCCTCGACGGCGGCCTCGACGACCTCGGCGGCCGTCTCGGTCTCGTCCTCGTCGTCCGAGAGGTCGACGGTCTCACCGTTGGTGTCGACGACCTTGGCGGCCTCGACGACGACCGCGAGGGCCTTGCCGCGGGCGACCTCGCCGACCAGCATCGGGACCTGGCCGCCCTCGACGACGGCCTGGGCGAACTGGTCGGGGGACATGCCGGAGGACTGGGCACGGCGCATGAGGTGCTCGGTGAGCTCCTCCTGGTTGACGCCCAGCTTCTCCTTGTTGACCAGCGCGTCGAGGACGAACTGGGTCTTGATGCCCTTGACGGCCTGCTCGGTCGTCTCGGCGTCGAACTCCTCGACCGTCTTGCCCTGGATCTCGAGGAACTTCTCCAGGTTCAGGCCCATCTGGCCGAGCTGGTGGTGCTCCAGGTTGTGCTTGCGGGTCTGGACCTCGTCCGCGAGGAGCTTCTCGGGGATCGGGACCTCGACGAGCTCCAGCAGCTTCTCCAGGACGCGCTCCTGGGCCTGCGTGGCCTGGTCGTACTGCTTCATGTTCTCGAGGCGCTTGCGGCTGTCGGCCTTCAGCTCGTCGAGGGTGTCGAACTCGCTCGCCATCTGGGCGAACTCGTCGTCCAGCTCCGGCAGCTCGCGGGCGGAGACCTTGGTGACCTTGACGGTGACCTCGGCGTCCTTGCCCTCGGCGGAGCCGCCCTTCAGCTGCGAGGTGAAGGTGGCCTCGCCGCCGGCCTCGAGGCCCTTGACGGCCTCGTCGATGCCGTCGAGGAGCTCGCCCGAGCCGATGGTGTAGGAGACGTCGGTGGCGACACCGTCCGCGAGGACCTCGCCGTCGACCTTGGCCTCGAGGTCGATGGTGACGACGTCACCCTCGGCGGCGGCGCGCTCGACGTCCTTGGTGGACGCGAAGCGGCCGCGCAGCTGCTCGACGGACTTCTCGACGTCCTCGTCCGAGACCTCGACCGCGTCGACCTCGACCTCGATGCCGGAGTAGTCCGGGATCTCGATCTCGGGGCGGACGTCCACCTCGGCGGTGAAGGTCAGCAGCTCGCCGTCCTTCAGCTCGGTGATGTCGACCTCGGGCTGGCCCAGCGGGTTCAGGTCGGCCTCGTTGACGGCCTCGGTGTAGAACTTCGGGAGGGCGTCGTTGACGGCCTCCTCCAGCACCGCACCGCGGCCGAAGCGCTGGTCGATGACGCGGGCAGGGATCTTGCCCTTGCGGAAGCCCTTCACCGTGACCTGCTGGTTGATCTTCTTGTACGCCGCGTCGAGGCTGTCCTTGAGCTCCTCGAAGGGCACCTCGACAGTGAGCCGAACCCGAGTCGGGTTCAGGGTCTCCACGGCGCTCTTCACGGTTCGGTCTCCTTGTGGCTGACTGCTGGGGGTTCTGCCGGAACGCTGCGATTCAGCGGTCTCGGCGGATTCGGCCCGGTACATCAGACACACGGGCACGCAGCTTGCATAGTAACCGCAAGCGGCAATCAGCCCACAACGCGATCTTGGCGAACGATCCCTGTGGCGGGCGGTACTGGTGGTCGGGGTGGCCGGATTCGAACCGACGACCTTCCGCTCCCAAAGCGGACGCGCTACCAAGCTGCGCCACACCCCGTCGGTGCGACACGTAGGGTACATGCCCGGAGACCCTCCGACGCCCCCGGTTTTCCCGGCGGGCGCACGCGCGCGCGGAGCGGAGCCCGGCACTCCGGGAAAGCCGTGTGCACTCCCCCCGCGCGACCCGCTAGGATGCTGTCCGTGCCGCGGTCCACGGACCGGCGGCGCGCGTGTTGCGGGTGTAGCTCAATGGTAGAGCCCTAGTCTTCCAAACTAGCTACGCGGGTTCGATTCCCGTCACCCGCTCTCGATGACTCGGGGCCAGGCCGGAGATCTTCTCCAGGACCTGGCCCCGAGTCGTTTCCGCGCCGCGCGCCCGGGCCCGCTACCGGCCACGGCCCCAGCCGCAGCCGCAGCCGCAGCCCTCAGAGCTTGATGCCCGCGATGGTGTCCGCGAGGGAGTTCAGGAAGCGGTTGACGTCCGGGGCGATGGAGCTGGACGCGAGGAAGAAGCCGAAGAGGACCGCGACGATCGCGGGACCGGCCTTGATGTGCTTGCCGCGGATCAGGATCACCAGGATGATCGCCAACAGAACCACCACTGACAGCGAAATGGCCACTACTGATCACACCTTCGGTCGTCCCCTGGCCGGCCCGGCGCGCGCGGCGTTGCGCGCCCCACATGCACCATCCTCCCACCAACCGGGCCCCGCTATCCGCCTCGTGACGAATCGCCAACCCGCCTTTTCCGTCAAGCCCCCACGCAACGGGCACATTTCGGACGTCAGGGTGCGGGCGGCGCGGTGATGCCGAGCAGGGAGCGGACGTACGCGTACTTCGCGGTCAGCCGGTCGCGGGTGGGCGCGTCCAGTACGGACAGCCGTACGGGGTCGGCGTTGTGCGCGAGGTCGGCCTCCTTGACCAGGAGGGCGCCGGGCGTGGCGAGGACGCGGGACGCGTACTCCTCCAGCGGTTCTCCAGGGCGCTTCGTCAGGGCCAGGACCATGGCCTTGACCTCCTCCGGGAGCGCGGCCGCCGCGAGCTGCTCCGGGCTGAGCGCGTCGTCCTCGACGGAGTCGTGGAGCCAGGCCGCGGCCTGCTGGGCGGGGCTGCCGCCGCGCAGGCGGACGCCCTCGGCCACGGCCGCGAGGTGCTCGGCGTAGGGCCGGCCGGCCTTGTCGGTCTGGCCCTCGTGCGCGGAGCGGGCGAGGGCCTCCACCTCGGCCAGGGTCAGGGGGCGGTCCGTCATCCGATCTCCTTCACTGCCGTGCCCAGGGCCTCGGCGGCCCGGCGTACGTCGGCCTGCGTGGTGCGCCAGTTGGAGAACGCGGCGCGCAGGCCGGGGGTTCCCCCGAGGACGGTGGGGGTGACGAAGACGTCGGCGGCGACGGCCTCGCGCAGGGCGGTCAGCCGTTCGGCGGTGGGGGCCTCGGCGAGGGTGAAGCAGACGACGTTGAGGCGGACCGGCGCCAGCAGCCGGAAGGCCGGGTCCCGGTCGAGTTGTTCGCCGAGGGAGCGGGCGCAGGCGATGTCCCGTTCGACGATCTCCCGGTGGCCCTCGCGGCCGTAGGCGCGGAGGGTGAACCAGGCGGCGAGGGCCCGCAGCCGGTGGGAGTTCTCCGGGGTGAGGTGGACGAGGTCGGGGTCGGCGCCGAGGGGGCCGAGGTAGGCGGCGGAGTTGGCGAAGACCCGGGTCTGGAGGTCGCGGCGGCGGGTGAACTGGACGGCGCTGTCGTAGGGGACGTTGAGCCACTTGTGCAGGTCGACGCAGACGGAGTCGGAGGCGTCGAGCCCGTCCGTGAGGTGGGCGTGCTCCGGTGAGAGGGCCGCGAAGGCGCCGAAGGCGGCGTCGGTGTGGAGCCAGAAGTCGTGGCGGTCCTTGAGCGCGGCGACGGCCCGCAGGTCGTCGAAGTCGACGGTGTTGACGGTGCCGGCGTTGGCGACGACGACGGCCGGGCCGGGCGTGTCGGCCAGGGCCCGGTCGAGCGCGTCGGGGTCGACGGCCTCCCGGCCCGGGAGGGTGGGCACCTGGACGAGGGCGGCGCGGCCGAGCCCGAGGACGGAGAGGGCCTTGGCGATGGAGGAGTGCGGGGCGCCGGAGAGGACCCGGACGGGGCCGAGGGCGGCGACGCCGTCCTGGGCCGGGGAGACGCCGAGGCGTTCGCCGAGCCACTCGCGGGCGATGGCGAGGCCGGCGGTGTTGGACATGGTGGCGCCGCTGACGAAGGTGCCGGTGTGGGCTTCGGAGAGGCCGAAGAGCTCGCGCAGCCAGCCGGCGGTCTCGCGTTCGAGGTGCTGGCCGGCGCCGTCCATGGCGGAGTTGGAGTTCTGGTCGTGCACGGCGGTCAGCCAGTCCCCGGCGAGGGCGGCGGGGGTGGCGCCGCCGGTGACGAAGCCGAGGTAGCGGGGGCCGGCGGAGGCGGAGAGGCGCGGGGCCCAGCGGGTCCCGAAGTCGGCGAGGGCGGCTTCCGTGCCGGTGCCGTGCGCGGGGAGCGGCGCCGGCGGCGGGGCGCCCTGCGGCGGTACGACGGGGCGGTCGTCCAGGGTCTTGAGGGTTTCGGCGGCGGCGCGGCGGGTGGCGTCGAGGAGGGCGGGGAGGCGGGCGAGGTCGGCGGCGAGCGTGCGGTCCATGCCGGGACGCTAGCCCCCGCGGCCCCCGCCCGGACGGGCCAATCGCCCCCAAGTGGCCTCCCACCGCCGCCGCCCTGGCCGGGACCCGAGACGCCGCTGCCCTGGCCGGGCGGGGTGGGACCTCCTCCCTGGCCCAGGCGGGCCGGCCCGGCCCGGCCGGGTGGGCCCGGCCGCTGCCGTGGCCGGCTGCGCCGGTGCCGCTGCGCGGGGCGTGTCCCCTACCCGCCCTTCCACCGTTCCCCGGGCGCCGCCCGGACCCGCCGCCTCACACGCCGGCGGGGCTGGATTTGGCTGCGCTGGGCTCGAATGTGCCGCGTCGGCGATTGAGGCGGCGGGTCCGGGCGGCGCCCGTGTACGACCCACCCGCCCCAGGCCGGAGAACCGGCCCCGGCCCGCACCCGGGGGGTCAGAAGGCGGCGGCCATGCGGGAGGCGATCGTGGCGGCGGGGGTGCGGGGCAGGCGGTCCGCGATGCGGCCGTCGGCGAGGAAGAGGACCTCGTCGGCGTGGGCGGCGGCCGCCGGGTCGTGGGTGACCATGACGACGGTGGCGCCGAGGGAGTCCACGGCGTCGCGGAGCAGGCCGAGCACCTCCCCCGCCGTCGTGGTGTCGAGCGCGCCGGTCGGCTCGTCGGCGAAGACCACGTCGGGCCGGGTGACCAGGGCCCGGGCGATGGCGACCCGCTGCTGCTGTCCCCCGGACAGCTCCGCCGGGCGGCGCCGTCCCTTGCCCTCCAGGCCGACGCGCGCGAGCAGTTCGGCGGCGCGCGCCCGGTCCTGGCGGCCGCCGCCGAGGCTGAGCGGGAGCAGGACGTTCTGCTCGACGGTGAGCGAGGGCAGCAGGTTGAAGGCCTGGAAGACGAAGCCGAGGCGGCTGCGGCGCAGCTCGGTGAGCTCGTTCTCGCCCATGGAGCTGATCTCGGTGCCGCCGAGCCGGACGGAGCCCTCGGTGGGGACGTCGAGTCCGGCGGCGCACTGGAGGAAGGTGGACTTGCCGGAGCCGGAGGGCCCCATCACGGCGGTGAAGCTGCCGCGCGGGAGGGTGAGGTCGATGCCGCGCAGGGCGTGTACGGCGGTGGCACCCCGGCCGTAGACGCGCCGTACGCCGCTCAGCTCCACGGCGGGTCCGGTCTGCGCGTCGTGCCGCCTGGTCCGCCTCAGCCCCATGGTGTGCCGCCTTCCCTACCGGTGTCCGTTGGTGTTCCCGACGCTACGGATCCGGGTGCGGGCGCGGCCATGGAGCGGCCCGGCGGGCGGCGGGTGGGGTAAACCCCACCCCGGCGGGTCAGGGCGAACGGCGGATGAGGAGGAGGGCGCGGTCGTCGTTGACGTCCTTGGCGACCTTCTCGATGAGGTGCCAGGCGGCGCCGTCCCAGCCGGCGGCGACGTAGCGGTCGGCTTCGCCGGTGAGCCGGTCGATGCCTTCGCTGATCTCGCGGTCGGCGGTCTCGACGAGTCCGTCGGTGAAGAGCATGAGGACGTCGCCGCGCCGCAGGTTGCCGCGGGCGGGTTCGAATTCGGCGCCGTCGTAGACGCCGAGCAGCGGGCCTTCTCCGGCGACCTCCTGCCAGCGTCCGGTGCCGGCGGAGAGCTGGAGCGCGGGGAGGTGGCCGGCGGACAGCAGTTCGTAGTCGCCGGTCTCCAGGTCGAGGACCAGGTGGATGGAGGTGGCGAAGCCCTCGTCCCAGTCCTGGCGGAGCAGGTAGCCGTTGGCGGCGGGCAGGAAGTCCTGGGGCGGGAGGGCGCCGAGGAGGCCGCCGAAGGCGCCGGAGAGGAGGAGGGCGCGGGAGCCGGCTTCCATGCCCTTGCCGGAGACGTCGGTGAGGACGACCTCCAGGGTGCGGCCGCCGTTGGTGCGGGCGGCGACGACGAAGTCGCCGGAGAAGGACTGGCCGCCGGCCGGGCGCAGGGCCATCTCGCGGTGCCAGCCGCGGGGCAGGGCGGGGAGCTTGCTCTGGACCCGGATGCGTTCGCGCAGGTCGAAGAGCATGGTGCCGCCGCGTCTCCAGGGCACGCCGACGCGGCTGCGGAACTGGGCGATGACCAGGCCGAAGAAGCCGCAGGCGGCGACCACGAGCACGGTTCCGGGGGTGACCCTGGCGGGTCCCTGGGTGTAGGGGCCGAGGACGAGGGCCTCGACGATCAGGGCGGCCGCGGCGGCGGCGTACAGGCCGAGGAGGCTGGCGGGCCGCAGCAGGAGGCCGCCGGCGACGATGGGCAGGACGAGGGCCGACGGGGAGAACCAGACGGGCATCAGGAGCGTGCCGCAGGCTATGGCGGGCACGGTCAGGAGGAGGCCGGCGAAGGCCAGCCAGTCGGAGGCGTCGCCGCGGAAGTAGTCGACGGCGGATTTGCGCAGCGCTGTGCGGGCCCGGTGCGACAGCATGCGCATCCGGGCCGAGAACGTTTCCACGCGTGCTCCGGCCATTGCTTCGGGACCATATCCATCCTGGCTGTGACTGCGCAGGGGGACCCCCGGACCAATGGCGCTTCGCGGGGCGAAAACCCTTCGACTGCGGCGGACCACCCGCGTGAGGATGACCGCATGCCTCTTGAGATGCGGGTTTTGAAGCGGAATGAGTGGGATGTCTGGTTCGATCACCTGGAACTGGCGTTCGGCGGCGTCCCCGAACCCGCCGAGAGCCGTGAGCTGTTCCGCTCTCTGACCGAAGTCGACCGCTCCCTCGGGGTGTGGGACGGCGAGGACTGCGTCGGCTCGGCGTCGGCCTTCGGCTTCCGCCTCTCCGTGCCGGGCGGGGCCCTGGTGCCGGTGTCGGGCGTGACCATGGTCGGTGTCGCGCCGACCCACCGCAGGCGCGGGGTGCTCACCTCGATGATGCGGCGCCAATTGGACGACATCCGTACGGGTGAGGAGCCGATCGCCGTGCTGACGGCCTCGGAGCCGGAGATCTACGGCCGCTTCGGGTACGGCACGGCCGCGTACTCCATGACCGTGGACGTCGACACCACCCGGGTACGGCTCTCCGTGCCGCCGGGGACGGACGGGGTGCGGCTGCGCCTCGTCGACCCGGAGAAGTCCCTCGCGGACTGCGAGCGGGTCTACGCGGCCCTGGTCGCGGGCCGGCCGGGCATGCTCGCCCGGCAGCCGGGCTGGGAGCGGCAGGCGCTGGTGGACGCACCGGAGCACCGGGACGGGGCGTCGCCGCTCACATGCGTGGTGGCGGAGGACGAGACCGGCGCGGTGACCGGGTACGCGCGCTACCGGGTCAAGCCGGACTGGGAGCCGGCCGGCTCGGACGGCAAGGTCGAGGTCGACGAGGTGCACGCGCTGGAGCCGGCGGTGTACGCGGCACTGTGGCGCTACCTCTTCGAGATCGACCTGACCTGGCGCGTACGGGCGTACAAGCGGCCCGTGGACGATCCGCTGCTGCACCTGGTCAGCGACATCCGGCGGACCCGGGCGACGCAGCGGGACGCGCTGCACCTGCGGCTGGTGGACCTGCCGGCGGCGCTGGAGGCACGGGCGTACGGGGCCGCGGTGGACGTGGTGATGGAGGTCGAGGACGCGTTCTGCCCGTGGAACGCGGGGCGGTGGCGGCTGACCGCCGAGGGTGACGGGGCCGCGCGGTGCGTGCCGTCGGCGGACGCCGCCGACCTGGCGCTGTCGGTGCGGGAGCTGGGCTCGGCGTACCTGGGCGGGGTCACTCTGGCCTCTCTGGCTGCGGCCGGGCGCGTGCGCGAGCTGCGTGCGGGGGCCCTGCGGGAGGCCTCGCGGGCCTTCGCGGGCGACGTCGCGCCGTGGCTCCCGCACGGCTTCTAGCCGGAACCGCCGCAGCAAACGCCGCCGGGGCCGGAACGCCCGGTCAGCGCTGCTGGCAGGCGGGGCACCAGAAGAGGTTGCGGGCGGCGAGGCCGGCGGTGCGGATCTCGCCCCCGCAGATGTGGCAGGGCATGTTCGCCCTCCGGTAGACGTACACCTCGCCGCCGTGGTCGTCCACCCTCGGCGGGCGGCCCATGGCCTCGGGGAGGTGTTCGTCGCGGACGGTGTCGATGCGGTTCAAGCGCACGCCCTCGCGCATCAGGACCACCAGGTCGGCCCACATGGCGTCCCACTCGGCCCGGGTGACGTCCCGCCCCGGCCGGTAGGGGTCGATGCCGTGCCGGAAGAGGACCTCGGCGCGGTAGACGTTGCCGACGCCCGCGACGATCTTCTGGTCCATGAGCAGGGCGGCGATCGTGGTCCGGCTGCGGGAGATCCGGGACCAGGCGCGGGCCGGGTCGTCGGCCGGGCGCAGGGGGTCCGGGCCCAGGCGGTCGTGTATCGCCTTCTTCTCGCCCTCGCCGATCAGCGCGCAGGCCGTCGGGCCGCGCAGGTCGGCGTAGTGCTCCTCGTTCAGCAGGCGCAGCCGGACCGTGTCGGCGGCGGGCGGGGCCGGTGCGGGGCCGAAACCGAGCTTGCCGAAGAGGCCGAGGTGGATGTGGATCCAGGCGTCGCCCAGCTCCAGGAAGAGGTGCTTGCCGTGCGCCTCGGCGCTCTCCAGCTCGCGCCCGTCGAGCAGCGCCGCGCTCTCGGCGAAGCGGCCCTGGGGGCTGCTCACCCGTACCGGCCGGGCGGCGAAGCGCTCGGTGTGGTCCTGGGCGAGGCGGTGGATCGTATGCCCTTCGGGCACGGCGGGGCTCCTACGTCGGGTGTGCGCCGCCGGACGGGGCCGTCCGGCGGCGCGGGCGGCCTACTGGTCCTGCGGGTGGTGGGCCGGGATCGGCGGGAGGTCGCCGGTGGTCTCGTACGCGGAGAGCATGTCGATGCGGCGCGTGTGGCGCTCCTCGCCGGAGTACGGGGTCGCCAGGAAGGCCTCGATGAAGGCGGTGGCCTCGTCCTGGGTGTGCATGCGGCCGCCGACGGAGATGACGTTGGCGTTGTTGTGCTCGCGGCCGAGCTTCGCGGTCTCCACGCTCCAGGCGAGGATGGCGCGGACGCCCTTGACCTTGTTGGCTGCGATCTGCTCGCCGTTGCCGGAGCCGCCGATCACGATGCCGAGGCTGTCGGCGTCCGCGGCGGTCTTCTCCGCGGCACGCAGGCAGAACGGCGGGTAGTCGTCCACGGCGTCGTAGATGTGGGGCCCGCAGTCGACGGGCTCGTGGCCGTTGTTCTTGAGCCAGTCCACCAGGTGGTTCTTGAGCTCAAAGCCGGCATGGTCGGATCCGAGATACACGCGCATGGGTCGAGTGTGGCATGCGAGACCTCGAGGGAGCTCGGAGGGGTGTCGCATAAATCACTTCTAAACCTCAAGTAAACCCAAAGAACGCAGACAGGAGGGGTCGGGACCTTGGTCCCGCGATGGGGGCCTTGGGTAACTATCGGAGCAAGGTCTTCCGTACTGGCGGTAAATCGGGTTTGAATGCCGGAACTCTCCACCCGAGAACCTAAGGATTCGTCCATGAGCACGACGACGACCCTTCAGAAGGCAGGCGGACCCTCCGGCGACCCCGGTTCCGCCCAGCCCTCCGACGGTCTCAAGGCCGGTCTCAAGAACCGCCACCTTTCCATGATCGCCATCGGCGGTGTCATCGGCGCCGGCCTCTTCGTCGGCTCCGGCGGCGGCATCGCCAAGGCCGGCCCGGCCATCCTCCTGTCCTACTTGCTCGTCGGCGCCATGGTCGTCTTCGTCATGCGGATGCTGGGCGAGATGGCCGCCGCGAGCCCGAACTCGGGCTCCTTCTCCGCCTACGCCGACCGCGCGCTGGGCCGCTGGGCCGGTTTCTCCATCGGCTGGCTGTACTGGTTCTTCTGGGTCGTCGTCCTGGCCGTCGAGGCCACCGCCGGCGCCGTCATCCTCGAAAGCTGGATCCCGGCCGTCCCGCAGTGGGCCTGGTCCCTGATCGTCATGGCCGTGCTGACCGCCACCAACCTCGGCTCGGTCGCCTCCTACGGCGAGTTCGAGTTCTGGTTCGCGGGCATCAAGGTCGTCGCCATCGGCGCCTTCGTGGTCATCGGCATGCTCGCCGTCTTCGGCGTCCTGCCGGGCTCGGACAACCCGGGCGCGGGCTTCGCGCACCTGACCGACACCGGCGGCTTCATGCCGAACGGCTGGGGATCGGTCCTCACCGGTGTGCTGATGGTCGTCTTCTCCTTCATGGGCAGCGAGATCGTCACCCTGGCCGCCGGCGAGTCCGAGGACCCGCGCCGCGCCGTCACCAAGGCCACCAACTCGGTCATCTGGCGCATCGCCGTCTTCTACCTGGGCTCGATCTTCGTCGTCCTGACCCTGCTGCCGTGGAACGACAAGTCGATCGTCGAGAAGGGCTCGTACGTCGCGGCCCTCGACTCCATCGGCATCCCGGCCGCCGGCCAGATCATGAACGTGATCGTCCTGACCGCCGTGCTGTCCTGCCTGAACTCGGGCCTCTACACCGCTTCCCGCATGGCGTTCTCGCTGGGCGAGCGCGGTGACGCCCCGAAGTCCTTCGCCAAGGTCAACAAGCGCGGCGTGCCGGTGGCGGCCATCCTCGGCTCCACGGTCTTCGGCTTCGTCGCCGTGATCTTCAACTACACCAACCCGGACACCGTCTTCAGCTTCCTGCTGAACTCCTCCGGCGCGATCGCGCTCTTCGTCTGGCTGGTCATCTGCCTGACCCAGCTGCGCATGCGCAAGATCCTCGTCGCCGAGGCCCCGGAGAAGCTGACGGTGAAGATGTGGCTCTTCCCGTACCCGACCTGGGCCACCGCCGCGATGATCGTCTTCGTCCTGGGCTACATGCTCTACGACGACGGCAACCGCGAGACGGTCGTGCTGTCCCTGCTGGTCGCCGCGATCGTGATCGTGATCGGCGTGGTGCGCAACGCGCGCCGCAAGTCCGAGCTCGCGGCCGGCGCCGTGGCCGGGGCCCCGGCCGGGGTCACCGTCGACTCCTCGGCCGACGCCTCCTGACCGGCCCCCGCCAACGCCGGCAGCCCCGGACCGCCCGCTCGCGGTCCGGGGCTGCTGTGCAGGCACCGGCGGGAAGGCCGTACGGGGTCAGCCGCGGCGGCCGGCCAGCTTCCAGGCGGCCGGCAGCGCGCCCATGGCCAGCGCGGCCTTGAGGGCGTCGCCGATCAGGAACGGGGTCAGGCCCGCCGCGACGGCCGCGCCGAGCGACATCCCGGTGGCGGCCATCAGGTACGGCACGCCCACCGCGTAGATCACGGCCGAGCCCAGCACCATCGTGCCCGCCGTACGCGGCACCGAGCGGTCGGCGCCGCGCCGCGCGAGGGCGCCGACGACGGTCGCGGCCAGCAGCATGCCGAGCACGTAGCCGAAGGAGGCCCCGGCCGCGCCGGAGGTGCCGCCCGCGAACCACGGCACGCCGGCGATGCCGGCCAGGGCGTACAGCGCCAGCGCCAGGAAGCCCCGGCGGGCGCCGAAGGCGGTGCCGACGAGCAGGGCCGCGAAGGTCTGCCCGGTGACCGGGACCGGCGAGCCGGGAACGGGTACGGAGAGCTGCGCGGCCAGGCCGGTGAGCGCGGCTCCGCCGACGACGAGGGCGGCGTCCCTGACGCGGCTCGCGGGCAGCAGGTCGGCGAGGACGGCGCCGGGCCGGAAGGAGACGGAAGCAGTGCTCATCGAGGGCTCCGGAAGGTGGGGGTGGTCGGGCAGGACACCGCGACGTTAGCCGCCGGAAATCGGCCGCCCCACCGCCGACCGGGACAAAGCCATACTGTCCGGTTTGGTGGGGACCACACAAAGGTGCAGGCTTACACCCGAGTTGAAGTGATCCCGATCACGGCCCACATTCGACGGCACATCCTTTTTGCTCCCGAGGGTCCCCTCCAGCCAGACTGTAGGTTCCCGCCAAACCCACTGGACACCCCCCGGATTCCCTGGACTTCCCGACCGTCCCTTGCGCGGCCCCCGGGCGTCGCCTGCCTACCGAGAGTACGAATCTGCTCATGCGCGAAGACCTGTCCGTCACCGCGGACGAACTGCCCCCGGAACCCCTGAGCCACAGCCTCAAGCAGCGCCACCTGACGATGCTGGGCCTCGGCGGCGTGATCGGCGCCGGCCTGTTCGTCGGCTCCGGCGCCGGCATCGGCATCGCCGGCCCCGCGATCATCTGCTCGTACCTGCTCGCCGGTGTGCTCGCCATGCTGGTGATGCGGATGCTCGGCGAGATGTCGGCCGCGATGCCCGCCTCCGGCTCCTTCTCCGTCTACGCGGAGAAGGCCCTCGGGCGCTGGGCCGGCTTCTCGGCCGGCTGGCTGTACTGGTTCCTGCTGGTCGTCGTGCTCGCCGTGGAGGCGACCGGCGCCGCGAACATCGCGCACGGCTGGGTGCCCGCGGTCGACCAGTGGCTGTGGGTGCTGATCTTCATGGTGGTCTTCACCCTCAGCAACCTGGCCGCCGTGCGGAACTTCGGGGAGTTCGAGTTCTGGTTCGCCGCCCTCAAGGTCGGCGCGATCGTCCTCTTCCTGATCCTGGGCACCCTGGCGGTCTTCGGCCTGCTGCCGGACACCGAGCCGGTCGGCATGGCCAACCTGACCGGGCAGGGCGGCTTCTTCCCGGCCGGCATCGGCGGGGTCATCGCCGGCATGCTCGCGGTCGTCTTCGCCTTCGGCGGCCTGGAGGTCGTCACCATCGCGGCCGCCGAGTCGGACGACCCGGCCAGGTCCGTGTCCCGCGCGGTGCGCAGCGCGGTGTGGCGCATCCTCTTCTTCTACGTCGGCTCGATGCTGGTCATCGTGAGCCTGCTGCCGTGGGACTCGCTGGAGCCGGGTGAGAGCCCGTACGTGGCCGTGCTGGACTCGATCGGGATCCCGGCGGCCGGTCAGATCATGAACATCGTGGTGTTCGTGGCGCTGCTGTCGGCGCTGAACGCCAATCTGTACGGCTCCTCGCGCATGGTGTTCTCGCTCGCCGAGCGGGGTGAGGCGCCGAAGGCTCTGCTGAAGGTGTCGGGCAGCGGGGTGCCGACGCGGGCGGTGCTGGCGTCGGTGGCCTTCGGGTTCGTGTCGGTGGTGCTGAACCTGCTGTGGCCGGACACGGTCTTCCTGTACATGCTCAACGCGGTCGGCGCGGTGCTGCTGTTCGTGTGGGCGCTGATCGCGGTCTCGCAGCTGCGGCTGCGGCCCCGGCTGGAGCGGGACATGCCGGAGCGGCTGACGCTGCCGATGTGGGGCTTCCCGTACCTGACGTGGGCGGCGCTGGCGGGGATGGCGGTGGTGCTGGTGCTGATGCTGTTCGACGACTCGGCGCGGCCGCAGCTGCTGTGGTCCTCGGGCGCGGCGGCCGTGGTGCTGCTGGTGGCGTGGTACCGGGAGGTGCGGGGCCGGCGGTCCTGACCGTTCGGCGGACGGGGCGCGGGCCCGGGACTTCGGTCCCGGGCCCGTTCCCGTTTCCGGGGCGGGCGATCACGTCCGGTGAGAGCGGTGTCCGGATACTGGACGAACGACGTCCGATAACCGGACGCTCGGCACACTGGCCCCATGAGTCAGAGCACCACCACCACACCTCCCGAGCAGCGGCAGGGCACCGCGCCCGCCGCCTCCGGGGCCGGATCGCCCCTCGGCAACGGCCTCAAGCAGCGCCACCTCTCGATGATCGCCCTCGGCGGCGTCATCGGCGCCGGCCTCTTCGTCGGCTCCGGCGCCGGCATCGCGGCCGCCGGCCCCTCGATCGTGCTGGCGTACGCCGTGTCCGGGCTGCTCGTGATGTTCGTGATGCGGATGCTCGGCGAGATGTCCGCCGCGAACCCGGCGTCCGGCTCCTTCTCGGTGCACGCCGAGCGGGCGATCGGGCCCTGGGCGGGCTTCACCGCCGGCTGGATGTTCTGGACCCTGCTGGTCGTGGGCGTGGCCATCGAGGCGATCGGCGCGGCGCACATCCTGGCGGGCTGGTTCCCCGGCACCCCGTCGTGGATGTGGGTGCTGGTCCTGATGGTGGTCTTCACCGCGAGCAACCTGGGCGCCGTCGCGCGCTTCGGCGAGTTCGAGTTCTGGTTCGCCGCCCTCAAGATCGGTGCCATCGCGCTCTTCCTGGGCCTGGGCCTGCTCGCCGTCCTCGGCCTGCTGCCCGGCACCTCCTCCCCCGGCGCCGGCAACCTGCTCCACGACGGCGGCTTCCTGCCCAACGGCGTCGACGGGCTGCTGGTCGGCCTGCTCGCCTCGGTCGTCGCGTACGGCGGCCTGGAGACGGTGACCATCGCGGCCGCCGAGTCCGAGAACCCGGTCAAGGGCGTGGCCAGGGCCGTGAAGACCACCATGTGGCGGATCGCGATCGTCTACGTCGGCTCGATGCTGGTGATCGTCACCCTGCTGCCCTGGAACGACCCGGCGGTCACCGGGCACGGGCCGTACGCGGCGACCCTGGACCACCTGGGCATCCCGGCGGCCGGCCAGATCATGAACGTGGTGATCCTGATCGCCCTGCTGTCCGCGATGAACGCCAACATCTACGGCTCCTCGCGCATGGCCTACTCCCTGGTGGCGCGGGGCCAGGGCCCCCGCTCGCTGGGCAGGGTCTCCGGCGGGGTGCCGCGCCGGGCGGTGCTGGCGTCGGCGGGCTTCGGGTTCGTGACCGTCCTGCTCTCCTACTGGTACCCGGACACCCTGTTCGCCTGGCTGCTGAACATGGTCGGCGGGGTCATCCTCATCGTCTGGGGCTTCATCGCCGTCTCGCAGTTCGTGCTGCGCCGGCGGCTGGAGCGCGAGGCCCCCGAGAAGCTGGTCGTGAAGATGTGGGGCTTCCCGTACCTGACGTGGGTGGCGCTGGCGGGCGTCGCCGGGGTGCTGGTGCTGATGGCCCTGGGCGAGGACACGCGGGTACAGGTGGTCTTCACCGGCGGGCTGACGGCGGCGCTGGCGGCGACCGGGTACGCGCTGCAGCGCCGGGCGGCGCGCGGCTGACGGCCCGGCACCTCCCGAGGACAAGAGGCGGACCCCGAGTGCGACACGGGGTCCGCCTCTCTTCGTGCCCTTTTCCCGCGTCTTCCCGCCCTCTCCGCGCCCCCTTCGCCCAGCGGCAACAGAGGTAACCCTTACGTGTGACCGGGAATAGATGCTGCTAGCGTGCAGTTGCGCATTGATTGCAATAAGCGATTGGCACGCTGAGGGGACCGGATACACGCATGGCCATCTACACGCTTCCTGAGCTTCCTTACGACTACGCGGCGCTCGAGCCGGTGATCAACCCGCAGATCATCGAGCTGCACCACGACAAGCACCACGCGGCCTACGTCACGGGTGCCAACACCACGCTGGAACAGCTGGAGGAGGCGCGCGACAAGGAGAACTGGGGCGCGCTCAACGGCCTGGAGAAGAACCTGGCGTTCCACCTCTCCGGCCACATCCTGCACAGCATTTACTGGAACAACATGGCGAGCCCGAAGACCGGCGAGGGCGGCGGCGAGCCGACCGCGGCCGACGGCGTGGGCGACCTGGCGGACGCGATCACCGAGTCCTTCGGCTCCTTCGCCAAGTTCAAGAAGCAGCTGACCTTCGCGTCCTCCGCGACGCAGGGCTCCGGCTGGGGCGTGCTCGCGTACGAGCCCGTCAGCGGCCGCCTGGTCGTCGAGCAGGTCTACGACCACCAGGGCAACGTGGGCGTCGCCAGCACGCCGATCCTGGTCTTCGACGCCTGGGAGCACGCCTTCTACCTCCAGTACAAGAACCAGAAGGTCGACTTCATCGAGGCCATGTGGAACGTCGTCAACTGGCAGGACGTGGCCAAGCGCTACGCCGACGCCAAGGCGAACACCCCGCTGCTGATCCCCGTCAAGGGCTGACCCGCACCCCGTAGACCCGTCCGCCTCGTGATCGTCTTCTCAGCCTTCGCGTGCGGACGTGTACAGCGGAAGACCCCCGTGAGGACGTGACTCACGGGGGTCTTCTGTGCGTGCGGGTACGCGCCGGGCTCCGGACTACTCGAAGGACGGGCTCTCGGTGCGGGTGCGCTTGATCTCGTAGAAGCCGGGGGTCGAGGCGACCAGCAGGGTTCCGTCCCACAGGCGGGCCGCGGCCTCGCCGCGCGGGGCGGGCGTGACGACCGGCCCGAAGAAGGCCACTTCCCCGCCGTCGGCGCCGGGCACGGAGATCACCGGGGTGCCGACCTCCTGGCCGACGCGCTCGATGCCGTCGTTGTGGGAGTCGCGCAGGACCTGGTCGTACTCGTCGGAGTCGGCGTACGCGAGCAGCTCGGCCGGCAGGCCGACCTCCTCCAGCGCGTCCGCGATGACCTCGCGGGTCGCGCCCCGGTCCTCGTTGTGGATCTTCGTGCCGAGCGCGGTGTACAGCTTGCCGGTGACCTCGTCGCCGAACTTCTGCTGCGCCGCGACGACCACGCGCACCGGAGCCCAGCCCTTGGGGCCGAGCAGCTCGCGGTAGCGCTCGGGCAGCTCGTCGAGCTTGTCCTCGTTGAGCACCGCGAGGCTCATCACGTGCCAGCGGACCTCGACGTCACGGACCTTCTCGACCTCGAGCATCCAACGGGAGGTCATCCAGGCCCAGGGGCAGAGCGGGTCGAACCAGAAATCGACCGGGGTCTTCTCGCGCACCTGGGTGTCGGTCATGGCTCTCCTCAAGTCACATAAGGCGTCACGGGTCATGTTCAAACTGGCCAACCAGGCCGGGATCGCGCGCATTCCCCGTGGGAGGATTCCAGCGAAGACCGCGATCACGCACGAAGGAGTGCAACGTGCCCGGAGAGAACCTGTCCCGCGACGAGGCCCGCGAGCGGGCCGAGCTGCTGTCCGTCGACGGGTACGAGGTGGTCCTCGACCTGAGGTCCGCGGTGGACGAGGCCGAACCGGCCGAGGGCCCCCGCACCTTCCGCTCGGTGACCACCGTGCGCTTCCGGGCCGCCGTCCCGGGCGCCTCCTCCTTCGCCGACCTGATCGCCCCCTCCGTGAACTCGGTCACCCTCAACGGGCGCGCCCTGGACCCGGCCGCCGTCTTCGACGGGGCTCGGATCGCGCTGGACGGGCTCGCCTCCGAGAACGTCCTGGTCGTCGACGCGAACTGCGCCTACAGCCGGACCGGCGAGGGCATGCACCGCTTCGTGGACCCGGAGGACGGCGAGGTCTACCTCTACACCCAGTACGAGCCGGCGGACGCCCGGCGGGTGTACGCCAACTTCGAGCAGCCCGACCTGAAGGCGCCCTACCGCTTCGAGGTGACCGCGCCCGAGGGCTGGCAGGTGTGGAGCAACGGCGCCGAGGAGTCCCGCGAGGGGCAGACCCGGCGCTTCGCGGAGACCGCGCCGATCTCCACGTACATCACCTGCGTGGTGGCGGGGCCCTACCACTACGTCACGGACACCTACACGCGCGGGGACCTGACCATCCCGCTGGGCGCGATGTGCCGCAAGGGGCTGGCGAAGCACTTCGACGCCGACGACGTGTTCCTGGTCACCAAGCAGGGCTTCGACCTCTTCCACGAGATCTTCGACTACCCGTACCCCTTCGGGAAGTACGACCAGGCCTTCGTGCCCGAGTACAACCTCGGCGCGATGGAGAACCCGGGGATGGTGACCTTCCGCGAGGAGTACATCTTCCGCGGGAAGGTCACGCAGGCCTCCTACGAGCGGCGCGCGAACGTCATCCTGCACGAGATGGCGCACATGTGGTTCGGCGACCTGGTCACCATGAAGTGGTGGGACGACCTGTGGCTGAAGGAGTCCTTCGCGGACTTCATGGGCTCCTTCGGGCTGGTCGAGGCCACCCGCTTCGACCAGGCCTGGGTCACCTTCGCCAACAGCCGCAAGGCGTGGGCGTACCGGGCCGACCAGCTGCCGTCCACGCACCCGGTCACGGCCGACATCCGTGACCTGGAGGACGCGAAGCTGAACTTCGACGGCATCACGTACGCCAAGGGCGCCGCGGTGCTCAAGCAGCTCGTCGCGTACGTGGGCCGGGAGGCGTTCCTGGACGGCGCGCGGCGCTACTTCAAGGCGCACGCGTACGGGAACACCACCCTGGACGACCTGCTGTCGGTGCTCGGGGAGGTCTCCGGGCGGGACATGGCCGAGTGGTCGCGGGCCTGGCTCCAGACGGCCGGCGTGAACGCGCTGACGCCGGTGGTGACCTCCGACGCGGCCGGCCGGCTGACGGAGCTGGCCGTGGTCCAGGAGGGCGAGGAGCTGCGCCCGCACCGGGTGGCGGTGGGCCTGTACCGGCTGGAGGCCGACGGGTCGCTGGTGCGGTACGCGCGGACCGAGACGGACGTGGCGGGCCCGCGGACGGTGGTCGCGGTGCCGGCCGGGCTGGAGCGGCCCGCCCTGGTCCTGGTCAACGACGACGACCTCACGTACTGCAAGATCCGCTTCGACGAGGGCTCCCTGGCGACGCTGCGCGGCCACCTCGGCGATCTGACGGACCCCCTCGCCCGGGCGCTGTGCTGGTCGGCGCTGTGGAACCTGACGCGGGACGCGCTCATGCCCGCGCGGGACTTCGTCTCGCTGGTGCTGGCCCACGCGGGCCGGGAGACCGACGTCGGCGTGCTCCAGCAGCTGCACGCACAGGCGCTGAGCGCGGTGACCCACTACACGCCTGCGGAGCGGCGCGAGCAGACCGGCCGCGACCTGGCGGCGGGCGCGCTGCACGAGCTGCGACTGGCCGAGCCGGGGTCGGAGCACCAGCTGACCTGGGCCCGGTTCTTCGCGGCGAGCGCGGCGACGGAGGGCGACTTCCAGCTGCTGCTGGGCCTGCTGGACGGCACCGCGCGGATCGACGGGCTGGAGGTCGACCAGGAGCTGCGCTGGGACTTCCTGCTGCCGCTGGTCGCGCACGGCGCGGCGGACGAGGCGGCGGTGGAGGCCGAACTGGCCCGGGACGACACGGCTTCCGGCAAGCGGCACCAGGTACGGTGCCTGGCCGCCCGGCCGTCGGCGGCGGTCAAGGACCAGGCGTGGGCGGCGGTGGTGGAGTCGGACGCGCTGTCGAACGCGCTGGTGGAGGCCACCATCGACGGGATGCAGCGGGCCTCGCAGCGCGAGCTGCTGGGGGGCTTCACCGGGCGCTACTTCGAGGTGATCGAGCGAGTCTGGGCGGAACGGTCGATCCAGATCGGCATCCACGTGGTGAAGGGGCTCTACCCGATGCTCCAGGACGCGCGGGACACGGTGGACGCCACCGACGCGTGGCTCGCCGCCCGCCCGGACGCGGCGCCCGCGCTGCGCCGGCTGGTCCTGGAGTCCCGCGACGACCTGGCCCGCGCGCTGCGCGGCCAGGCCTGCGACGCGGCCGCGGGCTGACCCCGTCCGGCAGGGTGCGGGCCCGGCGGTCCCGCACCCTGCCGCCCCCGTGGCGCGGTGGTTCAGCAGACCCAGATCCTGTCGATGATGTCGTTGACGCCGTCGTAGGCCAGGTTGTCGCGGTACCCGTAGGAGTGCTGGTCCAGGACCTGGACGCCGTTGTCGTAGAAGAACGAGACGGTACCGCCGGTCTGGTTGTTCACCAGGGACGACGCCTTGTCGGCCCAGGTGCCTCCGCCGGGGAAGGGGTGGGCCCCGAGGTTCGCCGAACCGCACTTGGTCAGGCTGAGCTTCGCTCCCTTGTAGTTGGCGTGCTCCCACAGGCACAGGTAGCCGTAGGCGCAGGAGCCCGCCTGGGCGTCCGCCGGCTGTGCGGCCGCCGGGGTGGCGGTGAGGAGCAGGACGCCAGTGGCCGCGGCCGCGGTGGCGGCGAGCGCGGTCTTGATGATGCGCATGGTGTTTTCCCTCCCTGCCCGGTGCCCCTGTCGGCGCCGGGTACGGGGGAAACACTCGCCCGGTACCGCGTTCGGCGGTACCTGTGAGGTCATAGGGTGATCGGTGTACGAGGCCCCTTTCGGCACTCGAACGCCCGTACTTTAGCCCCGGCTTGTCCGGATTTGCCGACGGGCGTGTAACAGGGGTTAGCAAGGCCATGGCCTGAGGGAATCACCGCGTCATGAACCAGAACGCACCCCTCCCCCTCGCCCACCTCACCGCCAGCCGCCCCCGCGTGCTGACCCTCGCCCAGCTGCGCGAGCACGGCGTCAGCGCCTCCGAGGCCGCCGGGCGGCCCTGGCAGCAGGTGCTGCCCGGGGTGTTCCTGCTCCACTCCGGCCCCGCGACCAGCGAGGAGCGGCTGCACGCCGCCCTGCTGTACGCCGGCCGGCGCGGCAGCGGCGAGGTCATGATCACCGGGCTGGCCGCCCTCGCGCTCTACCGGTTCTCCGCGACCCCCGCCCTGCTCGCCCTCTCGCACATCGACGTCCTGGTCCCGAACACCCGCCGCCTGCGCTCCACCGGCGACGTCCGCATCGTCCGCGCCCACACGCCGCCCCGCCCCGTGGAGGTGACCGGGCTGCCGGTGGCCCCGGTGGCGCGGGCCGTCGCCGACGCCGTCGCGCAGGTCTCGGACGCCGGTACGGTGCGCCGGATCCTCAGCGAGGCGGTGCGCGGCGGGCACTGCGAACCGGCCGCCGTCGTGCGGGAGCTGACGGTGGCCCGGCTGCTGAACCGGCCGCACGTGGTCGACGCCGTCGAGTCCCTGCTCGCCGAGGGCCGGGCCATCGCGGAGGACCGGCTGTACCAGCTCGTACGCGGCTTCGAGCTTCCGGAGCCCGTCTGGAACGTGGACCTGCGGCTGCCCGGCGGCCCGCACCTGGGCGGGGTGGACGCGTACTGGCCCGAGCAGGCCGTCGCCATCGAGATCGACACCCGCGCACCCCGCCAGGGCGAGGACGAGGACTGGTCGGAGGCCGTCCGCAAGCGGGAGACCCTGGAGCGGCTCGGGGTGACCGTGCTGTACCTGACGCCGCGCAAGCTGCGCGACTGGCCCGAGCAGCAGGCCGCGGTCGTCCGGACCGCCCTGACGGCGTCCGGCGACCGCGAGCCCGCCGCCTACCTGGTCGTACTGCCCCGGTGAGGCGGGTTGGCCGGGGAGTACTCCGGGGTGCTCCAGCGCAGCCGCCCCGGATGCAGGCTCTCCACCACCGCCTCCACTTCGAAGCGCACGGCACGGCTGCCGCCGGGCCCGTACTCGGTCCGGGCCCGCCCGCTCAGCTGGAGCAGCCCGCCGCCCTCCCAGTCGGGGAAGAGCAGCCCGGCCCGCTCGTCGGCGGCGAGGTTGCCCAGGGTCAGGAACATCGCGTTGCCCGCGTAGTCCGGCCAGAGCAGTTCCGTCGGCGAGAGCACCTCCACGAAGCCCGGCATCCCGCCCCGGTGGCTGGCGTCCGCCCCGTCCGCCTCGGCGGTGGTCGCGACGAAGAAGGTGTCGGCGGCGCGCACGGCCCGCGCCTGGGCGGGGGTGAGGGCGTCCCCGCGCCCCACGACACCGGGCCCGGCGGCGACGAGCTCCAGCGGCTGCCGCTTCTGCAGGTACTTCGGGCAGTTGGCGAAGACCTGCTCGGCCTCCACCGCGAAACCGCCGGGCAGGACGGCGAGGGTGCCGTTGAGCCGCATGCGGCGGCGGGTGCGGGGGTCGAGGGAGATGGTGCCGACCCGGGTGCCGGCGGTGGCCAGCGCCCCGGTCAGCGGGTCGCCCCCGGGGAGGCCGCCCGAGACCTCGACGCGGCCCGGCCCGGTGGCCCGTACGAAACCGGGCGCGCCGGTGAGGAGCGAGGCCCACAGCCGCCCCGCGCCGTCGGCGGCGCCGACCACGAGGTGGGGCTGCTGGGCGAGGAAGGCCGCGGCGACGGCGCGGATGTCCGCGCCGATCGAGCGTCCGGTGTGTTCGGCGAGCTCGCGTACGCCGACCCGTTCCTGCACGGCCAGCGAGCCCTGGTGGTACCGGCCCATGACGACCCCCAATCGGTGAGTTCCTAGAAGAATCCGCAGGTCGGAGCATCAGCCGTCGGGGCGGGTGCGCCCTCGAGGCCGGCGGGCACGGAGATCTCCAGACGGGTGCCGTCGGGGTCGTGGAAGAAGATCCCCCCGGAGGTGGCGCCCTCGCCGTGGGCGACGACGCCCTCGTACGCGAACTCGACTCCGAGGCCGCGCAGCCGCTCCTCGTACGCCGTGACCTCCTCGACCGCGCCGGCGGAGAACGCGAGGTGGTGCAGTCCGGCGGCCTGCGGCCGGTACCCGCCGTCGGCCTGCTGCCAGAGGGTCAGGGCGAGTTCGCCGTCGTGGCCGAGGAAGGCGAACCTGCGGCCCTCCTCCTTGCCCTCGCCCAGGAGCCCGAAGCCGAGGGCGTCGCGGTAGAAGGCGAGCGAGCGGTCCAGATCGGTGACGTTGAGGCCGATGTGCCCGGTGCGGAGCGTGCCGGTGGTGGTCGACATGAGGGTTCCCTTCCCCGAGGTTCCAGAGGTCCTGGAGTTCTAACCTTCTAAATCGAGATTAAGGGTTAGAACGGTGCCCGTCAACCGGTCACGTACTCTTGAGGGGTTAGCGGCGACGCGAGGAGGCGGACATGACGGCACCGACCACGGACCCACGTCCGCTGACCGGCGAGCCCGTCTCCCTCGACCTGCTGAACACGCGCTGGGTGGCGGACGGCGAGCCCGCCGACCTCTTCGCGGGGGCCTTCGGGCTGACCCGGGTGGAGGGGCTCGCGCTGTGGCTGGAGAGCGCCGGCCTGGCCGGCCGCTTCCGCGCCGACGCCTCGACCCTGGTCCACCTGCTGACCGCGCGCGAGGCGATCGCCCGCGCCGTGGCGGACCCCGCCGACGAGGGCGCCCGCTCCCTGGTGGACTCCGTCCTGGAGCACGGCCGGATCCGCGCCACCCTCACCGCCGAAGGCCCGGGCGAGCGGGCCGAGTTCGCCGACCCCTCCTGGGGCCCGGCATGGACGGCGGCGCGCGACTACCTCGGCCTGCTGGCCACCGCGCCCGACCGGATCCGCAAGTGCGCCTCGGAGACCTGCGTCCTGCACTTCCACGACACCTCGCGCAACGGCACCCGGCGCTGGTGCTCCATGGCCGCCTGCGGCAACCGCGCCAAGGCCTCGCGGCACTACGCGCGCACGCGCGAGCGCTGAACGGTCGAAAACTGTCACACCGGTCGTGAGACGGAACTCCGATCCGACCGTGAAAGACAGTCGGAAAGTCGATAAATACACTCACCGGGCGCTGCGACTCGCCCCGGCTTGCCCCGGCATGTCCACACCGGCGGAAACCCCGCGGCGGCGGGAACCCGCCATGTCAGGTCTCGGTCAATAACAACCCTCCCCAAACAGCTGTCACTTGCGCAAAGCTGACCGGTCATCCGGCACCGAATTCCGGACCGTATCTTTCACTTAGCCAGGGATGCTGATGACCCTCGACTCCCCCAGCTCCACCACCGGGGCCATACCCGGCGCCAGGCGCGCGGCCCGCGTCGCGGCGGCCGCGGGCCTGGTGGCCGCCCTCTGCGCCACCGGCGCCGTACCCGCCTTCGCGGCGGCCGGCGACGACCCGTGGACGACCGCCCCGGTCAAGTCCGCGGACCAGAAGCTCGGTTCGGCGGACGCCGAACTGCTCCAGGAGGCCAAGGCCAAGGGTGACGCGACCGTCACCGTCATGGTCGCGACCGCCCCCGGCCAGACCAAGCAGGTCGCCGACCAGCTCGACGCCGTCCAGGGCGCCTCGATCGGCCAGACGTACGACAAGCTCGGCTACGTACGTGCCACCCTGCCGACCGACAAGGCGGAGGCCGCGCTGAAGGCGGCCGCCAAGCTGGAGTCCGTGCACGGCATGGACCTGCGGCACGAGATCCGGCTCCCGGACCCGCGCCCCGAGGCGAGCAAGGACGGTTCGGCCAGGAAGACCGCCGCCGAGAGCTACCCGGCGCCGGACGGGAACACCCCGGCCAAGAACCCGTACAACCCGTCGTTCGAGACCGGCTCGGTGGACTTCGTCAAGAAGAACCCGCAGGCCGACGGCCGTGGCGTGACCATCGGCATCATGGACTCGGGCGTCGACGTCAGCCACCCCGCGCTGCAGAAGACCACCACCGGCGAGCGCAAGATCGTCGACTGGGTGACCGCGACCGACCCGATCACGGACAACGACGGGACCTGGCGCGCCCAGATCACCCCGGTCACCCCGTCGGGCGGCGCCTTCACCGCCGGCGGCCAGAGCTGGAAGGCCCCCGAGGGCAGCTTCCAGTGGAGCCGCTTCAGCGAGTCGATCACCGCCAACGGCGACATGAAGGGCGACGTCAACCGGGACGGGGACACCACCGACCGGTTCGGCATGCTCTACGACGCGGCCGCCGGCACCGTCCGCGTCGACACCGACCAGGACGGCGACTTCACCAACAACGAGCCGATGAAGCCGTACAAGGACGGCTTCCAGATCGGCTGGTTCGGTACGGACAACCCGGCCACCGAGGTCGCGGAGCGGATCCCGTTCACCATCGAGATCCGCAAGGACGTCCCGATGGACCCGCTCGGCGGCGACTGGGTCGGCAAGAAGGCCGACTTCGTCAACATCGGCATCATCGAGTCCGAGCACGGCTCGCACGTCGCCGGCATCACCGCCGCCAACGGCCTGTTCGGCGGCCAGATGAACGGCCAGGCGCCGGGCGCCAAGCTCGTCTCCTCCCGCGCCTGCTCCTGGTCCGGCGGCTGCACCAACGTCGCGCTGACCGAGGGCATGATCGACCTCGTCGTCAACCGCGGCGTCGACATCGTCAACATGTCGATCGGCGGCCTGCCCGCGCTGAACGACGGCAACAACGCCCGCTCCGAGCTCTACAAGAACCTCATCGACACCTACGGTGTCCAGCTCGTCATCTCGGCGGGCAACGAGGGTCCGGGCGTCAACACGATCGGTGACCCCAGCCTCGCCGACAAGGTCATCTCCGTGGGTGCCGCGGTCTCCAAGGAGACCTGGGCCGCCAACTACGGCTCCGGCGTGGCCAAGAAGTACAACATGTTCCCCTTCTCCTCGCGCGGTCCGCGTGAGGACGGCGGGTTCACGCCGACCATCACCGCCCCCGGCGCGGCCATCAACACCATCCAGACCTGGCTGCCCGGCGCGCCCGTGAAGGAGGCCGGCTACAGCCTCCCGGCCGGCTACGGCATGCTCCAGGGCACCTCGATGTCCTCCCCGCAGGCGGCGGGCGCGAGCGCCCTGCTGATCTCGGCGGCCAAGCAGCAGAAGGTCGCCCTCTCCCCGGCGAACCTGCGCGTGGCGCTGACCAGCACCGCGAAGAAGATCGACGACGTCCCGGCCCACGCACAGGGCGCCGGTCTCATCGACATCCCCCAGGCGTGGGAGTCCATCCAGCGCGGCGCCAAGGCCAACGAGTTCACGGTCAAGGCCCCCGTCGACACCGCGCTCGACCAGTTCCTGAAGACCCCGGGCTTCGGCACCGGCCTCTACGACCGCGAGGGCGGCCTGAAGGTCGGCCAGAAGAAGGTCTACGACGTCGTGGTCACCCGCACCACCGGCGTCAAGTACGGCACCCGGCACAACATCAGCTGGCGCAACAACGACGGCACCTTCAAGGTGGTCGGCGGTGGCGGCTACGACTACGTCACCCTGCCGCTGAACAAGCCGGTCACCATCAAGGTCGAGGCCAACGTCAAGTCGGCCGGCGTCCACAGCGGCATCCTGCAGCTCGACGACCCCACCACCGAGGGCGTCGACAAGCAGATCCTGTCCACGGTCGTCGCCTCCGCCCCGCTGGCGAAGCCGTCCTTCACGCTGTCGGACAAGTCCTCCGTGCAGCGCAACAGCCACAAGTCGTACTTCGTGACCGTCCCGCAGGGCGCCAAGACCCTTGAGGTCGCCCTCGGCGGCCTCGCGGCCGGCAGCCAGACGCGCTTCATCTCGATCCACCCGTACGGCACGGGCGTCGAGGACAGCGCGACCACGCAGTGCTACCCGAACTACGACAACCCGGCGAACCAGTGCCGCCCCGACCTGCGCTCGTACACCGACCCGCAGCCGGGCGTCTGGGAGATCGAGGTCGAGTCGCGCCGTACGTCGCCGCTCCTCGACAACCCGTTCAAGCTGGACGTCTCGGTCCTCGGCGCGGCCTTCGACCCGGCCGTCAAGGTCCTCCCCGAGGTCAAGCAGGGCACCCCGGCGCCGGTCCAGTGGACCGTGAAGAACGACGCGGCGGCCATCTCCGGCGGCAAGCTCCAGGGCGGCCCGCTCGGCTCCGCCAAGGTCGACCGGCCGACCATCGCCAACGGCGAGACCAAGACCACCGAGGTCACCGTCGGTGAGGGCGCCTCCCGCCTGGACGTCGCCATCGCCAAGCCCTCGGACACCGCCGCCGACCTCGACCTCGAGGTCTACAAGGACGGCGTCAAGGTCGGCTCCTCCGCCGACGGCGACTCCGACGAGTCCGTCAGCCTGGTCAAGCCCGCCGCCGGCACCTACACCATCAAGGTGATCGGCTACGCGGTCCCGGCCGGAACCACCGCGTACGACTACCGCGACGTGTACTTCTCGGCCGCCCTGGGCTCCGTCCAGGTCGACGAGGCCGCCGCGGTCAACCTCGCCAACGGCGCCTCCGCGCAGGTCTCGGCGAACGTCCTGGTCACCGCCGCCGCCCCCGAGGGCCGGCAGTTCTTCGGCCAGGTCCAGCTGCTCAACGCCCGCGGCACCGCCGCCGGCACCGGCAGCGTGCAGATCGACAAGGTCACCCCGTAACGGCGTGACCCGCTGAACGCATGACGGAGGGGCGGTGCTCGGCCGAGCACCGCCCCTCCCCGTTCCCCCCACCGGCCGCGCCGGCCCCCTCCCCGGGCCCGGTCTACCTGCCCAGCGAGCGCAGCGACTCGGCGTAGGTGCCGACCGCGTGCGCGATGACGTCCAGGTTGGTGTCGAAGGCCTTGAGGTCGATGTTCCTCAGGTCGTCGCCCGCCCCGTGGTAGTTCGGGTCGTACGCCGCGCCCGCCGTGCCGCCGTAACGCCTGGCCTGCTCGGGGGTCTTGATGCCCTCGGCGCCGGTGAAGGTGCCGCCCGCCGGGATGCCGTTCGCGATGAACGGGCCGTAGTCCGAGCGGCCGTCGAAGTCGGTGCCCTCGTGCGGCTTGCCCTTCCGGTCGAGGAAGCCGTTGATCAGCGCCTCGATCTGCGCCGAGCCGGCCGGGCCGGCGCCCGCGCCGGTCTTGTCCGAGTCGTCGCCGTCGTAGACGAACTGCGCCGGGTTCGGCGAGGCGATCATGTCGAAGTTGAGGTAGAGCGCGATGTCCTTCTTCTGCTTGTCGGACAGCTGCGCGACGTAGTGCTCCGAGCCCAGCAGGCCCAGCTCCTCCGCCGACCACCAGGCGAAGCGGACCTTGTTGGCGGGCCCCTTGTTCTTCTTGTTGGCGCCCTCGTCGGCGAGCTTGAGCGCCACCTCCAGCAGACCGGCCGAGCCGGAGCCGTTGTCGTTGATGCCCGGGCCCTCCTGGACCGAGTCCAGGTGGGCGCCGACCGCCACCACGCGGTCGGCACGGCCGCCCCGGGTCTCGGCGATCACGTTGCGGGTCGTCTTCTTCTCGTGCTCCTGGTCCAGGTCCAGGCGCACCTTCACCTCGCCCTTGGCGACGGCCGCGGTCAGCGCCTCGCCGTCGGCCAGGGTGATGCCCGCGCTGGGGATGATCCCCTCGGCCGGGGAGGAGAACCCGCCGCGGACCGGGGTGGTGCCGCTGTGGTTGTAGACGATCACGCCGGCGGCCCCGGCCGCGGCGGCGGCCCGCTGCTTCTCCACGAAGGTGCAGGCACCCCGCTTGACCAAGGCGATCTTCCCGGTGAAGGTACCGGCCGGGTAGTCGTCGGCGGTGCAGCCGGGGGTCTCGTCGACCCGGGCGAGGGCGAGCGCGGCCGTCAGGCCCTCGGCCGGGGTGGACTTGGTGAAGGTGAAGGCGGCCGTGGCCAGCTCGCGCGGCTGGTCGCCGAGGACGGTGGCCTTCTCCGTCTTCGTGTGCGCCTCGTAGATGTCGAAGTCCTGGTACGAGACGTCGTAGCCGGCCTTCTTCAGCGTGTCGTGGACGTAGGCGGCCGAGGCGGCGTGGCCCGGCGTGCCCGCCGCCCGGTTGCCGCCGTTGGCGTCCGCGACCTGCTGGAACTTCGCCAGGTGGCGGTAGGCCCCGCGCGCGGTGACCTCCTCCACCAGCTCCTGGGCCAGCCGGCCCTCGCGCGGGTGGGCCACGGCCGGGCTCGCGGTCAGCAGCACGGGCGCGGCGACGGTGGCCGCCGCGAGGGCGGCGAGGGCCGGTATGGACCGGCGGTGGTGGCGGACGTTCCGCATGGTGGTCTTCCCCCCGGATGGGCTGTTTCGGTTTCTGGTGCGCCGCGTCCGGATAACGATCACGGCTGAACCGGAAGCTAACCGGCTTTGACCAGGCAAAACGGACGTTTGAGGGTCCCGTGACACGGCCGTCACGCACTCGTCACGGGAGTTCACGCCTCCGACACTGTCCGCACCTCGGACAATGGATTGGACAAGCCTCGTGGGTTCGAACGCATGATGGCTTCACGCGCGCCCGCGTCCCCGTATTGAAGGAGTCACCGTGAGGGTCGGAATCGTCGGAGCCACCGGACAGGTCGGCGGAGTCATGCGCGGCATCCTCGCCGAGCGCAAGTTCCCCGTCGACGAGCTGCGGCTGTTCGCCTCGGCCCGTTCCGCGGGCTCGACCATCGAGTGGCAGGGCCGGGAGATCACCATCGAGGACGCCTCCACGGCCGACTACTCCGGCCTGGACATCGTGCTCTTCTCCGCCGGCGGCGCCACCTCCAAGGCCCTCGCCGAGAAGGTCGCCTCCCAGGGCGCCGTCGTGATCGACAACTCCTCCGCCTGGCGCAAGGACCCCGAGGTGCCCCTCGTGGTGTCCGAGGTCAACCCGCACGCGATCAAGAACCGCCCCAAGGGCATCATCGCGAACCCGAACTGCACCACCATGGCCGCCATGCCGGTGCTGCGCCCCCTCCACGAGGAGGCGGGGCTCACCGCCCTCATCGCCACCACCTACCAGGCCGTCTCCGGCTCCGGCCTGGCCGGCGTCGCCGAGCTCGACGGCCAGGTCAAGGCCGTGGCCGCCGAGGCGACCAGGCTGGTCCACGACGGCGAGGCCGTCGAGTTCCCCGAGCCGGGCGTCTACAAGCGCTCCATCGCCTTCAACGTGCTGCCGCTGGCCGGCTCCATCGTCGACGACGGCTCCTTCGAGACCGACGAGGAGCAGAAGCTCCGCAACGAGTCCCGCAAGATCCTGGAGATCCCGGAGCTCAAGGTCTCGGGCACCTGCGTGCGCGTCCCCGTCTTCTCCGGCCACTCCCTCCAGGTCAACGCCCGCTTCGAGCGCCCCATCAGCGTCGAGCGCGCCTACGAGCTGCTGAAGGACGCCCCGGGCGTCGAGCTGTCCGAGATCCCGACCCCCCTCCAGGCCGCCGGCAAGGACGCCTCGTACGTGGGCCGCATCCGCGTGGACGAGACGGTCGACAACGGCCTCGCGCTCTTCCTCTCCAACGACAACCTCCGCAAGGGCGCCGCGCTGAACGCCGTCCAGATCGCGGAGCTCGTGGCCGAGGAGCTGCGCGGCTGACCCCCGCACGGTGAACGGAGGGGCGGTGCCGTCACGGCGCCGCCCCTCCGGCGTGTCAGGGCCCGCGGACCTCGAAGGGGAAGCAGCCGTGCGCGGCGGCCGGGCCGGCGCGCACGGCGCCGCGGACACGGGGCCGGGGTGCGCGGCGTGCCCCACCGGGTCGGGCGGGAACCGGACCTCGTGTTCGCCTCTGGATTAGTCCCGCACGGCGGCGCGGCCCGCGTGGAAGGATGGCGGGGCAACGTCACCATCAAAGGAGATGACCGCGTGCCTGGCACGAATCTCACCCGTGAAGAGGCTCAGCAGCGGGCGAAGCTGCTCACCGTCGACTCGTACGAGATCGAACTCGATCTCAGCGGCGCGCAGGAGGGCGGCACCTTCCCGTCCGTGACCACCGTGCGCTTCCAGTCGGCCAAGGCAGGCGCCGGTACCTTCATCGACCTGGTCGCGCCGGCCGTGCACGAGGTCGTCCTGAACGGCAAGTCGCTGGACGTGGCCGCCGTCTTCCGCGACTCGCGGATCGCGCTGGACCACCTGGCCGCCGGGGCCAACGAGCTCCGTGTCGTCGCCGACTGCGCCTACACCAACACCGGCGAGGGCCTGCACCGCTTCGTCGACCCGGTCGACGAGCAGGCGTACCTGTACACCCAGTTCGAGGTGCCGGACGCGCGGCGGGTCTTCGCCAGCTTCGAGCAGCCCGACCTGAAGGCGACGTTCCAGTTCACCGTGACGGCCCCCGAAGGCTGGACGGTCATCTCGAACTCCCCGACCCCGGAGCCCAAGGACCGGGTGTGGGCCTTCGAGCCGACCCCGCGCATCTCCTCGTACATCACCGCCCTGATCGTCGGCCCGTACCACGCGGTGCACTCGTCCTACGAGGGCAAGGACGGGCAGTCCGTCCCGCTCGGCATCTACTGCCGCCCCTCGCTGGCCGAGTTCCTCGACGCCGACGCCATCTTCGACGTGACCCGGCAGGGCTTCGACTGGTTCCAGGAGAAGTTCGCGTACGACTACCCGTTCGCGAAGTACGACCAGCTCTTCGTGCCGGAGTTCAACGCGGGCGCGATGGAGAACGCGGGCGCGGTCACCATCCGCGACCAGTACGTCTTCCGCTCCAAGGTGACGGACGCGGCGTACGAGGTGCGCGCCGAGACCATCCTGCACGAGCTCGCCCACATGTGGTTCGGCGACCTCGTCACCATGGAGTGGTGGAACGACCTGTGGCTGAACGAGTCGTTCGCCACCTACACCTCCATCGCCTGCCAGGCCTACGCCGAGGGCTCGAAGTGGCCGCACGCGTGGACCACGTTCGCGAACTCCATGAAGACGTGGGCGTACCGGCAGGACCAGCTGCCGTCCACGCACCCGATCATGGCCGACATCCGTGACCTGGACGACGTCCTGGTCAACTTCGACGGCATCACGTACGCCAAGGGCGCCTCGGTGCTCAAGCAGCTGGTCGCGTACGTCGGCATGGAGGCCTTCTTCAAGGGCGTGCAGGCGTACTTCAAGGCGCACGCCTTCGGCAACACGCGCCTCTCGGACCTGCTGGGCGCCCTGGAGGAGACCTCCGGCCGCGACCTGACCGCCTGGTCGAAGGCGTGGCTGGAGACCGCCGGCATCAACGTGCTGCGGCCGGAGATCGAGACGGACGCGGCCGGCCTGATCTCGTCGTTCGCCGTCCGCCAGGAAGCCCCGGCGCTGCCGGCCGGCGCCAAGGGCGAGCCGGTGCTGCGGCCGCACCGCATCGCGATCGGCCTGTACGAGCTCCAGGACGGCAAGCTCGTCCGTACGGACCGGATCGAGCTGGACATCGACGGCGAGCTGACGGCGGTGCCGGAGCTGGCGGGCCGGACCCGTCCGGCGGTCGTACTGCTCAACGACGACGACCTGTCGTACGCCAAGGTGCGCCTGGACGAGGTCTCGCTGGCCAACGTCACCGCCCACCTGGGCGACTTCACCGAGTCGCTGCCGCGGGCGCTGTGCTGGGCCTCGGCGTGGGACATGACGCGCGACGGCGAGCTGGCGACGCGCGACTACCTGGCGCTGGTGCTGTCCGGCATCGGCAAGGAGTCGGACATCGGCGTGGTGCAGTCCCTGCACCGCCAGGTGAAGCTGGCCGTCGACCTGTACGCCGACCCGGCGTGGCGGGACCAGGGCCTGAAGGTGTGGACCGAGGCCACGCTGGAACACCTGCGCGCGGCCGAGGCGGGCAGCGACCACCAGCTGGCGTGGGCGCGCGCCTTCGCGGCGACGGCCCGTACCGAGGACCAGCTGACGTACCTGGCGGCACTGCTGGACGGCTCGGCGGAGATCGAGGGACTCGTCGTGGACACCGAGCTGCGGTGGGCGTTCCTGGAGCGCCTGGCGGCGACGGGCCGCGCCGACGAGGCGGCGATCGCGGCGGAGCTGGAGCGGGACGCGACGGCCGCCGGCGAGCGCCACGCGGCGACGGCGCGTGCCGCCCGGCCGACGGCGGAGGCCAAGGCGCAGGCCTGGGCCTCGGTGGTGGACTCGGGCGACCTGCCGAACGCGGTGCAGGAGGCCGTCATCGGCGGCTTCGTCCAGACCGACCAGCGGGAGCTGCTCGCGCCGTACACGGAGAAGTTCTTCGCGGTGGTCAAGGGCATCTGGGACAGCCGCAGCCACGAGATCGCGCAGCAGATCGCGGTGGGCCTGTACCCGTCGCTCCAGGTGTCGCAGGCGACCCTGGACGCGACGGACGCCTGGCTGGCGTCGGCCGAGCCGAACGCCGCGCTGCGCCGCCTGGTGTCGGAGTCCCGCTCGGGCGTCGAGCGCGCCCTGAAGGCCCAGACGGCGGACGCGGCGGCAGGCGCGGCGCAGGGCTGAGGCCTGCGGGGCTTGTGGGGTGGGGGGTGTGGGGCCGGGCCCCGTCTCCTTCGGGGGGCGGGGCCCGGGCCCGCCATCTCCCCCTCGACCCCCCGGGGCGGGGCGGCGGCTGCCCACCCGCCCCCGGGTGCGGGTGGGTGGCCAGGGGGCGGGACCCCCTCGGGCCGTCTCAGGGAGGTGCTGGGGGTTTCCCGTCAGTCCCATC
>NZ_JBWKEE010000019.1:0-175492 GCF_056435605.1 Streptomyces sp. NPDC043896
GTACGAGGGCTGCCGCCCGGCACGCCGAGAGCACGCACCAGACGCCGCGGGGCCGCCCTCCGGGCGACGACGGCAGTTTGACGACAGGCCCTAGCGGAGCTCGCCCTCCAGCAGGCCCATCGTGTACATGTCGTACCAGCGGCCGTCCCGGCGGAAGACCTGGCGCAGCCGGCCCTCCTCCACGAACCCGGCCTTGCGGTAGATGTGGTGCGCGGCCTCGTTCTCGGTGACCACGGTCAGGGTGATCTTGTGGAGGCGCATCTTCTCGAAGCCGTACCGGCACATGGTGCGCAGCGTGTCGGTGGCGTAGCCCTTCCCCCAGTACTCCTTCTCGCCGAGGTAGATGTCCAGCTCGGCGATACCGGTCTCGGGCTCGGCGCCCCGCAGGCAGACGAGCCCGATGAGCTTGCCGTCCTCCAGGCACTCGGCGCCGTACACGACGTCCGCGTACCCGTTGCGCTCGCGCTCGGCGAGCCACTTCTCCGTGCGGTGCAGGGGCTGGGCGTAGCCGTCGCTCATCCAGCGCATGACCTCGGGGTCGTGGTTCCAGCGCCACAGCGCCTCGGCGTCCTCAACCCGCATGGCCCGCAGTCGCACCTTCTCGCCGAGCACCGCTCCGCCCCCGTCCCTCAAGATCACTGCCTGTCGGCGGCCACCCTCACACACCTCCACCCCCGCCACCAACCCCTTTTACCCGGGAGCTTCACAGGTCCGTCCTGACTGTCATGGGCGCGTACCGATCCGGGCCGGCCGTCTTCACGGGCCCCGGCACCGGTCCTACGGTGCGGCCAGACACCAGGAGGCCACCGTGCGCAGACCGTTCGTCCTCGCCGTCGTACTCGCCGCCCTCGCCCTGCTCGCCCTCCCCGCCACCGCGCGGGCCGACCGCGCCATCCCGCCGCGCATCCTGAGCGGCAACATCCTCTCCTCGGCCGTGGCCGTCGGTCCCGACGGGTCGCGGACCTTCACCGTCATCGTCATCGCCGAGGACGATTCCGGCATCCGCCGCAACGGCGCGGACGCGGCGCTGTTCGGCCCCGCCTCGCACCACCTCGTCCCCGACAGCCGCCCGGCCGGCACCGACATCTGTACGTCGGCCTCCGCGACCCGCGCGATCTGCCGGTTCACCTTCACCGTCAGCCGCGACAACCTCGCCAACGCCCAGGCCGGCACCTACAGCCTGTGGGCGCTTGTCACCTCCAACGACTTCGACCCGTACACCGGCAGCGGGGGCCTCGTCACCGCCGACGGACTGGACTCCGTACGCGTCCAGCGGCAGTCGCAGCTCACCGTCGACGTCTTCCCCAAGCGGCCGCGCCCCGGATACCCGCACGGCGTGGTCGGCCGGCTGACCCTCGCCGACTGGGACAACGGCGGCTACGTCGGTGCTCCCGCCGGTCTGGCGGTCGGGCTGGACCACGTCCAGTACGGAACGCGGAACTGGCAGGACGTCGCCGAGCTGACGACCGGCCGCGGCGGCGTGGTCATGACCTCCACCCCGCCCCGCAAGCCCGGCGAGTGGTTCCTGGTCCACGAGGGCACGGAGAGCACCTCGTACGGGGCCTCCCCCGCCTTCGACGTCCCCTGATCCGCATGCGCGGCGGCCGGCTCCCGCCAGGGTCCGCCGGACGGGGCGTCAGTCCTCCGCCTCCGCCGGGGAGTCGGCCGGGTCCACGGCCATGAGGAGCTGGGTGATCGCGGAGCCGTCCGGGGTGCGGACGTCGATGCGGTACAGGCCCGGGGACGGGGCGGTCGCCCCGGCCGTGGCCACGCCGTCCTCCCAGGCCGGGGTGAGGCGGGCGGGGCGGGTGGGGTGGTCCAGGTCCGTGAGGTGGCAGGTCAGGCCCGCGAGGGTGCCGACGTCCGTGAGCCGGAGCTTCCAGGGGCGGCCCGCCTCCACCAGGTCCGGGGCGGTCAGGCCGCAGCCGGCTTCGCCCTGGGGCGGGCCCGGGTTGACGTCGTCGCGGACGATCTCGGTGACGGCGTCCAGGGCGGTCCGCGCCCGGGCCACGTCCCCGTGTTGCAGGGGCAGGTGGGTGACGACGTCGGTGAGGACGGCCGACTCCTTGTAGACGGTGCCGTCGCCGTGGACCTCGAAGTACCGGACGCGGTCGTGCCGGTCGCGGATGAGGGTGCCGTCGGAGTTCTGGCGGGCGCCGTCGAGGTGCGGCTCGGCCGTACCGCCGCTGATCGTCAGGTTCTGCCAGGTGGGCTGGTTCACGCCGACGACCGAGCGGTGGCCGGGCAGGGCGATGGCCTTCTGCCCGTGGTGGAAACGGGCCGCCGCGCGGGCCAGTTCCGCGCTCCCGCCGAGCCCGGCGACGTCGCTCGGCGTGAGGTGGCGTACGTCGTCCCCCGCACGCACGCCGCGGTACTGCGGCAGCAGGTCGTGCAGGCCCGGCATGGTGGCGCACATGGCGCGGAGCTTGCGGTGCGGCAGCCGTACCGGGGTGCCGCGGCCGGTCGCGAGGATGACGGCGGCCTTGACGGAGCCCTGGAAGGGCGTGCCGAGGGTGATGACGCCCCGGGTGTCGGCCTGGAGGTCGGCGTCGTGGCCGGGGTCGAGGGCCGCGCGGGTGACGAGCCCGCCCATCGAGTGGGCCACGAAGACGAGCCGCCCCTCCCGCTGGTCGGTACGGTGCCGGCGGGCCTCGGTGTGGGCGGGGTGGCGGCGCCATGCGGTCAGGTGGATGCGGGCGGCGTCGGCGAGGAGGCGGCCGTTGGCGGCGACGGGCAGCCGCCAGTCGTACGCGAACTCCAGGATCGCGGCGTCGTCGGCGACGCTGGTGCGGATCGTGTCGACCAGGTCGGTGTACGGCTCGCTGCCGGCGAGGTACGGGGTCCAGGCGGAGTGCCGGAGGAGGCCGGTCGCCTTGATCCGGCCGGTCTTGCCCGCCAGTTCGTCCTCGGTCATGGTCAGGGACTTCAGGCCGGAGGGCAGCGTCCAGGCCTTCAGCAGCCAGGAGATGCCGCCGATGCCCCAGACGTCCTTCCCGGTGGTCGTGTCGTGCAGGGTGCTGCCCATGATGCCGGGTACGACGACCACCGCGTCCTGGGTGACGTGGTCGGGTAAGCCGTCCGGGCCGCCGTGCCGGTGCCGCTGCTCGTGGCTGTGCTCGTGCTCGTGCCGGTGCTCGTGCTCGCGCTCGTTCATGGCAGTGAAGAATAGGGACCGTGGACGGGGTGCGGGGCGAGATCGGCTTGGCCGTTGCCGTGGAGGGGCCGGAGGCCGCCGCGCCGCCGGACGCCGTGGCCGCGCCCGCCGCCGGCACCCTGTACGTCCTGCCGATGGAGGACGGGACCGAGGCGCTGCGCCAGGCCTTCGGCGCGCAGCTGGAGGCGGTGTCGCTGTGGTGGGAACGGCCGCCGCCGGACGGGCCCGGATTCGTGAGGGTGGCCCCCGGCGGGCCCGTGACCAGCCGTCACGACGTGGAACGCTTCCTCGACGCGTCGGGGATCCGGGAGGCGGAGCCCGGCCTTCCGGTGGTGCTGTACGTGACGGGTCACGGCCTGACCGGGGGCGCGGGCCGGCACTTCGCGGTCCTGCGGAACACCGATACCGGCCGGCTCCTGGGCACGGGGCTGCGTACGACGGAGATCGTGATCGCCGCCCTCGACTCGCACGCCCGGGACGTCCTGGTCATCGTCAACATGTGCGAGTCCGGCGCCGTGGGCGGGGAGCTGCTGGACCTCGTACAGAGCCTGGACGGCAGGCGGGCGGACGACGCCACGCTGAACGTCCTCACCACGGCGGCCCCCAAGGCGCAGGTGAAGGGCGGGGAGTTCGCGCTCGTCCTGCGGCGGGCCCACGAGTGGCTGCGCACGGCCTGCGAGATCACCCGCGCCCACCTGACGATGGACGAATTCAGCCGGGCCCTGTACCAGGCGGCGCGTGCGATCGGCAGGGAACAGGGCCGCCGGCTGTCCCTCGACTGCCGCGTGTTCGAGGGCGGCAAGCTGCACGTCCCGACCGCGGCCCTGCCGAACCCGGGCTACCGGCCGGAGAAGGCCGCCGTCGAGGAGAGCCGGCGGGAGGTGGCGGCGACCCTGGAGGACCTGGGGTACTGGCTGGAGAAGGCCAGCGGCCGCACGGGCACCGACGACCGCGGCTGGTACTTCTCGGGCCGCCGGGAGCTGAACACGGCGGTGGTGTCGTTCCTGACGGGCACGGCCGGGGTCCTGGTCGTCACCGGGATCACCGCGAGCGGGAAGTCGGCCATCCTGGGCCGTGCGGTGACCCTGAGCGACCCGACGTTCAGGACATCGGGCCTGTTCGCGGCCGCCGTCGGCCACTGCCCGCCGTACACCGTCCCGGACGAGGGCGCGGTGACGATCGCGGTCACCGCGCACAACCGGGAGCCGCTGGGCCTGTTGCAGGTCATCGCGGGGCGGCTGGGCGCCGCCCCGGACCCCTCGGGCCGGGATCCGCTGAGCCGGTGGCAGCTGGGGCTGCGGAGGTTCCTCGGCTCGCCGGGCCCGATGGTGACCGTCGTCGTCGACGCCCTGGACGAGGCGACCGACCCGGCGGCGCTGATCCACCAGGTACTGGTGCCGCTGGCCGGGCACCTCGCGCACCCCGCCGCCGCCGGACCGGCGCTGCCGGTACGGCGCGGGGTGCGGCTGGTCGTCGCCGTGCGCAGCAGCGACGGCGGGGAGGAGCAGGGCGAGCGCGACGGGGACACCGGGGGCGGGGAGGACCTCCTGGGGCGGCTGCGGGAGGCGTTCCCCGAGGCGGGCGTCCTGCGTACGGACGGCGCGGACATGAGCACGGACGTCGCGGGATACGTACGGGCCCTCCTGGACGGGGAGGACGGCTGGGCGGGGCACGACCTGGCCGACGTGGCGCGGACGGTGGCCGGGGCGGTCGGGCGGTCCTTCCTCGACGCCCGCGCGGCGGCGCGGCAACTGCGCGCCGAGGGGCCGCGGCTGCTGACGGACCCCGACTGGCTCGAACGGCTGGGCGAGGGCACGGCGGGGCTGCTGGAGGACGATCTGCTGCGGGCGGCGGAGGACGGCCTGGGGGCGGACGAGGCGCTGGCACTGCTGCGCGCGACGGCGTTCGCGCAGGGGCGGGGCCTGGCCTGGGGCGAGGTGTGGCCGGCCGTGGCGGCGGCCGTCGCGGGCGGCGGCCGCGCCGTGGAGGACGCCGATGCCAAGATCCGGGTGCTGCTGGAAGGGCGTCTGGCTGGGTATCTCACCCGTGACGTCGAAGAGGACCAGCGGGTGTACCGGCCGGCGCACGACCGGCTGGCCGCGGTCCTGCGCGCCTGGCCGGTGGGAGGCCGGGCGCCTGTTGGGGGGATGGGAATGACGGACGCTCAGGATGAACCTGCCGATCAGGCCGATGGGGCCGATCGGGCTGGTCAGGCCGGTCGGACCGCTCAGGCCGATCGGCAACCCGGGCAGGCTGACGGGGCCGGTCAGGCCGATGCGCTGGATCGGACCGGTCAGGCCGATGCGGTGGACCAGGCCGATGCCGCCGTGCACGCCCGCATCGCGCGGGCGCTCGCCGATCTGGCCGCCCCGCACACCGCCGCCGCCGGTGCCGGCACCGCCCCGCACCCGTACGTACGGCGGTACCTCGCGCGCCACGCCCGCCTCGGCGGGGTCCTGGACGACGCGCACGTGCCGGCCGAGGTGCTGCCGTGGCTGACCGGCAGCCCGGTCCGCGGGCTGCTGGGCCCGGGCCGGGGGCGGGAGGGCCGGCTGTGGCTGGAGGCGTGGGCCGCGGTGGAGCCGTACCTGCACCGTGCGGACCACCCCTCGCGCGTCGCCAGCCTGCACCTGGCGTACGCGGCGCTGCGCCACCCCGGGCTCGCGCGCCCGCGTACGCCGGGGGACGCGGCACCGCTGGCGGTGCTGTGGTCCCGGTGGGCACCGCCCGTGAACGTCCTGGCCACCCTCGGCGGCGCCACCGTGCGCTCCCTGGCGGCGGTACCGGCACCCGACGGGCGTCCCGCCCTGGCGGCCGGCGACGAGGACGGCGGCATCGAGCTGATCGACGCGGTCGAGGGGACGGCCGTCCGCGAACGGATCGGTGCGCACGAGGGTGCCGTGCACCACCTGCTGCTCGCGCCGCGCCCCGCGCAGTCGCCGCTGCTGGTGTCCGGCAGTACGGACGGCACCCTGCGCCTCTGGGACCCCGTGACGGGCCGCCGCGTCGACCAGGTGCACGAGCCCGGCGGGATCTGGATCGCCGACGTGTGCGCGTACCGCGACGCCGGGCACGAGCTCGCGGTGTTCTGCGTCGACGGGAACGGGGTGGTGGTGTGGTGGAACGAGCGGATGGGCGAGCTGGACCTGCTCACCCTCCCGGGGGACACACCGCGTACGACGACCACCGCGCTGGCGGCGGTGGAGGACCCGCCCGGACGGCCGCTGCTGGCGATCGCGGACGACGCGCACCTGGCGTTCCGGGACAACGGGACCGGGGCGGAGGCGGCGCGGTTCGAACTGCCGGCCGACGTACGGGTCCTCGCGGCGACCACGCGGCCCGGGACGGTCGCGGCCGGCCACGCGGACGGGAGCGTCACCGTCTGGGGTACGGAGGGTCCGCTGGCCACGCTCACCGGTGCCGGCGGGCCGGTGACCGGCCTGGCCGCGCTCACCCTGGGCGGCGAGGGGGACGCCCGGGAGCGACAGGCGGAACGCCACCTCCTCGCGGCCTCGGCCGGGAACTCCATAGCCGTCTGGGACGTTTCACGCTGGGACACCGCCGCCAAGGAGCCGCCCGCCCTGCTGAGCGGGCACACCTCGGCCGTGACGGCGCTCGCCCCGGTGACCGCCGCGGACGAGGGGCTGCTGGCGTCGGCCTCCACGGACGGCACGCTGCGCCTGTGGAACCGTGAGGTCCTGGAGCGGGCGCTGCGCAGCACCCGTACGCCCGCCGGGCCGGCACCGACGGGCGGGGCGCTGCTCCTGCCGGAGCCCGGGGAGCCGGGCGGCCCGTCCTGGTTCGCGCTGAGCGGCGGCCACCCGTACGTCGACGTGCGGGACATCGGCACGGGGGAGGCCGTCGCCCGGATCGACACCGGCCGGGCGCCGTCCGCGCTGGCGTGGGCGCGGCGGCGGGAGGGGCCCGTCCTGGCGTCGGCCGGGTACGACGACCACGGCATCCGGCTCTGGGACGCGGGCAGCCGGCAGGCCCTGCCGGACGTCCTGGAAGGGCACTTCCTCCCCGTACGGGCCCTCGCCGCCTGCACCACCACGGGCGGCCGGCACCTGCTGCTGAGCGGCGGGGACGACGAGACGGTCCGGCTCTGGGACCTGGACGTGCCGGGCCCGCTCGCGGAATGGACCGGGCACGGCCTGCGCGTCCTGGCGGTGGCGGCCGCTTCGAGCGAGGAGAGCGGCGACTGGTTCGCCTCGGCCGGCTCCGACGGCACCGTACGGCTGTGGGACGCGGAGGGCGGCCCCGCGGGCGCGCCCCTGCGCTGCGACCAGGGCCTGCTGCACGCGGTCGCCGTCAACCCCGGCCCGGAGGGCGGGCTTCCGCCGTTCCTGGCCAGCGGCGGCGACACGGGCACGGTGCGGCTGTGGGACCTGCGCGAGCGCCGCCCGCTGGGTCCGCCGCTGACCGGGCACACGGCGGCGGTCCTCGCCCTGGCCGTGTGGGACGCGGGCGGCGGCCACGGCAGCTTCGTCGCCTCGGGCGCGGCCGACGGGACCGTCCGCGTCTGGGACGCCGCCACGGGGCGGTGCCGGCTGCTGCTGGCCGTGGGGAGTCCCGTACGCGGTGTCTCCGCGCGGCCGGCGGCGGGTGGCGGCGGACGTGTCGTCCTCTCCTTCACGGGGGACGCCGGAGCCGTCGCGGTGGAGGTGGATCTCGACCGGTGCCGGGCGGGTGGCGCCTGATCATCCCGGCATGCGCCCCCCGTGTTCCTTCGTGCGCCCCCATCGGCCACCGCAACCCGGTCGCTTCGGTCGTACCCGAGCATGAAAATGATCGTTCGGCATGTGTCACGGATCAGTGCGCCGCACGGCGGCCGCGATCCGCACATGACCGGACCGTCGGATGAGCACACCCGTACATCACACGCGTACACCGGTACGCGCGTACAAGCCCGCACACCCGCACAGCCCGTACAGCCCGTACAGCCCGTACAGCAGCACACCCGTACATCAGGAAGCCGGTTCTCCCGGCGACCGGAGGCCCCGCGCACCGCGGGCCCCGGCCGCCGGGAGAACCATGAGCATCACCGGCCCGCGACCCATGGAGGGCGGCCGGAGCAAGGAGAGCGGCCGTATGAGCCCGGACACCGCACACCTGGACGTCGCCCTCGTCCCCGCGCCGGCGCACGGCATCTGGCGCCTGGGCAAGCACAAGGAGCCGGTCAAGTACGAAACGATCAGCCAGGAGGACCACGCGCGGACGGGCGGAAACCGCTGGAGCCTGGTCAGTTACGGCACCCTCTACTGCGCCTCCGAGCACGACGGCTGCTTCGCCGAGGCATTAGCCCCCTTCCGCGTGCACCCCGCCATGCGGGAGGTCATCGCGGACGACTGGCAGGAGCCGGCCTTCATGACCCCCGGGAAGATCCCCCGGGACTGGACCACGCGCCACATCCTGGTCCGCCTGCGGCCGCCGAGCGGGGCCCGTTTCCTCGACGTGGACGACGAACGGACCCTTGAGACCCTCTCCCACGAACTGAAGGACAAGCTCGCGGAACAGGGTGTGGACCGGCTCACCACGGAGCACGTCCAGGGCTTCAACCGCCGGATCACCCGGCAGATCTCGGCCTGGGCCATCACCCAGCGCACCGGCCCCACGGAGCAGGAACGCCTGATCCACGGCATCGCCTACCGCTCCCGCTTCGGGATGCGCCAGTGCTGGGCCGTGTTCAACGACGTGGAGCTGAAGCAGGAGGAGTCCACGTTCATCTTCCCCCAGTCGGAAGCCCTGCTGCGGGTGGCGGAGGAGTACGGGCTGACGATGCTGTGAGCCCGGGAGCCCGAAGCGGGAGCCCGAAGGCCGGCAGCCCCGCCACGGCCCCCACCGGAAGCACACCTCAAACCCCACCGGAAAACCAACCTTGAAACCAACCTGAAAACAACCACACCCGCATCGTCCAAAAGGACGAAATCAACCCGCGTTCTCTCCTCCCCCATGCCACCGGACCTCCCCGGTCCGGTGGCATCACCGCTGCTCAGGAGCGAAGTGGACGTTGAAACAACCAAGTTGACCGTCCGTCGACAACGCGACGAATCCTGCCTAAGAGGTGGAGTTGGAAGGTGATAATGGGTAACCTAACCAGTACATCGACCGACTTGGATGTGGGGGATCTCATGAGTGACAGCGTCAGCGCCGCGGCGCTCTTACGTATCAGGCTCGCGCCGTGCCTCGCGGCACCACCTCCCGCGGCGGGCGCAGCGCTTCCGAGCCTCCTCCCCCCTCACCCATGTGCCGGATCCTCCTGGACCGGAATACATCGATGGTGAATGCCGACCGTTGGTCGGCCGGCCCCATCCGCCCGCCCTGGTAGACGCTTCCCGGCGGGCCGGGAACACAGCAAGAAGCGTTCGCAGCTCGCCGAGACCCGAGCGTCCCCTCCGTCTGCCCCCGGGGCAGCACGCGACAGCCAGGTCCAGTGGGCGCACACACCTACACCCGTCGCCTGAGCACGCGACCCGCCGCCGAACGGGCGCGCAGTCAGGGCAACGAGGGAGACCTGATCATGCCTTCTGACACCACCACGTCCCCTGTCGCCGTCGCCGTCGCGAAGAGCGTCGCCAGCGCCGAGCGGGCCCACGCGGCCTCCGTCCGCATGCCCATCAGCGAGATCGCCCGCTTCCTGCAGGACAACCTCGGGCAGCGGCTGACCGCGCGGATCGCCAACATCAGCGACCCCAAGCAGGTCGGCAAGTGGGCTTCGGGCACCACCGAACCACGACACGAGGCCGAGGAGCGCCTGCGCGCCGCGCTGCAGGTCTTCCAGCTCATCCAGGACGCCGAGAGCCTCCACACGGCCCGCGCCTGGATGATCGGGATGAACCCGCAGCTGGAGGACGAGGCACCGGCCCAGTGCATCGCCGACGGCCGGCGGCGCGACGTCATGGTGGCGGCCCGTGCGTACGTCGACGGCGGCTGACCAGGCGTCGACGTCCGGCGGTACACCGGCGTGCTCCCACACGAGCCCGGCGTCCCGCCGGAAAGCGAGCTTCAGCGGCTGCGATGGCCGCCCAGTGCTGTGGCCGGAAGGCAAGACCCCCGGCCGACGTGAGGACGGGGCGAGGTACGGGGAGGAGCACCCACCGCATGGCGTACGCCGACAGCATCAACCGCCGCGCTCCGCGCGGTCTGATCCTCGACTTCGCCGGCGTCCTCACCGCTCCCCCGGGGCCGACGCTCCGGGGCTGGTGCACGGCTCAGGGCCTCTCCCCGACCGCATGGCGCGAGGCGCTGAACGAGCACCCGGAGGGACGCCGCCTGTACGCCGCCCTGGAGATCGGCGAGATCGGCCAGGCCGAGTGGAACACCCGTACGGCCGCGCTCCTGGGCCCGGACGTCGACCCCGTGAACCTGATGGGCCGGGCCTGGTCGGCGGTACCGACGGCAGTCCGCATGGTCGCGCTCGCGCGGGCCGCGCGCGCGGCCGGGCTGCGCCTCGCGCTGCTGTCGAACTCCTTCGGCATGGATCCGCACGACCCGTACCGGCACGCCGGGATCTGGGACCTGTTCGACGCCCACGTCGTCTCCGAACAGGTCGGCTTGGCCAAGCCGGACCCGGAGATCTACCGTCTCGCCCTCGACCGGATCGGCCTGCCCGGTGAGGAGTGCGTGTTCGCCGACGACCATCCGGGCAACCTGCCCCCGGCCGCAGCCCTCGGTATCACCACGGTCCTCGTCTCCGACGAGGACCGGGCGGTGACCGAACTCGGTGCGCTGCTCGGGCTGCCCGTCCAGTCGCCGCCCGCCTGACCTGCCGGGAGAGGCGATCGGTGGAGTCCCGCCGCTTTAATCCGTTGCCGGACAGCTCCGCATGGGATCTGCTGGTCGACCACGAAGCGGCGGCCGGCTCGCCCTCATCAGCGAGGTGCACGAGTCGGCGGGCGGGGAGAAGGGTGCCGGGATGCTGGGAGTGCAGAGCCTGCCGACCTACGCCGTGGGGGCGCTGCTGATCATTCTGCTGCCGGGACCGAGTTCCCTGTTCACCCTGTCGACCGCCGCGCGGCTGGGGATCAGGTCCGGCTGTCGTGCCGCGGCCGGGATGTTCCTGGGCGAGACCCTGCTGATGGCCGCGACGGCCGCCGGGCTGGCCTCGCTGCTGGAGGCCGACGCGCTGGTGTTCGCCGTGGTGAAGTACGCGGGTGCCGGGTACCTGACCTGGATCGCGGTGGGCATGATCCGGGCGGCCCTGGCCATGTGGCGAGGTCGTGACGAGGGGGCCGGGGAGGATGCCGCGTCCGCCCCTGACCCGTCGGCCGGCGGAAGGCTTTTCCGGCGGTCGCTGGTGATCACCGTGCTGAACCCGAAGGCGATCCTGTTCTTCCTGTCGTTCTTCGTCCAGTTCGTCGATCCCGCATACGCCTACCCGGGGCTGTCCTTCGCCCTGCTGGCGGCCGTCTACCAGCTCATCAGCATCGCGTACGCCACCGTGCTGGTCTTCGGCGGTACGTACCTCGCCGCGCGGTTCCGCCGCCGCAGGAAGCTCTCGGCGGGCCTCACGACCGGGGCGGGAGCGGTGTTCCTCGGCTTCGCGGCGAAGCTGGCCACGACGGGCAACTGAGCCCCCGCCGGCCCCCGCAATCCCCCGGTGGGGTGACAGGGACCTGTTCGAGCGAGTTTCAACCCCACCGCGTCAGGCACGCCAAGCCCACCGGACCGGACCGGAACACGCGTTCACCGTTCGCCCGGGATCCGGCCGTGACGCACTCGATCGGTGGCCGTTCTCGGAGCACCAGTACCAGTCGTACGCCCATCCGGAGGACCCCGTGAGTCCACAGCCGAACCACCTCGAAGCCCTCGCCTTATTCGAACATCCCGAGCCCGCCCCGCGCCCGCGCCCGGCCCGCGCGCACCACGTTGACGCCCCGCCCTTCCACGGGCGTGCCTCACGAACGGGTGCCGGGAGGGCCGCATGAGCAAGGAACCGGCGACCCCGGCAGGCTCCGGCTCCGGCTCCGGCTCCGCGGGAGTGTCGGAGTCCGAGCGGCTCCTCTTCGGCGGTGAACTCGCCTACGACATCGGCTGGGAGCGTCACGAGGGAGCCTGGCTGAGGCTCGGCCTCTGGACCATGGCGCGGGAGCTGCCGCGGCTGGTGGGCACCGGACTGCGGCTCGCCCGCCTGGCCGATGCGCGCGCCCTGCGCGTGGTCCTGGCCGCCGAGGCCGGCCGGGGCGTCGCCCAGGCGGTCGCCCTGGTCGCGGTCAACAACGTGCTCGGCCACGTCCTCGCGGGCGGCAGCACGAACGAACGCCTCGCCCGGGCGGTCCCCGCCCTCACGGTGGTGGCCGTCACGGCGTTGCTCGGTTCCCTGCTGCGGTCGGCGTCGACGGCGGCCACCGGCGCGCTGGAGCCCAAGGTGCAGCGGGTGGCCACCGAGCAGTACCTGGGGCTGGTGCACCGTACGGAGCTCGCGGCGATCGAGGACGACGAGTTCCACCGGCTCCTGGACGCGGCCCGGTACGGAGCCGACTCCGCCCGGCTCATGATCCGTTACTGCACCAACACCCTGAACGCGGCAGTGTCGTTGACCGCGGCGGCGGGCGTGCTGACCGTTCTGCACCCGGTACTGCTGCCGATGCTGGTCCTGATGACCCTGCCGAGCGCGTGGAGTTCGCTGATGATCTCCCGCCAGCGGTACGTCTCCTTCCACGCCTTCGTGCAGCACGCCCGGGCCGGGCACCTGCTCGGCCAGCTGCTGACCCAGAAGGAGGCGGCGGCGGAGGTCCGCGTCCACGGGGTCGGGCCGTTCCTGCTGGGCCACTTCCGGACGATGGCCGAGACCAGCGAACGCGAACAGACCCGCCTGGCCCGCCGGGCGGCACGGATCGGGCTCGTCGCCGACGGCGCCGGCGGCATCGCCACCCTCCTCACCTACGGCGCCCTGGGGGCGCTGCTGTGGGGCGGGCTCATGGACCTCGCGGTCGCGGGTACGGCCGTCCTGGCCATCCGTACCGGCGCCGCGAGTCTGGACACGCTGGTGCTGCAGATCACCGAGCTGCACCAGGAGTCCCTGTTCGTGGCCGACTTCGAGCGGCTGTGCCGGGAGGCGGAGGCCCGGGCGATCCCCGCCGGCGGGCGGGCGCTGCCCGAGCGGCTGCGGGAGGTCCGGTTCGAGAAGGTCACCTTCACGTACCCCGGCAGCGGCGGTGCCCTGCCCGAGCCCACGCTGCGCGAGGTGAGCCTGGCGTTCCCCGTCGGGAAGGTCATCGCGCTGGTGGGCGAGAACGGCTCCGGCAAGTCCACCCTGGTCAGGCTGCTGGCCGGGCTGTACCTGCCGGACGAGGGCGGGGGCACGATCTGGTGGGACGACGTCGACGCCCGCACCGCCGACCGCGCCCAGGTCTTCGGCCGTGTCGCGCTGATGTCCCAGGACTTCTACCAGTGGCCCTTCACGTTCCGGGTGAATGTCGGCATCGGCCGGCCCGGCGAGGCCATCGACGACCGAGCGGTCGAGGAGGCCGCCGGATTCTCCGGCGCCGACCAGGTCCTGGGCGACCTGCCGCGCGGTCTGGGCACGCTCCTCGCCCGCGGCTACCGCGGCGGTCACCAGATCTCGGGGGGCCAGTGGCAGCGCGTCGGCATCGCCCGGGCCAAGTACCGCGGGGCCGAGATCCTGATCGTGGACGAGCCGACGAGCGCCCTCGACGCGGTCGCGGAACAGCGGGTCTTCGACCAGATCAGGGACCTGGCCGCGACCAGCGGGCAGACGATCGTGCTCATCACGCACCGCCTGCACTCCGTACGCCACGCCGACCTGATCCACGTCCTCAAGGACGGCCGGGTCGCCGAGTCGGGCACCTTCGCCGAGCTGATGGACGAGAAGACCGGCACCGGGGACTTCCGCGACGCCTACCGGGTCCAGGCCGCCGCCTTCGACGCCCCGCCCCTCCCGCCCCAGCCCGCCGGCGACCACGACGCACTGCCCGCACGGAACACGCCGTGAGCACGGCCCCGCCGCCCGGCCGCCGACTCGCCGCCGGGGCATCGCGATGAGCGCGGAATCCCCGTTACGCGCCCTGCGGCGCATGCCCGGGGCTCCGCCCGCCGATCCGTGCGGGAAGGACGCGGACACCTGACGACGACCGCGAACCGAGCCCGGGTGACCGGCTGCCCCACCCTCACCCGCGCCCGGAACCGTTGAAAAGGAGAACCGATGACCGGCCCCGAGAAGGGCATCTCCATCACCCACCAGCTGGAGCCGTACACCTGGTCGAACGAAGGAACGGCCGCGTACGAGGCTGCCGTCGAGGCGGTCAACGGGGCCGTCGGCGCCTACAGCGCCCTCATCACAGCGGAGCGGAGCAAACCGGAGCCCGACGAGCGGGTCATCCTGCAGTCCCGCGCCGCACGGGCTCGACTGGCGCAGGAGCGGCAGGGCCTGCGCTCCACCGACCGTGAGCGGATCGCCGCTGCCCGGCGGCGGTACTCCCGGCTCGCGCGTGAGGTCCGCGCGAGGCATCACGTGATCGATCCGAACGCGGTGGAGCGGTACCGCTTGTCCGGGACGGAGAACCGGCGGATCTTCGAGGAGGAGATCGTCCCCGAGCTGCTGGAGGGCCGTGCGGCCCGGACGACGCCGACGGTGGTCTTCCTCATCGGCCAGCCCGGCGCCGGCAAGAGCCGCCTCACCGAGCTGCTCGCGGCCGCGCTGAACGCCCACGGCGGATTCGTCGACGTCGACAGCGACCTCTACAAGCCCTACCACCCCGCCTACGACGCCCTGATGGCCCAGGGCGACACCCTCATGGCAACCCACACCCGGGCCGACGGCCGCGCGTGGATGGCGCGGGCCGAGGAGTACGTACGCGCCCGCAGCCTCCACGCGGTCATCCAGGAGACCTCCCAGGACGCGGCGGCCGTGGCGGCCAAGATCCTCGCCTGCCGCACGGCGGGCGCCCGCGTCGAAGCCCTCTTCCTGGGTGTCCCGGGGGCCATGAGCAACCAGAGCATCCTCGACCGGTACGTCGAGCAGCTGGCCGACCGGGGCGAGGGGCGGCTCACCGTGCAGGCCAACGCCGACGAGTCCTACCGCGGCGTCCTCGACCTGGCGGACGGCATCGACGGGGGCTCCGTACCGGTCGACCTGGCCGGCATCTACCGGCGCGGGGAGAGCCGGCCGCGGTACACCCGGGCCGGAGCCGACGGCGCCGGCCCTCCGTCCCTCCGGCAGGCCCTCGAAGCGGAACGCGACCGTCCGTGGACGCACGCGGAGCACGAGGCCTTCACGGCCGCGCAACGGCGGCTCCGCCGGGCGACCGGCGGCCTGGGACCCGAATGGCCCGAGCGCCTCAACGGCATCGCACGTCAGGCCTCCCCTCCACTGCCACCGCCCGCCCCGTGACGGTGACGGCGCTGTTGCCGTCACCGGATGGGCGACCGGGACGGGTACGCCATCCGCGCGCGGATCGGGGAGATGGCCGCTCCGGACTGGGGGTGGCTGCACATAGGGTGCCGTGGCGAGGGAATGCGGGGTGTTCCCCCCGTCACCGGCAGCAGAAGGGATCACGGCATGCCGAGCGGCCGTCTCATGCGCATCCACGGCCCCGAGTTCCGGGCCATGGCCGAAAGGGTCCTGCGGGTCACCGAGCTGACCTCCCGCCTGAACGTCCTGCCCTTCGAGGACGAAGCGGGCAAGGCGGCGCTGTTCGAGCAGATCCTCGGCAAACCTCTGCCGCCGAAAGTCACGATCCATCCGCCCTTCTACACGGACCACGGCCTGAACCTCGACCTCGCCGAGCGCGTCTTCATCAACCAGAACTGCACGTTCCTGGACTACGCGGGCATCCGGCTCGGCGAGCGCGTGATGATCGGCCCGAAGGTCACGTTCATCACCAGCGGCCACCCGGTCGACCCCGAGGAGCGGCGGCTGTACCTCACGGGCGCGCCCATCGACGTGGCGGAGAACGTGTGGATCGGTGCCGGTGCCACGATCCTGCCCGGCGTCAGCATCGGCCGTGACGCCGTGGTCGCCGCCGGGGCGGTCGTGGCCGATGACGTTCCGCCGGCGAGCCTGGTGACCGGCGGCAAGGCGACCGTCAGCCGTACGTGGTGACGCGCCCCTCCCCTGGACGGAGCCGGCCTCGGCCTCCCGGTGTGGCGGGGTGGCCGGGCTCCACGCCACACCGGGAGGTCATCGCGTCGTACCGCGTGGTGCGGCCGTGGGGCTCTAGGGCCTGTCGTCAAACTTCCGTCTGCCCCGCGACGCCTTGCACGCGCTCTCGCCGCACCGGGCGGAAGCCCGAGTACGTCCAGTACGAGGGCTGCCGCCCGGCACGCCGAGAGCACGCACCAGACGCCGCGGGGCCGCCCTCCGGGCGACGACGGCAGTTCGACGACAGGCCCTAGGCGGGCGGCAGACCCAGGAACTTCGCCGGAGCCAGCTCCAGGAACTTCGACATCGCGGCGGCGACGCGGGTCGCCTCGGGCCCGCCGGGCTCGGCCGCCAGGCTGCGGAAGGTCAGCTCCAGGGCCCGGTCGCCGTGGCGCACCAGGAGGGTGGTGATCTGGGCCTGCTGCCCGGGCGCACCCGCGAGCATGGTGCGCATCAGGGCCTCGTCGCCGAACCTCTGCTCCACCTTGAGGGGCTCACTGGGATCGCCGGCCGGGTCCACCACCTGGACGGTGATCTCCTGGTCGCCGATGTTCATCGTCCACGCGGCGCACTCGGCGTAGACCTGCCGCATGTCGGCCATCCAGGCCACGGCCGCCCCGGCGGGCCGCTCCGAGACCCCCTCGTCGACGACGATCGAGGAGTCGGCGTTCATGAACGAGGTCCTGACCTCCCGCGCGGCCTTGTCGCCGAACGCCCTGTTCAGCACCTCGGTCAGCTCCGGAGTCGCGGCGGTCATCGGCGGCGGGTCCTCGTCGGACGAGGGCGATGCCAGCTCGGTGAAATCGCCGAGGCCCGCGCCGGCCAGATCCGCTGCCGCGACCAGCAGCCGCTCAAGGTCCTCGGACGGGGTGGCCGGCGCGGGTCGCGCATCGTCGTGCGTGCTCACAAGTTGCCTTTCGTCGACCGGTGTTGGTACGTGGTGGACGGCACGGTATCCCGGTGGGAGGCGGATGCGATCATGGATCTTCGCAATGTTTGAAGTCGCGGTAGCCGCGGGGGCTTCCGGGGGGCGCCGGGGCCGCCGGCCGGTGGCTCGGACGGGAGGACGAGGCGCTAACCTCGGCCTGTGACCCATCCCGGCAACGGACCGTGCCCCCGGCCCGACGGACTCCCCCACCACCAAGACGTCCTGGACGGCACGGACTGGGCATCGCTCGCCGCGCCCTACGGGACCGCCGCCGCGCTGCCGGGGGCCCTGGCACGCCTCCTCGACCGCGACCCGGCCGTCAGGGCAGCTGCCGCCAAGGACGCCCTCGACGAGGTGACCCACCAGAACACCGTCTACGAAGCCACCGTGCCGGTGGCGCTGTACGTCGCGGCCGTCCTCGGCCATCCGTCCACGGCGGCGGGCGAGGAGCCCCACCACCCCACCCGCACGAGACTGCTCGACTGGCTGGGGGCCACGGCCTACGACGCCGACGACAGCACCGTCGCCATGCACGAACGCCTGTGCGGCAACGACTTCCTCACCCGGTACCGGCCGATGCGCGCGCTCCGCGAGCTGCGCCCGGCGATCTTCACGGGTGTCCGGCCGTTCCTCGGCCACGATCACGGGACGGTACGCCACGCGGCCGTCGTCGCCGCGATCCCCCTCGCGGAACACCCCGCCCTCGCCGGCCACGCGGAGGAGCTGGCCGGCCACGCCCGTCACCTGCTGACCACCAGCACCAACGGCTACCACCGCAGCCGCGCCCTGGACGCCCTCCAGGCATGGGGTCATGACACGGGCGCCTTCGAGAACGCGGCCGACCTCGCGGCCCGCGAACAGCACGCCCGCACGGCCGACCCCGGCCACTGGTGGGCGCACAACGGAACGGGCGGCTGCGCCGAAGACCCGCCGTTCTGACCGCGCGTGGCGGTGTGGGCGCGCCGGCGGGCGTGCCGTCGAAGTTCACCGCCTGCCCCTGACGGGCCCCCTGACGCGGGTCGGGCCGTACTGCTCGTCGGCGCCGCGGGCGGCGCCGGACTCCCGCTCAGCTCAGGCGCCGAGCGGCCACTGCGCCGGTTCCGCGTTGAAGCCCCGGAAGACCTCGACGGCGGCGGGCTTCTGCCCGGCCGGGATCAGGAACGCGGTGCAGATCTTCTCCGACTGGCCCGGGCCGATCTTCTTCTCGCTGTCCGTCGCCGGGCAGTTGGGCCACTTCGCACTGCCCATCATGACGATCAGCGCGCGCGTGCGCAGGCCCGACTCCGTCCGGATCATCAGGTCGCCGTCCATGTCGCCGAGCTTCATGGGCGTGCCGCTCTTGTGCGTGAGCGTCGACCAGACGAACACGGGGATCTGCGGGCCGTCCTTCTCGTCCTTCCGCAGCCCGGAGTTCTCCATGTCCGCCTCGGTGCCGGTGTTCGCCTCCAGCGGGGTCACCGTGAACTTGGCGTCCTGCGAGTCCAGCTTCTGGCTCTCCTTGACGGGGCTCGCCTCGCCCAGGCGGAACGTCTTCCTGGCCGCCGCGCCGGCCTGGGGCGAGGCCGGGGCGCCGCCCTTCGCCGACGGCAGGCCCTCGCACCCGGTGAGCAGGGCCGCCACGGTCACAGCCCCCACCGACGCCACCGCGGCGCGCGTCCACGTACGCATTCTCATCTCGCCCTTCTCCGGGCCGGGCCACGGTACGCCGCCGCCCGGCCCGTACCTCAACGTTCCGAGGGATCATCTTCTCAGAGGTGAACATGCCAACCCGACCACCCGTGAGGACCCCGCACATGACGTCCCTGTGGCCTTCGATCGTCGCCGTACTCGGTACCCTCGCCGGAGCCCTGACCGCCGGACTCCTCCAGCACCGCTCGGCGATGTTCCACCCACTGACGCCGGGCCCGCCCGGTGGCCGCGCCAGCGGCACATGGCAGGGGTCCGGCAGCTCACGTGCTGCCGGACCCCCGTCTGTTAGACGTCGTCCCCGAACATCGCCACCAGCAGCGACCAGATGGCCTTGCCGATGATGTTGGCCAGGACGGCACGACCGAGTCCGGATCCTGCCTTCGACGCCGTCCCGGGTGTGGTCTGCTCTCGCTTCTCCACGCCCCTTCACCCCCCTTCGCTGTGCGAACGGACCGACCTCTGACGTCGCGAGGTTCTGGTCGCCATCGCGCAGGGCAAGTGCCCTCAGCTCAGGAAGTGACGGGGCGAGCCTACGGCGGCACGGACGCCCGTGTCCCCGGAATCCGGCAAACCGGTCCGCCGTGGTCGGTGACGTGGGCCCGGCGGAGGACAGGGCGTGCCAGGGGCCGGACGGCGCTTCGCCGCGCCGCCGCGCCGGCCGCGCCGGTCAGCGTGTGAGGATCAGTCCGCAGCCGTAGGCGCGGCCGTGGCCGATTCCGTCCGCCAGTGCGTCGGCGAGGGCCTGGGGGTCCGTGACCGTCAGTTTCCCCCGCAGTTCCGCCCGGACGATGCGCAGGCCCTTGTGGGAGTCGCTGGAGACGGTGGGCAGCATGCGTACGGCGAGTGCGGCCGGGTCGGCGGTGGCGCCGATGCGGGTGCCGCCCTTCGGGCCGGTGCGGGGCCCGCCTTCGGGCTGGAGCCGACGCGTGAACCACTCCTTGACGTGGTCCGGCCGCGTGTGGGCGACGCGCCGGCCCCGGACGTTCTCCGACGCCGGGGCTCCCGTGGGGACGCTGCGGACCGGGTTGACCACGGTGCGAAACTCGACCACGTCGCCGGCCCTGAAGGTGCGGTCGACGGTGATGATCCGCGGCCGGCCGGTCATCGCGGCCGGCGGGATGCGGGACCAGTCCCCGGGGACGCGCGACTGCACCACGATGACGAGCGCGGCGGCCTTCAGGTCCACCGACCAGGTCGACAGGACGCCCATCTGCGAACGTGCGTCACGGTTGCCGTCAGCCACCCAGCCGCGGAAGCCGCTCATGACGGTGCGGTGCATGTCCTGTGCGTCGACGAGGGACTTCGCGGCGAGCGGGTGGCGCGCGTCGAGGGTGAGCACGCTGTGGGTGGCGACGAAGCGGGCTGAGGTGGTGCTCCGGGTCACAGGAGGACGTCCCATCCGGTGGCGGTGTCGGCGATGGTGATGCGGGTGCGGGTCTCCCAGCGGACGGTGTGGGCGCGTTCGTCCGCCTCGAAGGTGACGGGCTGATCATTGACCGGTGCCGCCTCCGCGTCGTCCGGGGAGGCCTGGATCCAGGCCCAGGGGGCGGGTTCGTCCGCTGCGTCGGGCAACAGGGGCGTCCTCGCGAAGACTTCCTCGATGGTCCCCTCGTGCACCCCGCAGGAGAGGCTGCCGGACGGCGGGCAGGACTTGCGGCCCAGCCACAGCAGCCGCCGCGGGTGTTCCAGGGCATGGGCGATCCTGTCGAGCAGGGTGCGGTCCTCGTGTTCGAGGGCGGCCAGGAACGCCGCATCGGCCAGGTACCAGCGCTCGGTGATCAGGGCGTCACGTGCGAGCTGCTCCGAGACGAGTGCTCCGGAACCCGGGTCCTTGGCGATCTTCTTCGGGGCGCCGTACCAGTCGGCGAGGTCGTGGTGCCCGAACGCGGCTCCGGTCTGGGCCTCCATGGAGCGGGCGACGGCGGCCGCCCTGCGGTGATCGGTGATGACGTCCCGGGGCCGTACGGGGAACCTGCCCCCGCCGACGGTGTGGTAGTCCCGTACGGGTACCCCCGGCCGGTCGGCGCGCACCCCGAAGCGCAGCTCCGTGAGCGGCAGATCCGCGGCGCCGAGGTCTGCCGTCCGGTCCAGCCCGAGCGCGGCCGCGCACAGGCCGGTCACCGCGGACTTCGTGGGGCGGCTGTGCGTGTCGCGGCGGGTGAAGCGGGAGACCAGCCCCCATGACTGGAGGGGGCCCGCCAGGCGGACGAGCAGGACGTGCGTCACGCCGTCAGCCCCTCGATGGTCACGACTTCCTTCACGTCCAGCTTGTTCTCGGCCTTGAGTTCGCGGAGCACGGCATCGGCGTCGAGGTCGTAGGTGAGGACGTTGCCGGGCCTGATGTCGGTGCGCCGCCGGGTGACGAAGCGGTGGTGCTCCAGCAGGCGGCGTACGGCGGCCGGGCCGGCCGGGCCGTCGGTCAGCTCGTCGACGGGCCGCTGGAAGGCGCCGGCGTAGTTGAAGGGACGGTCGCCGTCGAACGCCAGGACCAGCCCGGGGAGGGTTCCGGTGGAGGCGGTGGAGTTCCGCTTGGCCTCCGGGAAGGCGTCGACGAAGGAGTTCACGAACTCCTCCTCGGCGGCGACGGCGGCCGCCTCGGCTTCGCTCTCCCCCATGCCCGCCGCTCGCAGGTTGTGCCGCAGCCTGACGCGGTCGAGCACGGCGTGACGGTAGAACGTGCCGGAGATCAGGGACTGGTAGCCGGTCATGCCCGCGCCCGCGTCGTCGGCGGCGTCGAGGAAGTCGAGGGCGTTCGCCTTGCGGTCGAGCTTGGCGTCGTCGGCGGCGGCGAAGAAGTCGTCGACCTGTTCGGCCTCGTGGACCGTGAAGGCATGGCCGCTCTGGACGGCGCCGTCGACGTCCGGGGAGTCCGCGACGCCCGCCAGGAAGCGGCCGTACAGCGCGATGTCGATGGCGTCCCGGGGCGCGAGGGCCGTCAGCACGGCGGTGCGGATGCCCTTCGGCAGGGGTGCCTTCCCGGCTGCGGCGTTCTCGCCGGCGTCGGCAAGAGGCTCCTCCTCCTCGGCCTTCCTCCTCCCCTTCTTCTTCCGCCCGTCGGCCTCGGCCTGCTGCGCGGCGGTGAACTCCTCCGTCCAGGTGGTGACGGACCGTGCCTCCGCGGCGAGGTGGGCGGCGATGCGGGTGCCCGCGTCCGCCGGGGCGAACACCAGCACCTTGGTGAGGTTGGCGACCGTCTTCTTGGCCGGGTCCCCGAACTTCAGGCCGAGGGCCTCCAGCACCGCGCGTGCCGTGCGCAGCGCCGTCGCGTACTCCCATCCGTGGTCGTCCTCCAGGCTGCGGGCGGTGATCAGGGCCCATTCCCGGGTGCGGACGCCCATGGTGTGGCCCTTGAGCGGGCCGGTCCCCTCGTTCGCCCGCTTGCGGGCGTGGACGCGTTCGGCGCGGCGCCGGGCCTGGCTGGTGATCATGTGGCGTTCGACGCCGCCGTACACGATGGTCTTGGGGGCGCCGTTCTCGTCGCGTACGGGCAGCACGGCGGCGACGGTCTCCAGGAGGTGGAGGGAGAGGAACTGAAGGCGGCCGCCGGGGCCGCCGGGCTCTGTGCTCACGTGTCGCGTCCTTCTAGGCATTCTGGTGGTCGGTGGGCGCGGAAGGCTGGGGCGCGGAAGGGTGGGGCTCAGAGGCCTTCTGCCCGGCTGTCGTACGCGAGGGGAGCCGGGCGGCCTTCCACGGCTTGTGGAAGTCGACGGCCCAGCGGTAGCGGGTCCTTGCCTCGCGGTCGGTCCAGCGGACCAGGTCCTCGACGAGCAACGACCAGTCCGGCGGGGCCTGTTCGCACGACCGCAGCCGGGCGACGGCGTGCCGGAGGTGCCGCCAGGGGATGCTCCGGCTCGACACGATGCGGGCGTTGAGGCGGGAGGCGCCGGCGTCCTCGGGACCGCGGCCGACGCGGCTCCCGATCCTGCGCATCGCGCCGCCCAGGCTGTCGTAGCCGCGCTGCGGCCGGTCCGCTCCCTGGTGGTAGACGGCGAAGAGGAAGGCGACGCGCTCGTAGATCTCGCGCTGTTCCTCCCGTGGGGCGTACCAGCCCGCCCGGATGTGCGCGTCTTCCTCCGCACGGGGCCTGCGCAGTTCGGCGAGCGTGCCGTTGTCCCTGTTGTGGACGAGGCTGCCGAGCCATCGGGCCAACTGCTCGGCCGGCGGGCGCTCCGGCGGGGCCTCCGGCTGGTGTTCCGGCGGAACGTCCTGCGCCGCCTCCGGTCCGCTCCCGGTGCCGGTGCGAGTGCCGGTGCCGGCGTCGGTCGTGTCGCTGGTGCTCACGGCCGTTTGTCCTCCTTCGACTTGAGCTGGTCCGGCGCCCTGGGTTTGTCCAGCTCCGCCGCCAGCGTGCGCAGCGCTTCCGCGCGCGCCTGGAAACCGCGAGCGTTGGCGGGCAGGGAGCCGAGGCGGTGTTCGAGGAAAGCGGTCGCGGAGTCGACGAGGGTCGCTCCGTAGGACTGGAGGCTCTCCGTGACGGAGGCGCCGGCCACGACGCCCTCCAGCAGGACGTGGAAGGGCTGCTCGGCCGCCGCCCAGTGCTCGGGACGGGCGTCGAAACGGGCGGTCTGCGGCTTCTTGTCGGCGGGTTTCGGGTTCGGATAGGCGATCCTCCAGGCGGCGAAGGCGGCCTTCCCCAGGGACGCCGCCACGTACTCCGCGAGCTGGGAGCCGGTCTGCGCGGCGTGCCGGAGCTCCTCCTCCCGGCCGGGCCGGTAGGGAAAGGTGTCCGAGAGCCAGCTCAAGGGCGCCGTCTTGTCGGCGATCAGTCCCACCGCCCAGAGGGAGACCCGTCCCTCGGCGAGGGTGGCCAGCCGGTGGTAGAGGTCGAGGCGTTTGCCGCGGTCGGCGACGGCCGCGTACAGGGCGTGCGCCTCGCGCCACAGGGCCCGGGCCGGTGAGGGGGCCAGCGGCTTGGCCGTGGCGCCGCTGCCGGTGTGGACGACGTCCTGGACGAGGGAGTCGGGGAGCGGGGCGAGCAGTTCGCCGGCTCCCACGAGGACACGGTCCACGCCCGGTGCCCCGTCGGCGAGGGTGCACGGCTTCAGGAGGATCGAGCGGCCCAGGACGCTGTGGAGGTCGGCCGGTCCGTCCACGGGCCGCCCGTCGGGTTTGGAGGCGAAACCCCGGCGCGGGAGGCTCGACACCGTCCACGTGTGGTTGAACGTACCCCGGCGCGCGGCGGGGGCGAGGTTGAGGCGGAGGGTGTCTCCGAGGGTCTCGCCGAGCGCGATGACGCGGATGCGGGCCCCGAGCCGCCCCGCGGCCAGGTTGGTGATGGTGCCGCCCAGGGTGGCCTTGCCGGAGATGCGGGCGCGGCCGCTGAGGCCGTAGGCGTGCTGGGTGAGCATGGCCCGGAAGGCGCGTTCGGCCGTGAGGGGTTGTGGGTGTTCGAGGTGGTGGTGGTCGAAGAACTGGTTGTAGTCACCGACGTGTTCGATGACGAGCTGGGCGGGCCCGACACCGTGCTCGGCCATGAACGGGGCGAGGAGGGAGTTCTGCCCGAGTGGCTCCGTGGGATGGAAGAGGTCCCACCTGTCGTCGGGTTCCTTCTCCAGCCATGCCACCGCCCGGTCGAAGGGCCGGCGGTTCTCGACCGCGTCCAGCCAGCCCTCCGGAACCGGCGGGTTCGACTTCGACGCGTAGCAGATGGCCATCAGGAACTCGAAGAGGGCGACCGTCTCGCCGGGGGTGCTGCCGGCCAGCGTCCTGATGTCCTCGTCGGCGGTCCGGAACACCTGGAGCAGTGTCCGTGACTCCGGCCTGCCGCCGGTGGTCACCACGGGTACGCAGGGCCGGTGGCGCGGATCCCACCGGGGGGCGGCCTCGGCCGGCGGTAAGGCGGATGGTTCGGCCAACGTGCTCGTTCCCCCGATTCCGTGACGTGCTGCCGTGATCGAGGCGAAGCTAACACCACAGGCGAGGGAGGGGGACCGGAATGGCGAAGTCGGGCGGTGGGGCGTACAGGTGGGTGTGGGGCAAGACGCCGGACCGGCGCAGGTACCACGACGGCCAGCGGGGCTGGAACCCGCTGCTCGCCCACCTGCTCGACACGGGCGCGACGGCGCGCGAGCTCTGGGACCGCCATCTGCCGGACAACGTCCGGGTGGTGCTGACGGAGGCGCTCGGCGGAGGTGACGCCGCCACGGCGCGCGCGGTCGTACCGTTCCTGGCTGCGCTCCACGACCTCGGCAAGGCGGCGCCCGCGTTCCTCAACCGGTTCGACCAGGGACGGTCCCACCTGCGACCGGCACGAGCGGTGTGGGAGGAGGAGGCACGCTCCCACGGCCTGCCCTTGCCGGTCGCGTGGGAGGGGCTGTACTGGGCACACCACCAGCACATCACCGCTGCCACACTCCCCCGCCTGCTCGGCTGCGACTGCGATGTGGCGAACGGCGGGCGCTGCCGGGCACCCGGGCACCAGGGGCTGCACGCCGTCGCGTACGCGCTGGGCGGCCACCACGGCCACATCCCCGGCCCGGAAACCGTCGGTACGGCCACCATCGCCCGCGGAGGCGCGGACTGGGACGGCATACGGGCGGACCTCGTCGAGGTGACGGCCGCCCTGCTGGGCGTCGACCTGCGGCGCCTCCCGGCCGTGGTGGCCCCGGTCAGGCCGGCAGCACTGATCCACCTCACCGGGCTCGTCATCCTGAGCGACTGGATCGCCTCGAACGACGACAACTACCCCTACGCGGACCTCGCCGACCCGGACGAGGTCTGGTGGCAGACGTCCCAGGACCGAGCCAGGGCGGCGGTGACCGCACTCCACCTCGACAGGTGGAGGCCGGCCGGGGCGACCTGGCAGGAGCTGTGGCCCGGAACAGAGCCACGGCCCGTACAGGCCGCGGTGATGGACCTCGTGCCGGCCGCCGGGCCGGCACTGGTGGTCGTCGAGGCACCGCCGTCCTCGGGCAAGACCCGTCTGGCCTTGTGGTGCGCCCACCATCTGGCATCCCGCAACGGGTACCAGGGGCTGTACGTCGCCACGCCCACGAAGGCGGACACGGCGCGGATCGCCGATGAGCTGAGGCGGTTCATGCGGACGGCCGTGGCCGACGGGGACGCCACCCTCGCCGTGGTCCATGCCGGCGCCCTGGAACAGCCGGTCGTCCACGAGCTCACCGACGCGGAACGGAGTGCCCGCGAGCAGGGCGCGCCCCTCGACTCCCTGGCGGCGGGAGGCCGCACCGCCCTGGACTCCGACGAGGAGGAACGGGATCCCGCGAACGGTCCGGCGGTGGCGGAGGGCCCCGGGCGTGACAGGGCCGTCATGGACCCCTGGTACCTGAAGCGGTGCGTCGGGCTCATGGCCACCTTCGGGGTGGGCACGGTCGATGAGGTCATGCTGGCCGCCCAGCCGTCCAAGCACTGGATGCTGAGACTGTTCGGGCTCTCGTGCAAGACCGTGATCATCGACGAGGCACACGCCTACGAGCTGTACCAGCAGGACCTGCTGGCCACCACGGTGCAGTGGCTCGCCGATGCCGGATCGTCCGTCGTCGTCCTGTCCAACGCCCTGCCGGCGGCACTGCGAGCGGCGCTCACCGCGTCCTGGTGTGCGGGCCTGCGGGTCGAGGCCACCGACGGGGGTGGGGACGGTCCGGTCACGGCCGTCGACGCAGCCGGACACATCCGGCGGGGCGGCCCACGGGCCGGCGCCGCGCAGAACGTGACGACGGTCCGCCTGCGGTGTGAGGAGGATCCGGACGCCCTCGCCTCGGAACTGCTGCGCCGGGCACGGAGCGGCGGCTGTGTCGGCGTGGTGCGCAACGAGGTCGGCCAGGCCGTGGCCCTGTACCGGGCGGCCATAGCCGGCGCGGCGGCCCACGGCTGGGACGCGTCGGAGATCCTCCTGCTGCACGAACAGTTCCCCACCCACCGGCAGAGATCCGTGGAGGACCGGATCCGATCCCTCCTCGGAGAGGAGACCACCGCCTGCCGACCCGGCCGGCTGCTGGTGATCACCACTCAGAACGCGGCACCGTCCGTGGACTTCGACCACCTGCTGTCCGACCTGGCCCCGGTTGACCTCCTCATCGCGCGCACGGGCAGCCTCCACCGCCATGCCGAGAACGCCGGACAGCGCCCCGCCTGGTGCCGACACCCCCACCTGGACGTCCTCTTCCGCCCCGACCCCGAGGAACCCGGCCTCCCCCTGATCGAACCCACGCCCACCCAGTACGCCCCGTACGCTCCCTACGCCTTGGCCGCGACCTTCCGCGGCCTCCAGCGCCGCCGCGATCAGCGGGGGCGCATCAGCCTGCGTCTCCCCCGGGACGCCGCCGGACTCATCGCGGGCGTGTACGAGACCCGGCAGACGGACGAAGGCGCATGGGCCGCGCTCCTGGACCGGACGTGGAACGCCTGGCAGCCGGCGCTCGCCCGAGAGCGCCTCGCCGCCGAGGACAACGCGGTACGCCCCTACGTCGAGGGCTACCCGGCGACGGTGGACTGGCTCGTCTCGGGCGAGCTCAACGGCTCCGGGGAGAAGGGCGGGGTGGAAGGACTCCGCGCACTTCCCCGGCTCAGCACGCCACGGGTGAACGCCGTATGCCTGTACCGGCACGGCAGAGACCTGTTCTACGACGCCGAGGGCGAGCAGAAGGCCGAGTTGTACCGTACTGCCCAGCTCAAGGACGGGGTGCCTCCGGCCGTTGAACGGCGGGTAGAGCGGAAGTTCCTGCTCCACACGGTGTCCATGCCGGGGAACTGGTTCGAGGGGCACGACGGGTTGCCCCTCCCGAGGGCCTGGCCTTCCGTGAAGTACAAACCGCTCGACTGCTGGGACGTCCTGCTCTTCGACGCCACGGGAGCATGCATCTCCGGGCTGGCCGGCCACGTCCACTACGACCCGAGCACCGGCCTCCGCAGACTGTGACCCCGGCCCCTCCCCTTCCCCGCCGTGCCTCCGACTTTTGTCCGCGGACAAAAGTCGGAGGCGCCGCGGCCCGTCGTACTTGTAGGGGGTCTGCTCAGTCGGCGGGATGCGCCCCCGTCCCCCCGAGCGCTCTCCGTCGTGGTGGCTTCTGCACCTGTCTGACCGACGCCGAGCCAAGGGTCAACGGCGGACAGGGTCGGACGTCACAAGGTCAGGCAGAAGGGGTGGCCCGCCGGGTCCAGGACGACCCGCCACCGGTCCGGCTGCGGCTGGTACGCGGGGGTGGCCGCGCCCCACTCCACAAGGCGGGCCGTCGCCTCCTCCAGGTCGTCGACGTCGAAGTCGCAGTGAAGCTGCTGCGGGCCGTCCTGGCCCGGCCAGGTAGGGGGCCGGTAGTGGTCGACCCGTTGGAAGCCGAGGAAGAGGCCGGACGAGCCCGGGCCCCGGGTGAGGCCCGCGAACTCGTCGTCGGATCGGTCGTGGAGCGGGAGTCCCGTGGCCCGCTGGTAGAACGCGGCCAGGGCCATGGGGTCCGCGCAGTCGAGGGTGACCGCCGTCAGTCGCATCAGCATGGCCGGGGAGCCTAGTCGGCGACTCCTCGGCCGCCCTAGGGGATTTCCCACGGGCCTCCCCCGGAGAGCGCCCCACTCCCCCGCTCCTCCAGCCAACCGGGGCAACCCAGGGCTCGACTTTTGTCCGCGGACAAAAGTCGGGGCACCGGGCATGCGCAGGGGCACGTCCATGGACGGACTGCTGCGAAGATCATCCGACGGGTCACGGTCGGCCACCGCGGCACGGGCATCGGGTACCGGGAAACAGGGACCGGCTGTGCCAGCGGGGCCCACAGCGAGGGGTGGCAGATGACAGACGACGAAGCAGCCGCGTTGCACCAGATCAAGATCCGTGTGGCGGGGCTGGTCATGGACGGTCACGACGTGGCGTTGATCCGGCGGACGAACAGCCAGGGCGTGGTCCACCACGCACTACCGGGCGGCAACGTGGAACCCGCCGAGCCGCTGCCCGCTGCTTTGCAGCGAGAGCTTCAGGAGGAGCTCGGGCTGGAGCCGGAGGACATCGCCGAAGCGCCGCGCTTCCTGTGGTTGCTGGACGCCATGGTGAGCCGGCCCGGCGCCACGCCTCCTCCTCGCAAGCTGCATCTCGTCTACCAGGTCCGGCTCGGTCCTGGGGTCCGGCGGAAGCTGAGGGCCTTCGAGGACGACGACGTGGTCGGCCGTGGAGAGGTGGTCTGGCTTCCGCGCGATCAGACGCGGAACCTTGCCCTCTTCCCGCCCGTGCCCATCGCCGATCTCGGGCCCGACGCTTCCGTTGGCTCCGGATCAGCCATGCTTCCCGCCGTGGACGACTCCGGTTACCGATGGATCTGATCAGGGGAAGGCGCCCGGCGGGTGGAGGCTGAAGAACCCCGACTTTTGTCCGCGGACAAAAGTCGGGAGCCGGCAGTACGCGCAGACGGCCAAGTCCAGGAGTGGGCCGCCGCCGCTGGCCTCGGCAGCGGCGAGCTCGGGCGGGAGCGCCGGTGATTCAGCCGTGCGCCGGTTCGACATCGAGGGTGACCATCTTCTCCAGCCGGTACCCGTCGAGGTCCGCCTGGTTCCAGGACTCCCCCGGGCGGATCTCATGGAACCTGAACGTCGCGTTGGTCTCGTTCGCGGCGATGATGCAGCGCACCGGGCACGGCTCGTCCAGCGCGTAGATCAGCCGGCCGAGCTCCAGGGCGAAGGTGACTCCGTGGAGGAGCAGGGTCCGCTGGGCTTCCTCGGCGATCTGGGGAGCGTGGTCGACCACAGCGACGGCGACCGGGACTCGGTCCTCCAGGTGAAAGGAGCTGTCCGAGCATTCCCACGCGGTGAGGTCATCGAAGGGGGAGGGAGCCCCGCTGAAGTCGCCCGCCGAGTCCGCCCAGGTGAGCACTTCTCCCCGGCGGACGATCCCGCATGCGAGCCGGTCGTGCAGGCCGGGCGCGAGCTCTCCGGCGGGAAGCAGGGCCGGCGACGGGGCCGGCGTGCCCAGCAGCCGCACGGCGGCGTCGTTCATCCTCAGGGTCAGCATGCTGCGCATGATCGCACCCGACGCAGCGGACCCTCCAAGGCCGGCCGGCCTACGGGTAACCGCTCACCACGGCTTCAGGCGGCTCGGCCAGCGGCGGCGGGGCGGCAGGCTGCCCTGGCCCTCGTGCCCCGTGGGTCGCGGGCCGGTCGCGCGGTTGATGTGCCTCTGCAGCAACCGCACGGCCACGTCGTGGTCATAGCCGAGGGCGATGTCCATCGGGGTCCGGCCGTCGGAGCCGGCGAGTTGCGGGTCCGCTCCGTACGCCAGGAGGACCGCGGTGGTCCGGACGGTCAGGGGGCGTCCGCTCTGCCGTGCGCCGTCGCCCTCCACGTCGATGGCGTGGGCGAGCAGGGTGGTGTCCTCGAAGAACTCGTCGGGGTCCGAGCCGCCGTCCAGCAGTCGGGCCAGCGTCTCCACGTCTTCGAGCTCGACGGCCTGGTGGGCGGGGGTCCAGAAACTCTTCATGAGGTCATTCAATCCCACTGCCCGGCTCTCGACTTTTGTCCGCGGACAAAAGTCGAGAGCCGGGGGCGGGCACGGGGTGCGGTACGAAGACGCTCAGCCGGTAGGTGTTCGGGGACACCAGGCGTCCGCAGAAGTTGTCCACACGGACAGCGGTCCAGTCGATCTGCGGGTCGGATTCTCTGAGGCGACGAACGTACGCCCGGAACTCCGAGTCGTCCTGGGTGGAGAAGAGCACCTCCCAGCGTCCCGCTTCGGGTGCGAAGCGGGACGCGGAGCGCTCCCCTTGGCGCCTCTGCCGGTCTCTTCTCTTCCGCTGTCCTGGCATGGCCCCAGCATCATCGGCTCGCGGCCATCGATGCAAGGCCGCGCACTGCGGGTGACGTGCCTCGCCCGCGTAGACTGCCGGCCGCACTCCCGGAGGAAGGGGAGGAGGGGGAGGAGGACTTGACTGTGTCCGGCGAGCATGACGAGGCGGGGTTTCGGTTCGGCTGGCGCGGCAGCCACTACGCGGGCAGGCCCGTCGAGGATCTGTGGTGGGCGGTCGGCCGGGAGCCGGACGGTGCCTGGTACCTCGACGCCTTCTTCCTCGGACGCACGACGCTGCACGGTGGCGCACCCCAGGCCGCCGCGTTCGCCCAGTGGCTGCTGACCTCCCCGCCGGAGGGCCGGTACGAGCGCGAGTTCGTACTGATCGACGGGGAGCCGCAGAGCGGATCGCCACGGCTCGCGGACGGCACTCGGCTCACCGTCGAAGTCCTGTTGGGCCGTACCGAAGCGGGGGAGCCCGAGTACCTCATGGTGCTTCTGCTCGGCGAGGTCGGTGGCTGGGCCTTCGAGGTGTGCGCTCCGCTGGAGTGCGAGCAGGTGCCTCGTGCCGACCTCGAAGCCGGCGCGGCCCGGCTCCTCGCCACGGCCACTGCATGACGATGGCCCGACTTTTGTCCGCGGACAAAAGTCGGGCCATCGTCATGAGGGAACCGGCGCTCAGCGGCCGCCGGTCCTGCCGTTGCTGTCGATCAGGAGCATGGTCAGCTCCGCGCGCTGCTTCGGCGGCATGTGCTGGCGGATCGCCTCGAACACCGACTGGGGGTCACCCCATGCGACCGGGGCCGAATCCGTGCTCTGCGCCTGCACCGGGATCGCCATCGCCGGCTCGTGCGCAGGGGCTGCTTCGGACTCGGACTCGGGCTCGGGCGCGGGCGCGGGCGTCGGGGGAGCGGCGCTCACCGTGAGCGGTTCGGCGGGTACGGCAACGGCGGCGGGGGCTTCCGCCGCCTGCGCCGGCAGGGGCTCGGGGGCCGGACTTTTGTCCGCGGACAAAAGTCGGGGCTCCGGGCCGGCCTCCTCCGAGGGGGCCGCGACGACCACCGGGCTCGGCTCCGCGAACACCGGAGCCGGAGCCGGGGCCGGAGCCGGCACCGGGGCCGGGGCCGGTGGGGCCTGCACCGGGGCCGCCTCCCGGGCCTCGCGCAGGATCGCCCGCTGCGCCGCCTTCGCCTGCGCCTCCTGGGTCTTGTTCTCCTGGAGGAGGTCCAGCAGGTCCGCCGCGCTCGCGCCCGGACGGTCCTTCGCCGCGCGCGCCAGGAGGCGTCCGTCCCGCTCGGGCATGTCGCCGGAGCTCAGCATGCGCTGGATCTCGTCCGGCAGTTCCAGGAGCACCAGCTGATTGGTGATCCAGGACGGCGACTTGCCCAGCCGCTCCGCCGCCCGCGACTTCGCCCCGTGCTCCCGGCCCTGCTCCGCGCAGGTGTCGACGAGCTGCTGCACGCCTCGGGCGCGCTCGATGACGTCGAAGTCCTCACGTTCGAGGTTCTCCGCGAGGAGGTGGTCGATGAAGTCGGTGCGGGAGGCCGCCAGGTCGTCACGTACGACGAAGTCCAGCGACTCCAGACCCACGTGCACGGCACTGCGGAAGCGTCGCTCACCGTTGATGAGGATGTACGCGGCCGAACCGATCCGGGCCTCGTGGTCGGGCCACAGCGCCAGGTACGCGCCCCGCGTGACGGCGACACAGGCCGAGAGCTGGGCCTGCCGCAGCTCCTCGCCGAAGCGGGTCATCTCCTCGTCCGTACCGAAGTTGCGGCGCGGGTTGAGGGGGGTGGGGGAGACCTGATCGAGGGGCACGCGGATCAGTTCGTACGCCGGTACGTCGCCCTGCGCGATGGCCTTGGCCCGCCCGCGCTCGCTCCGGCCGCCGGTGCGGCGGGCGTTGCTGAAGGCGGCTCCGGTGCCGAGGAGGTCGCTCTTGCTCATGCCGCGATCCTCCGGGCGATCTCGCGCATGGCCTCGGACTGCTCGCACTCGGGCGCGTAGTGCAGCAGGGGCAGCTTGACGCGTACGGCCTCGCGCTGCTCCTTCAGGTCGGAGATGACCGTGATGACCGGCGGGTCCCCGAACTCCTTCCAGCTGTTGAGGGAGGAGGTGACCACGTAGCCCTTGCGGCTGTCGTAGAGGTTGACGACGAAACCGAGCTGCGCGATGTCGATGTCGAGGTCGTCAATGAGGTCTTCGAGCTGCTCGCTGAGCATGTCGTACGCGTCGGCGGAGGTGTCCTCGGCCTGGACCGGGACGATGATGCCGGAGGTCTTCGTGGCCTCGCCCTCGCGCGTGCGGGCGTAGTAGAGCGCGGTGTCCATGGTGTAGCCGAGGCTGGGCGGGCAGTCGACGACGATGTAGTCGAACTCCTTCTCCAGCTCCTCCAGGGCCTTCTCCAGCGCGGTCTCCTTCGTCCGGACGTGACGGGTGGTGGCCAGCCGGGCGTCGAGGAGGAAGGCGTCCTTGCAGGAGGGGAGGAGGAAGAGGCGGCCCGCGAAGACGCCGTGCTCGATGGGGACGAGGAGGTCGCGGACGCGCCCCTCGATCTCGCCGAGCATGTGCTTGGCGAGGCTGGGCTCCTTGATGCCGAGCATCTCGGCGCCGAGGTGGCGGGTCAGGTGACCCTGGGGGTCGAAGTCGATGACGCAGACGCGTGCGCCGGTCTCGGCGAGGGCCTGGGAGAGGCCGTTGCTGATGGCGCTCTTGCCGACTCCGCCCTTCTGGTTGCAGACGACGATCCGGCGGGCGCCCTCGTTGGCCGGACGCCGGCGGCCCATGGGGGAGGGGTGGGTGTCGAGCCAGAGCCGGATCGACTGGGCGACGCCCTGGTTGTACGGGATCTCCCGCGTGCGGCAGTCGTCCTTGAACTCCCCGTACAGGCCGGTGGGGAGGTAGGTGGAGAAGGAGGAGGCGCCGGAGGTGTCCACGGGGGTGGCGGCCGAAGCATCGGCGCGCCAGGCGTGGATGCCCTCGGTGACGGCGTCCTGGATGTCCACGCCCAACTGGGCTGCGCGGACCTTGAGTTCCTGCCTCAGGGACGCCGGCAGCTTCGCAACTACCTTTTCCCTGACTTCCGGATCGTATGGGGCGGTCATGCGGGTACCTTACTAACCTTCGGGCGGTAAGGCGAAGAGGCACACCGAAGTATGTTGCCCTGGTATAAGGCGGATTGCTGGGAAAGATCATCGGTTACCTTGGCCCGGAGCCCGCCGCCCGGCGCCCATTGAGGGCCGAGGACTCGGGCGGGGGAGGCCCGGGAGGAGGGGCTTCCGCTGCCGACAGCCCCTGACCCCCCGCGCCCCCGCCCGCGCCCGCGCCCGCGCGCCACGACCCGGCACGTGCACGGGCACGGCACCGCGCCACGTGCTCGTCCGCCAGATGCGCCGCTCGGCCTCGACTGCTCCGTCGAGGTGACGCTCAAGCCCCTGAGAGGGCGCCAACCTCCACCGAAAAGCCCTGTACGCCCCGCTGACGGCCTGCCACCGCCGGGAAGGTCGCGAGACACCGGGGGAGTGGGGATCGGCCGTCAGAGGGGTCGTTCTGTCGGTCGATTTTTGTCCGTTGCGCCGGAAAACGGGCCGTGTCGCGGCATTGGTGTCCGGCCGCCTCCCCCACCGGCCCCTGACTCGGGGTCGCACCGATCCGGCCGCGTACCCTCGGCTGCGTGCCCCGCCATCCGAAGAAGCCCCGCCGACTGGTCGCCGACGGACACGTGTACCTGTGGACGATGCGCCACAGCCACCGACGCGACGGCAGCGGCCGGGCAGTGGACTGCCGCCACACCCTCAGCCTGTTCCCGCAGCCGGCCGGCGCCGGCGGTCCGCTGCGCATCGTCTTCGCCGACGGCCCCGGCCGGTACGTCCCGGGCGGGGCCCCCTTCGGCTCCGGGGACGTGGGCTTCACCCGGGGTGCGGACCTGAACCTCCACGAGCCGGGCTCCGTCCGCGCGCTGCTCGACGTAGCGCTGGCCCGTGGCTGGCAGCCTGGGGAGCGGCGGGCGGTGGAGGTCGACGGCTGGTCCCTGCTGGAGGAGGCGGCGGCCGCCGTCCGAGCCAGGGACGCGGGGGAGACCAGGGACGCCGGCACCGAGGGCCCGTAACGCCGGCAGGGGTCGAGCACCGGCGGGCACGGGTTCTTGTCCATCATCGGCTGCCGGTCGTCGATCCCAGGGGCCTGCCCCTGGACCCCGCCAGCGCCTGGCCGCGCTGGACCGGCCGCAGCATGGGGGGCTCCTCGCCCCCCAGACCCCCTCGCCAGGCGCTCGGGCGCCCTGGACCCGCTCCCCCTCGCGCCCTGCCCCGGCTCCCTGACGGTCGCCGGTGCACCCCTCGGGCGCTGGGCGCCCTCACTGGGCACGAGGGCCTGGACGAACCGGGGCCGATGCCGGCCATGGCCGGGGAGGGATCGGCCCCGCCCGGTACGGCGGCTGCGGGCACGAGGCGCTGAGGGTGCGTCGGCTGGCGCTCGGAGGGGTTCGGGTCAGTTGCACGCGAGGAACGGGCAACTCGCCCCAGCCGAAGGGCGCTGACGACAGGGCACATACGCGATGCCCGGGTCCAGAAGGAAGCCCGTAACACCCGCCGTCATGGTCGCGTGGTCGGGTCGACCGGCCGCTCTTCAATAAGAAGCGGCGCCGTTCACGGGGCGCTGACCTGGGCTTTTGTCCGAGCCAACGTGTCCTCCAGGGCACATTCGGGGCTGCTGAATGTGTACCTGGCGGACACGTTCGGCGGAAAACTCAAGCAGCGGTTGATTTCTGACGCACGCTCATCGGCCGTGCAGAACCGCAGGTCACCGCGTTGAGCCGAGCCGCCCGAACCCCCTCACGGCATGCGTGGCACCTGCACGCGTGTGCCGCCATCTCGACAACCCAAATCAAGCAGGCGTGTACTTCCGGCGCGCCCCGGCTCGGAAACTTCAGCCTCCGTTTACTTTCGGCGCCGCGTTCGAACAGGGCTGGGCCCACCGGTCGCATCCGGCGCGTCGCCGCGTCAAAAGACAAGCACACGTTGACTTTCTGGATACGCTCGGACCGCCTGAGTAACGAGGAGGTTCTGTGACATCTGATCCGCCCGCCCGTCGTCGGCGCGGGCCCCGGGCAGTTCCCGTCCCCGCCTCCGCGGGGAACGAGGCCGAGTACGGAGACATCCTGGCGGTCCTGGGCCAGCAGCTCGGCGAGAAGGTCGCCGAAGTCGCCGCGACCGCCGACCCCGGCGGCCGCCGCCGGCTCAAGGGCGTGCACTTCGAGTACGCGGCCGATCCCAAGGCCGTCCACGACATGGCCGGAGGCTCCGGGTACAGCCTGGCCAGCAACTGGTTCACGCAGCTGCTCGCCCAGCTGGCCGTCGCGAACAGCATCACCAAGTCCCAGCTCTGCGTCTTCCTCTTCGTCGCCGGAGGGCAGGTTCCGGGCACCGGCGTCACCCCGTACACGCAGCAGGAGATCACCGACGGGCTGAACAAGGTCGCCGCTCAGAAAGGCGGCAAGATGATCACGCGTTCCACCGTCAACCGCGCCGTGCAGGCGCTCTGCGGCTACAACTGGGTGGAGAAGGCGGGCAGGGGCCGGATCCAGCTCAACGTGCGCCTCTGGTTCCACGGCAACAGCACGGCGCAGCACGACGTACTCGCCGAGATCGCCGGCCGGCACGAGCACGACGTCGCGGCGTTCCCCTACGCTGTGGGTCCGCGAGGTCCCCATCAGGAGGAACTCGACCTCGACTTCGGGCCGGCGGCCGACTACCGCGGAAGGAAACGTACGGGGTGACGGTGCCGGTGCCACCGGGCCCGCCCTCCACCACGGACGACCACCACCACTGCCGCCAATGCCGCCACCGCTCACGAGGAAGGCTGTCCCATGGCCAACGTCATGTCTCCGATCGTCGCGGAGCGCATCTGGGCCCTGCCGCTGTCAGGGTCCGCCGTCAAGTTCCTCCAGTACCTGGTCGCCCGTAGCGACTTCGGGGGAGCGCTGGCGGTCCGGCAGAAGGACATGGCGGCCGAGTACGGGGTCACGCCCCAGGCCGTGAGCGGGCTCATGGCGCCGCTGTGCGAGCTGAACATCGTGCTCAGGCCGCGCAGCGAGGAGCGCAACGGCAACTCGTACCGGCTGCATCCGCTGGCGGCGAAGTACGAGACCCCGGAGAGCATGGAGGCGGCGTTCCGGGCGGCCCTGGTCCGCATCCAGGAGGGCGACCTGCCCAACCTGAAGCTGCCCACGTACCACCAGGCCCCGCCCACCCCGACGACGGGCCGCCCGAAGCTCCAGGTGGCCTGAGCGGGAACGCGGCGCGGCAGGCGGGCAGGCAGGCGGGCAGGCGGGCAGGCGGGCCGGTGGACCGGGACAAGACGAAGGGCCCTCCACAGGGTGGAGGGCCCTTCGCGCCTGAGTAACTTGTGCTCCCACTATATCCATCGGCCCCGCCCACAACAGCCGAACCTGCCACCGCACCCCGGAGCGGCCGCCCGGGCAGGCTGTGAGCCGCTCGCCGGTCGGCCGCCTTCGGCCTGTTCAGAGCCGGGCCGTCCGCCTGGCGGGTGATTCCCGGGTGCCAGAATCCTCCGCATGCCTCTCTGCGACTACTTCTCCGCCGTCGACGACCAGGCCGCCGTCGCCGTCCTTGAGGCGCCTGGAGGGCCGGGCGAGGCGGGACTCGACGTGGTCTTCCTCAAGAACATCGATCCGGTCGTCGTGATCGCCCGGCTCGAAGCCGTCATGACCGGCTGCGGCTACACCGAGGCCACCGAGCGCCCTCGGTCAGGGGAGTTGGTGTCCGAGCCTGAGGAGGGTCCGCCGTTCGTCGTCTGCTTGACGGACACCCTGTCCGAGGCCCTGGCCCTGGCAACAGCAGAAGACCTCGTCCGGTCCGCCGAGCCGTGGTCGAAGACCGATGAACTCCGGCAGCTCGGGCTGGGGACCGCTGCCGCGACCGAGGTTCTGACGGCGCTCGCCGGACTGGCCCGGCGCGCCCGGGCTTCGGGCCGACGGCTGTACTGCTGGTGGGCCCTGTGAGCGACTGCTGCCCCGCGCCCCTGTTCTGACGGCTGGGTCCCTTCTCCCCCTTGCTCGGCCGACCAGGCCCGGCTCTACGGTCCCGCGCCGGTTTTCTCTCAGCCCGTCACCCGTCACCCGTCAGTCCCTCCCTTCCTCCCAGCCACTGCCCGACAGCCTTCGGTCCCTCGCCCTCTCAGTCCCTAGCCCTTCCTTCACCTCCCAGGGACCGAATCCGAGGAGCCCTCCCCCCTCCTCCGTCGTCCGGGTCCAGGGACCCTCACACCGTCCCCCTTTCAGTCCCTGAGTCCCTCGGTCCCTCAGTCCCTGGACGTTTTCGCAGGTCAGAGCCGTTTAGCCAACAAGGACAGGGACTGAAGGGACTGAGAATTCCCTCTTCCAGCCTTTACGTGCGTGCGTGTATGCGCGGGCGTAAGGAGTACTGGTTCCATATTCTCGTCATAACTAGAAAATTGAGTCCCTTTGGTCCCTGTTCAGTCCCTGTGAGTCCGGCCGCAACCCGCCGACCTGCAGGTTTGTCAGTGACTGAAGCGACAGGGACGGAACAGGGACTGACGGCCGTTCCGCCCCTGTTCCCGGGGAGTGGGGAAGAGGGGGGAGGGGGCCTCCGGGTGGCTTCGGCGCTTCAGTCCCTGGCTCCAGAATCGGCTATAACCGGCAAACCATCCCAACGCGCCGCGCGGGTCTCCCCGCCCGCACCCCAGCCCGCAGGGACTCAAGGGACTGAAGAATCAAAACAGTCGCAGCAGCCTGCACTGCTTCGGCGTGTCGCTGCGCTAGGCTCCGGCATTGTGAAAGTTTGGTCCCTTCAGTCCCTGCCGGGGACGGGGCCAACGTCCCGACCAGCCCACACAGTCGAACCGAGCCCAGCCGCACCGCCAAGGAAGACTCACGTGCCAGCCCACAGCGCAACGCCGCCACCCGCGGCAGCCGTCGGCACGGAGCACGGCCTCCCCGTAGCGCTCTGGCTGGCCTCCCGGGGCATGCCCGTCCATCCCCTCGCCCCAGGGACCAAAACACCCGCCGGGAACTGCGCCCGCTGCCGCGCACAGCACCACACGCCCTCCGCCTGCCCCTGCACGGAGCAAGGACGGTGGTGCCACGGCTTCCACGCCGCCACCACCGACACCGCCGTCATCAGGGACTGGTGGCGCCAGGAGCCGCGGTTCGGCGTAGGGGTCTCCTGCGGCCCGGCCGGCCTCGTCGTCATCGACGTCGACACCCACGCGGCCGAGCCGCCGCACCGCGGCCGCCTGCTGCCCGGCATCGACATCGACGACCGCGTCGACCTGACCGGGCTCAGCTCCGGCTACGACACCCTCGCCCTCCTGGCCGCGCTCCGCCGCCGCCCCGACCCCGCCCAGGACGGCGGCACCCTGCGCGTACGCACCCCCAGCGGAGGCCTGCACATCTGGTACCGCGCCCCCCTGGGAGGCCCGGCCATCCGCTCCTCCTGCGGTACGAGCACCCGTGCGGCCCTCGCCTGGCAGGTCGACGTACGAGCCACCGGCGGCTACATCGTCGCGCCCGGCACGCGCACGGCCCACGGCACCTACGCAGCCCTGCCCGGCGCCCGCACCCCCGCCCCCCTGCCGCTGTGGCTGGGCGCCGAACTCGCCCGCACCGGCCACCACCCCGCCCTCCCGGAGCCGACAGCGCCCCCCGCGCCGCACGGCACACGGACCCCGCGCACCACACCGGCGACGGGCGCGCACAGCACCACAAGCACCACAAGCACCACCGACGCCCACCGCATCCTCGGCCCCCTCCTGGCCGAAGTCCGCGACTGCGCCCACGCACCCTCCGGCACCGCGTTCGGCGAGAAGCTCAACCGGGCCGCCTTCACCGCCGGCGGCCTCGCCGCCGCGGGCCACCTCGCGCTGCCCGAATGCGCCCGGCTCCTCACCGAAGCCGCCGACGCGGCCCGCCCGGACCGGCAGCGCCGCAACCAGCTCGTCATCGACTCCGCGCTCCGCGCCGGCGGCCACCGCCCCATCCACCCCAAGGGACGTTCATGAGCAGCGCAGGAAGCACCGGCTTCGACGCGCACGCCGCCGCGGAGCAGCTCGCGGTCTTCGCGGCCGAGACCGAGGCAGGGACCCAGGCGGGGACCAAGGCGGGGACCCATTCGGCGACTTCCGCGGGGACCCAGGCCGGGGCCGCCCAGCTGCCCGCCCAGCAGGTTTCCACTCCCGCGACCACGCCGTCCCGCGCCGATGACTTCGTACAGTCCGGGCTGCTCGTCAACCTCACCGACCGCGGCAACGCCAAGCTCTTCGCACACCTCCACAACCACCGCTTCCGCCACGTCGAGGGCCTCGGCTGGTACGTGTGGGACGAGTACCGGTGGAAGCGCACCGGCGGCGAGAAGGCGGCCATCTGGGCCGCCGGCGACATGGCCGAGGAGATGCCGCTGCACGACCCCCGCGGCCACTTCACCGACCGCGAGCTCGTCCAGCACCGCAAGCGCGCCATGTCGACCTCCGGGGTCAAGGCGATGCTGTCGCAGGCCAAGGCCTCCCCGGAGCTCGCCCTGGACCCGGACACCCTCGACGGCGACAAGTACGCCCTGTGCACCCCCGCCGGCGTCGTCGACCTGCGCACCGGCGAACTCCGCAAGCCCGACCCGCTGCGCGACCTGCACTCCCGCGCCACCTACCTCGCGCCCGAGGCCAGCCCCACGCCCCGCTTCGCCCGCTTCCTGACGGAGACCTTCGGGGACGACGACAAGGGCAGGGAGATGATCACCTTCGTCCATCTCCTGCTCGGCTACTCCATCACCGGCGACGTCGGAGGCCAGGTCCTGCCCTTCCTCTACGGCATCGGCGCCAACGGCAAGTCCGCGCTGATGGACATCGTCATCAAGATCCTCGGCGACTACGCGGACGTGGCGCCGCCCGGCTTCCTGATGGAACGCGGCAAGTTCAACGAGCACTCGACCGAACTCACCGAACTCCACGGCCGTCGCCTGTTCGTGTGCAGCGAGCTCAAGCCCCACGACAAGTTCGACGAGGCCCGCGTCAAGCTCCTCACCGGCGGCGACCGCCTGAAGGCCCGCCGCATGCGCCAGGACTACTTCAGCTTCGAACCCACCCACAAGCTGTGGCTGCTCGGCAACCACCGTCCCGAAGTCGGCACCGGCGGACACGCGTTCTGGCGGCGCATCCGCCTGATCCCGTTCGACAAGGTCGTCCCCGACCACCGCAAGATCGACAACCTCGCCGAGGAACTCGTCAACCACGAGGGCCCCGGCATCCTCCACTGGATGATCCAGGGCGCCATGGCCTACCTCAGGACCAAGCCGTCCCTCACCGGGCCCACCGTCGTGCGCACCGCGACCCAGGCCTACGCCACCACCGAGGACCACATCGGCCGCTTCCTCGCCGAGTGCTGCACCACCGGGGACGGGGCCGACGAGCCGCGCGACTTCAAGGTGGAGCAGGGTGCCCTGTACCGCGCGTACAGCACCTGGTGCCAGGAAGGCGAAGGCCTGCGCCCCGCCACCACCCGCGCCTTCGCCACCCGCATCCGCGCCGAGGTCGGCATCTCCTCTCCCGGCGAGATGCTCCGCTCCAACGGCCAGAAGTTCTACCCCGGCCTCGCCCTGCTCGCCGACGAGGCCGGATGAGCCGGTACGGGGCGGACGCGAACGCCCGGCGAACGGAGCAGCCCCGGGGTGAACCGCCCGGGCCTACTGTCCGCCACCGCACCCAGCCACCTACCATGGACACGCAACGAATGAGCCAGTCACAGGACGCCGCCCCGCACACCGCCATAGCCTGTGCCCGGCGCCCGGTAGCGTGGTCCGTCCGGACCGCGCAACAGGTACGACAGACCGAGAGGGGACCAAGGCCATGAGCTCGCTACTTCAAGCAAGCGATCTCACCCACGAGGACAAGGTGGTGTGGCTGGAAGACCCCGCACAGCTCGACTACGTACGCCAGGCCCTCGACAAGACCCCGCGCCGGCGCGGCAAGCCCCGCTACTACCGGGACGGCCGCATGGTCGGCTTCGCGGAGCTCTGCGACAGCGCGGAGGCCGACCCCGACAGCGGGCTCCAGAAGCGCCGGGTGTTCTACCTCCTCCCGCACGACCGCGACGCGGAACCGGACGGCCTGTACCGCGCCGGCGCCCCGGGCGAGGCGGTGGACCCGCGCACGGTGGAGCCGGGGCACGTCGGGCTGAAGACGGAACGCTCCCAGCGCGGGGTCGCGGGCGCGGCCACGCGCACGGTCGCCTGAGGCGCGTGCACCCATTCGAAAACTCGGTCCCTTCGGTCCCTGCGGGAACCCCGTCAGGACCCCTGTGACCCCTCTGACCTGCGAGGACCGAAAGAACCACCCCAGGGACCGAACAGACCCCGTCAGGGCCGCAAGGCGTAGCACCGGAGCACGTCGACGTCGGCGACCCGTACGGAGGACCACCCCGCGGTGAGCGCCTCCGCCTCGGCGGCGCTGATCGCGAGCTCGCCGAGAGGATCCCCCTCCTCACGGCGGCCGGCGACCTCGGCGACCACCCAGAAGACACCGCCGGGCGCGAGGACGCGTCGTACGCGGTCGAGGAAGGCCCGCTTGTCGTCCACCCACCGGTAGACCAGCCGGCAGGTCACCGCCGCGTACGCGGGCTCGGGCAGCTCCCCGAGGTCACCGGCGGCGAAGTCCAGCAGCCGCCACTCCGGCCCGGGACCCGTATCCGAACCCTGCGCGGCGGCGAGGGCGCTGGGAGCGCAGTCGACACCGGTGACGCGGTAACCGAGCCGGTGGTGCAGGTACCGGGCGAGCCCACCGTCCCCGCACCCCACGTCGAGGGCGCCCCGCCCCCGCCCGGAGCCGAGCTCCTGCCGCAGCAACTCGGCCTCGCGCCCGCCCACCGGCCGGTAACGCCGCCCATCGGCCCACAACGGCTCCCAGTAGGCGGCGGATGCGGTACTGGTCACCGGACTCCTCGGCACGGGGCTGCACGGGTACCCGCCGATCGTTCCGCCCCCACCCAGGACGCGCAAGCCCGACGGCCCCCCGAACGCCGCCCCGGGGCCCGGGGGCAGGGCCACCCGGGCGGAACACGCCCCGCCTCCGGGAGACCAGGGGCCCCTGGCCAGAGCAGCCCTGTTGGAAACCCCGGCGGTGTCTTGCCGGGAACGCCGGTATCGGCAGAAGCGCTCCAGAACAGCCCGCCGGTGGTCTAACGTTGCAGGCCCCAAAGCCTGCTCCCCGCACCCGCGGGGATGAACCCCATCCCGGACTTCAGACGAATCGTCTACAGATCTGCTCCCCGCACCCGCGGGGATGAACCCGGCACGGCTCACCACCTCGCCTATCGGGTTTCCTGCTCCCCGCACCCGCGGGGATGAACCCCGGACGGGGGTCTAGCCTCTCGCCAGACCGACCTGCTCCCCGCACCCGCGGGGATGAACCCTTCTCGGCTGCGGCTCCACCGCCGAAACGGGCCTGCTCCCCGCACCCGCGGGGATGGACCTGCACCCGTCCGGGGGTCGTGCACCCGGCGGTGCCGCTCCTGCGCTGGCAGGGCATGTTCAAGGCGCCGCCGTGCCCTGGTGGGGGAGGGGCTCAGGGGTCGTCGGTGTGGAGGCGGCGGTCGAGGTCGGTGGCCCAGTTGAGGGCCCATGCGCGGAGGGCGGCCGATTCGGTGGCCGTGAGGCCGTAGGCGGCGAACTCCTCGTCGTCCGTCCACTCCGCGCCCGCGAGCCGGTCGCGCAGGTCGGTGAGGCGGAACTCGTCGCGGCCGTGGCGTTCGCCGAGCCGTTCGAGCTCGCTGAGGGTGTGGTGCCGGGCGGCGGCGTGGACGTCCACGAAGTCGCGCGGGGTGCCCCGGTCGGCCAGGGCCCGGACCTTGGTGCCGATGACGGAGTCGAGGGCCAGGACGGGCCCGTACTCGGTCCTGGTCGGCGGGGTCCAGAAGTGCTCCTTGAGGACGTCGACCGTGCAGCGCTCGCCGCCCTCGGGGTCGGTGACCACGAGGCGGGCGGAGAGCGGGTCCACGCCGATGACCTCCACGTGCCAGCCGCGCGCGGTCAGACCGTGTTCCAGACCGGCGGCGATGTCGGCCATGGGTGCCGGGTTCTCGGTGGCGACGTCGAGGTCCTGGCTGACGCGGTCGACCAGGCCGTGCGCCTGGACGGCGTACCCGCCTGCGAGGACGAGGGGGTACGGGGAACCGATGTCGATCACGGCGGCCAGGAGCCGGCGGTGCAGACCGCTGAGCCTCACGCCGCCGTGAGCCCGGACGCGGATCCGGCCGCGGACCCGGACGCCAGCTCGGGGAACGCGTCCTCCCACACCTGCCGGACGTGCCGGCTCACCAGGGTGCGCAGGACCGGCCACTGCGCGACGAGCAGGTCGCGGTTGAGGAGCTTCACCAGGTCCTCGTGCTGTCCCTCGGCCAGGACCGTGCGGTACAGGCCCATCCGCAGGCGCGGCCGGTCCAGGTCGTAGGAACGCAGCCCGGACCAGGCGACGTGCAGGGGCAGGTCGACCACGCCGTGCGCGGGCCCCGCGAGCTCCTCCAGGGCGGAGGGCAGCCTGCCCGCGTACCGGGCGTGCAGCACCTCGGCCGCCGACGGGCCGGGGGTGGGGGAGTACGGCGTGACCATGCCCCCGATTATCCCGCGTCCCGCCCGCCCCCGGTACCGCAGACGCGTCATGCCGCCCGGGGCGCGGGCATCTCCTTCCGCGGGGTGGCCGACGGCGGCCGGGTGTCGTTCCTGGGGGCGGCGTTCGGCGGCGCCGCGCTGGTCGGCCCGACTTCGACCAGCCGATGTCACGGACGGACTTCGACGCCCTGGCCGAGTCGGACCAGTGGCGTACGGCGGGTTCCCAGCTGCTCGGCCGCGACCTCGCCGAGCACCTGGTCCGCCACCCGGACCACGGACTGCGCGTGACGGTCGTCGGGAACGAGCGCCTGGACGCGGACCTGATCACCGTGCCGGCCCACGACGGCGACACCCGGGTACGCGTCGCCGTGGCCGTCCGGCCCGACGTCACCGAAGAGCCGCGCGCCGAGATCAGCGCCGGACTGCCCGGCTATGCCGCCCACTGGCGTGTGGCCTGGGTCGAGGAGCTCCACGACGCCCCCGAGGCGATGCGCCGCCCCTCTCTGGCCGCTTCCGCGAGCGTCGGCGTCCGGCGTACCGTCGCGCGCGCCCGTCACCTGCCGTCCGACGTCCTGGAACGCCTCTCCCGCGACCCCGACCGCCGGACGCGCCGCCGCCGACCCCCGGCTCTCGCCCGCCACGGTCCCGCGCCTGCTCGACGACACCCTCCCGGTCCGGAGGGCAGCCATCGTCCTCGTCCGCCTGCTCCGCGACGCGGACACCGCCGAGGCCGCGGCCGTCAGCCCGGCGATCCCCGCACCAGTCGTACGGCGGCTGACCGACCTGGCCCGCCGGCCGGGCACGAGCCGACCGCCTACGAGAGAGGCGTCGGCTTCCGGGGCGGTGGTACCGCACGCAGGAGTTCCCACAGCGGGCGCGACCCGCCGGCCCATTGCGCGAGCAGGTGACGGTCGACGAGGTGGAGCTTCTGGGACTCGGCGAAGTCGCGGGCGGGGCCGGAGAACCGGCCGTTGGTGAGCATGACCAGGACGTCTCCGCCGTGGACCTGCCGGCCCGTGCCGTTGAGGACCTGGAGGTCGGGGCTGCCGACCGCGGATCCGGACCAGCCGGCCTTGCGGTGCTTGCACTGGATCACCCAGCGGCGGCCGTACGGATCAGTGGCCTTCACGTCCGCGCCGTTGTCGCCCCGGCCGCCGACCTTCTCCGCGTCGGAGCAGCCGTCGCGGCGCATGAGGTCCCGTACGGCGAACTCGAAGGCGTCGTAGTGGAGGCCGTCGAGCTGTTCGACGGCGTAACGCAGCCCCTGGGCCCGGACCCGGTCCCATCGGGCGGCCTCCCGTCGCCTCCGCAGCCACAGCCAGCCGGCGCCCGCGGCAGTCGCCAGGATCAGGGCCAGGGCCCAGGGGTGGGCGGCCAGCCACGACAGCAGCGCCGCGACCAGGCTGAAGGCCACGGCGGCCGCCAGGCCGAGCATCCACAGCACCTCCGAGCCCGCGCCCTTGCAGCGCCGTACGCTGCTCCCGCGCCTGCGCCGCCCCGCGGGCGGGCGCCGGGTCACCGGCCGCTCGCCGGGCTGGGGAAGACGATCGGATAGGAGACCGTCGGCTCCGGCCGGGGGGCCGGCCGGTTCTCCCACGCGGGCCACTTGATCGGATAGACCGTCGTCGACTGCGGCCGGGGTAAGCCCTGCCCCGCCTCCGCGCCCCCTGCGGGGGGTGCAGGGGACGCGGCGGTCGTGGGACCGTTGCCGAACACGAAGACCCCGGCCACGATCAGGCCCAGCAGGGCGGTCTCCCTCCGGGCCCCCGGCGGAAGCCGGAGGTGGCCGCTGACCTTGGTGCCGTCCGACCTCACGTACGCGTTGATCCAGGGCACAGCCGCATCCCCCTCGGTGGTCGCGTCACGCCTCCCCGCGCGACTGACCCATGAAAGCAGCCGCCGCTGACAGCACGTCACCTTTTGGTCACCCCGCACGGTCATCCGTCGATACGTCTCCCCCGTGCGGGGGAGGCAGGGCGGTCCCGGCGGCCGACGCGCCCGGCGGACGGCGCGGGCAGAGTTCCTCCCGGGCGGTACCCGCGGTGGGTGCGGCGTACCGGACGACAACCAGAACTCGGGGGACGAGATGACGAAGGCGACGACCACGGCCACGACGACGGCCACGGAGGGGGAGGCGGTACGGCGCGGCCGACGTGGCCGGCGGGAGGCCTGGCCGGGCTATGCGGCAGCGGGAGCGGCGATCGCCTACGCGGCACCGCACTTCTGGTGGGGTGCCGGAATCGGCGCGACCTTCCCCGGCGACTTCGCCTCCGCCCCGCACGGCACCTGGGAGGCCGCCATCGGGTACTGGGTGATGGGCGCCGTGGCCGTGGCCGGCGCCGTCGTCGCGCTCGCCCTGGTTCGGCCCTGGGGCCGCCGGCTCCCGCGCCGTACGCTCTGCGTCCTGTCCCTCACGGCGTCGGTCGGCATGACCCTGTGGGGCTTCACCTACTTCGCGCTGCAGTACCTGCTCGCGGCCGGCCGAGTCGTCTCCGCCCCCGCCTTCGCCGCCAAGGACGCCCACCCGCAGGCCGCATGGGGCCTCTTCTGGTACGCCCTCTTCGTCCTGTGGGGCCTCATGCTCGGCCTGGCCGCCTGGAAGCGACTGCGCGGGGGCGAGGACCGGGATGCCGTCGCCGCATGACCGCGCATGGCAGGCCCTGCCTTGAGTCGGCCGCGTTTTTTCCGGCCCGCCGACGGGTCAGGGCGCCTGCGGCCGGTGGGCAACGGCGTCGATGCCCGACGCCCGCAGCCTGCGGGCCAGGAGCTCCATCTCGGGCAGCGTCCCCGAGTGCTTCCCGGCCGCGACCTCGCTCATGACCGCCTTGACCTCGGCCAGACCCATTCCGAGCTCTGCCCGCAGCACGCGCATCACCGACGCGTTCCGCGCCGCCGGATCCACCCGTAGCCGGGCGGGTCCGTGCTCGGAGAGCATGCGGTTCCGCAGCCCGGCGGGCAGTTCACCACCACAGACCGCCAGCGCGAACCCGCAGGCCGGACAACTGGTTTCCGTGTCCCAGCGCAGGGCCAGGCCCGCCAGTGCCTGCACACCCCACCACTCCGCTTCCGCACCACAGTCCTGGCACGCGACCGAGTACCCGATGGACTCCAACACCACGGGATCCATCCCCACCTCCGCCCATTCCCACATCGCCGGGCCCGGATGCCACCCCGTGCCCAGATGGGGGGTTGGGGGTGGGGGTTCGGCGGTCCGGACCGATGTGTCCGTGCATGCTGATGATCACCCTACCGAGGGTGTCCTGCGGAGCTCGCGGAGTTTGTGCGGGCTGTGGTTGACGGCCGTTGACGGTCAACGCGTCCGAAGCGGAACGGCAGTGTTCGGGTTGCGGGAGCAGCGCGTTCATCGCGGGCAGTGAGGAGTCCGAGGCACCGGGACCGCGTTCCCGACGAGGGGCCGCGAAGGCTGCCTCCGGCTCGTGCGGGCATGGCAGAGAGCAAGTGACAGCGGCAGGGCTCCAGCGGCGTCGATCAAGGCGCATCACGCGTGATGTCCAACTCGCCAGAAGTACTCGAGAACAGCGCGTCAGTCGCATAGAGTCGCAGGCCAGCAAGCCTGCTCCCCGCGCCTGCGGGGATGACCCCGGGCCCCCGTTCGCGGTATGTTGAGAGGGAAGCTGCTCCCCGCGCCTGCGGGGATGACCCCGCCCGGTACAGGTTCATCGCCCCGTACCAGTGCTGCTCCCCGCGCCTGCGGGGATGACCCCATCCGCGCCGACTACACCGACAACACCAGCCACTGCTCCCCGCGCCTGCGGGGATGACTCCCGGGCCAAGCGCACCAGCAGCTGCACGATGTACTGCTCCCCGCGTTGCGGGGATGACCCCGACGTGATCGCCACGTGGAACCACAACAAGGACTGCTCCCCGCGCCCTGCGGGGATGGACCCCGGCGGTCTCCGTCGCTGCGTGTCCGCCTGGAGCGACACGTTCCGGCCGAGCGGTGCGGACACCCGGCCCCTCACGCCCCCGGCCGTCGGCCGCCAGGTGCTCGGGACTACGCGGACTGCGCGGACTGCGCGGGCGGACGGCGGGACCGTCGCATCCACCGCCGATACCCAGAGGTACGGCCATTGGCCGCGTCGCCGGGACGGGGCGCGGTGCCTATGATCGATGCTGTCGAAGGGGGCCGGGCTGTGTCCGAGTGGCGTCTCGAACCGTTATGGCGTGCACCGCTGCTCAAATGGATCCAGCCTGCCCGCGAACGCGCACCCTACGCCGTCATCCCCACCCCGTACGGCGAGTACGTCCTCTTCCGGGGCCCCGGCAAGCAGCCGAATGCGACCGCCAAGGCCGAGGCCTGGGAGCGGTGGCAGCTCATCCTCGGCGACGACGTAGTCCTGGACGTCGACGACGCCGCGGCACCCTGGCACATCCTGCGGAACAGGATGCGCGTCGGGGTCCACGGCACCCTGGACGGCGTGCCGTTCACGGCGCGGGCCGCGGCCAGGTCGCTCGTACCGAGCCGCCGAGGCATACGCTTCGACACGGCCGATGGCCGGACCCTGTCCCTCGCAGCCCATCGCTGCCACCGCCACTTCGTCCGCAGCGTCACGGCCGTCGGCGGCGAAGAGCGGCTCACCCTGCGCTCCGACGGTCCCCGTTGGGAGGCGGACCGCCTGGAACGGGGTGAGCTGGCGGTCCTCTGCTTCGTGCTGATCTCCGGCGCCGACGGACTCCTCACCTCGCCCCTCGCGATCCTCTAGCTCGTCCAGCGCAGGCCTGCTCGGGGACGAGCAGAGCACACGGCCGGGTAGCGCCGAAGGGCCGCGTCCGTCCGGCGGGAACTCGGCCGTCACCGTCCGGTCACCCGGGAGCCGTCAGTGGAACCAGACGACGAGGCGGACGTTCTCCGCCCCGTGGAGCGCGCTGAGCGTACGCATCACCGCCCAGACCGGACCCCAGCCGGTGTCGTCGCCTGCGGCAGAACGCCGGCTGCGCCTGCCGGAACGGTCGGTCTCCTCCCAGTCCGCGCGGGCGAGTTCGGACCAGGTCACCCAGGTGGTGCCATGGACGTAGCGGGGGCCGCCGCACGCGGCGTACTCCTCGCGGACTCCCTCGGACGCGTCCCCCGGCATGCCGCGCGCCTCCGCCAGCGGCCGGAACCCGAAGGTGTTCCGTACGCCGAAGAGGCAGGCGAGGGCGTCGTAGGCGTTCCCGTCGTTGAGGAGGAAGAGGTCGATGCCGGCCTGCCAGACGGAGTCCTCGTCGTCCGGCCCCCAGAGCCGGACGCCCGGATTGCACTCGATCATTCCGCTCACCTCGGTGGACATGACGGAATTCTGGCCGGGGGAGGGGCCGTCCGTCGCCCGGGTTTCACAGCCGTCTCTCCCACGACGGCAGGCGGAACCTCGACCGACCGCGCCGCCGCCCCCGATGTCCGTCAGCAGCGCGTGGAATCCCGGCTCCTCCACCTCCGCCCCGGTCCTGGCTCTCCGGTCCAGTGACCCGTTCGGCCGACGGGATCCGTCCGGTCCGCCGTATCCCGGTAGGGAGCACGAGGTCCTCGACGGGGTCGCGGCGTTCGACGTCGAAGTCCCCGGGCCAGGCGAGGGTGGCCGCCAGGGCCGGGTCCTGCTCGATGCGGCGGAGCAGGGATTCCGGTGCGCTCATGGGCGGAGCCTACGGGCGGCGTCGCGCACCGGTTCGGCCAAGGGGACGCGAGGGGCGGGCCGGTCCGGCTGTACGCAGGTCCCTGTCCGGCCCAGCGCCCGGCCTGCGCCGCCTCCACGGCCTGGCAGCCGACGGCTGGGGCTCGCGCGCCGAACCGTACGCCGCACCCCCCTCGCCACCACCTCCCGCAGGCGCGCTCCGGGGAGGACGCGGGCCTTCGCGCGCCGCCCGTCGGGGCGGGTAAGGTACTGCACCTGCTCGACGGAGGTACGACGATGAACCCCGAAGACGAACCGCTCGACCAGTGGGCAGCGCGCCGCGAGGGCCGGTTGCGCAAACCCGGCGAACGCAAGGCCGTCACCCTCGGCCCCGGCCCCCAGCGAGGGTCCCACCTGGACCCCGACGCCCCGCGCCTGATCCTGGAGTGGGACGGTTTCCAGTGGGTCACCGTCACCGTGGCCGACGACTACGCAGCGGCCGGCCGCCTCCTCAATCCGTCCGCTCAGGCACAGTCACAGACACAGGCACAGGCACAGGCACAGGCAGATGCCGTGCCCATCCCCGGATACGCGCCCAGGCTCGGGAAGGGCACCGGAAGACACCGCAAGCCGTGACGCTCCGCCCGGGTTCCGGCAGAGGAATGCGCGGGCAAGAACGCTTCTGATGGCCTGGCGGGAGGCGGGGGACGCGAGGCGAGTCCGAGCAGGACCACTACGTGCATGGCCACAGCGAACTTCGCCACGCCTTGAACCGGATGGCCCCCGCAGGGCCCCCGAAGTCCCATGGGCGTATCGGTATGAGTATCCGTCCTCCGGGCCCGGAACCAGAGGTACCCCGGTAGCGTGGCGCCGCCCGCACGGGCCGGGCAGCCCCTCCACCCGACCGGGAGACGCGTATGCCGACCGCAGCCACGTACCGGAGCAGCCATCGGCTCCGCCCCGGCCATCCGGACGCCTGCCGATCAGGCCGGGCCCGCTTGGCCGTCCGGCCGGCGGAGGGTGGGGGTGCCGTATGACGCCGGAGGCTTCCGGATCCTGGGACAAGTTCGGGCTGCGCGCCGCCCCGCAGGAGCCGTGGGAGCGGTTCTGCTGGACCCAGTACGGCGACCACGGCCCGGGGCTGGAGCTCCTGCACACCGGTCCCGGCAACCGGGTACTGGAACTGGGCCCGGGCAAGGGTGACAACCTCGCGCTGGTGGCCCGTACCGGTGCCCGGGCCGTCGGGGTGGACGTCTCCGCCGCCCAGGTCGAGGCGGCGCGGGCCCGCTTCGGGGATCTGATCGAGGTCCGGCACGCCCGGGCCGAGGAGTACCTGGCGCAGGACGGGGAGCGGTTCGACTCCGTGTACTCCGTCTTCGGGGCGGTGTGGTTCACCGACCCGGACGTGCTGCTTCCGCTCGTACGCCGGGCCCTTCGCCCGGGCGGCAGGTTCGTCTTCTCCCACCTGCCGCCGTCCGGCGAATGCCCCGGCCCGCACACGTACGACATGTACGGACCCGACGGCGAACTGCTGCCCATCACCCGCTGGTGCTACCGGCCGTACATGTGGGAGCGGAAGCTGCTGGACGCCGGATTCACCGCCGCGACCGGACAGCGCCTGCCCTGCCCGCCGGACAGGGAGACCATCGGAACCCTGATCGTGGAGGCCACCGCCGCGTGAGCCCGACCGTCCGGCGTGGTGGTGACGAGGGTGGTGGTGACGAGGGCGGTCAGCGGTCCTGGGAGAGCCGCAGGAGCTCCGCGAAGGTGCCGCCCGCGTGGACGAGGTCCTCGTACCGGCCCTGTTCGGTGATCCGGCCGTGCTCCATCACCACGATGTGGTCGGCGATCCTCGTGTTCTCCAGACGGTGGGTGACCACGATGGTGATGCGGTCGGCGGCGATCGCCTTGATCTGCTCGAAGATCTGGTGCTCCCCGCGCGGGTCCATCTGCGAGGTCGGCTCGTCCAGGATCAGCAGCCCCGGCCGCCGGTACAGGGCCCGGGAGCACGCGATGCGCTGCCACTGGCCGCCGGAGAGTTCCGAGCCGCCCCAGATGTCGCGGGACAGGAGGGTGTCCAGGCCCGCGGGGAGGTCCTCGACGGCTTCGCGCAGGCCGACCGCGTCGACGGCCTTCCACACCGCCGCGTCGTCGTGCGTCCGGGGCTGGCCGAGGGTGACGTTCTCGCGGACCCGCAGCGGCCACTGGGCGAAGATCTGCGGCACCAGGCCCGTGTCCGCCCACACCGTGGCGGGGTCCACCTCGGCGAGGTCGGCGCCGTTCCAGGTGACCCTGCCCTTGTCCGGCAGGTAGATCCCGGTCAGCAGGCGGGTGAGCGTGGACTTCCCCGAGCCGTTCGCCCCGACGATCGCGAGGACCTGGCCGCGCCGCAGCGTCAGCGAGACACCGTCCACCGCGGGCTTGTCCTTGCCGGGGTACTGGTAGACGACCTCCTCCAGCCGGATCTCCTCGGTCGGCGTGCAGTGCCTGCCCGGTCCGCGGTCGGGGGTGCGGGCGGCGGCCTCGTCGAGGAAGGACTGCATGTCGCTCAGGTACAGGCTGGTGTGGAAGACCGCGGCCCCGTTGACGACGACCTGCGACAGTGCGGCGAGCGTCGTCTGGACGGCGATGACGGCCGTCGCCGCGACCGCGAGGTCGATCCGGCCGGACACCGCCAGCCACGCCAGGGCGCCCCAGGTCGCGACGAGGAACACGCCCCCGGCCAGCGCCGAGAGCAGGCCGATCCGCAGGGTGCGCGGGGCGGCGGCCAGGGTGCGCCGGTCACACCGGTCGGACAGGGCCCGGTACCAGTAGACGAGGTAGTCGGTCATCGAGTTGGCGCGGACCTCGTCGCCGTACCTCGACTCGGTCGCCCACCAGCGCATCATCCCCCTGACGTTGCGGTCCGCGACATTGGCGTAGTGGATCTCGTAGTCGACCCGGGCCGTCAGGACGGCGCCGACGCCGGCCGGCAGTACGGCGAGCAGCAGCAGCGGCAGCATCAGCGGGTTCAGGACCGACAGCACGCCGCCGGCCGTGACCATGCGGATCAGCGCGGACAGGAACCGCTGCGCGTCGGTGACCATCACGTGCGTGCGGATCACCCCCATCTCGGCTGCCTCGTGACGGTCCGAGAAGCCGTCCTCCGCGTACGCCGAAGCCTCCACCCGGCACACCGCCTCGACCAGGGCGGTGTCCGTCTCCGTCGTCAGCCGCGGGGTGATCCGGCGTTCGGCGTACGTGGCTACCGCGCCGGACGCACGGCCCGACGCGGCCGCGAGCCCCAGCACGAGCAGCGCCGGCAGCGCCCCGTACAGCCGGTCGGCGGCGGAGCCGTCCCCGAGTACGGGTGCCATGGCGCGAGCGGTGGCGGCCAGCAGGACGGCGGCCGAGGCGCCCGTGACCACCTGGCAGCCGAGGAGGAGCCGCACGGCGCGCGGGTCGGTCCGCCACGACAGCCGGGCGATGCGGCCCAGCACGGTGGGGATCTGCGCGCACATGCGGCGGAAGGAGACCTCGGCGAGCGGGTTGACGGAGTACTGCCCGCCGTAGGTGATCTCCGCGGGTGGGGGAGGGGGCGGCGGGGCCGGTGGGGCCGGCGGTGTCGTGGAGGTGGTGGTCTGCTGTTCCGTCTGTTCCGAGCTGTCGGCCGAGGTCAACGTGGTCCCCCTTGACGGTGGTCCGGCGTGGTCGTGAGGGTCAACGACACCGCCGGGATATCGAACGCATGTGTTTCGGTCGGTCCCGGAACCCCGGGACGGAGCGCGTGGCGGAGGGTGGAGGATGCATCGACCCGTCTCTCGCAACGGGAGTGCGGGGCAAGGGGGTTGGCCGAAACGCCGACATCTCGGCCTTGCCTTCCACCACACCGACCCCGCGTACCCGGTGCACATCGTGGTGATCCCAGGCTCCACGTGCCGTCGCTGACCGACCTGGGGCGCTACCAGGAGTCGAGGCACCTGCACTGGCACGTGGTCCACCGGGGCGAGAGCGCGGAGCAGATCCTCGCCGCCTACGGGCACCACGACGGCTGAGCGGACCGGCTTCGGTTGCCGGCGCGCCGCCGGGAGCGTCGCGTTCGGCCGTCGTCGCGTCGTGCTGTCAGGCCGCTGTGCCGGCGTGCCGTCGTGCCGGCGTGCCGTCGGGCCGTCGGGCCGTCATGTACCGCCGACCGCGTTCGCCGATGCGGTCGGCAGGTGACTCCCCCGTGCGGGGGACCGTGATCGTCCGCGAAGCCGACGCCCCGTCCCGGGGGTTCGGCGACGGTGGAGTCATGCCGATCAAGCTTCCTCTGGGCGACACCGAGCGCCCGGTTCCGCGTTGGGCACTTCGGCTCGCGAAGGCCCTTCCGTTCGTCGTCCTGCCGCACTGCCTGTGGCGGCTTCCGTTCGCCTTCGACTTCGAGATGGGGACGGTGGAACCGTCGGCACCGCCCACGTCGTGGTGGGCCCCGGTCTACGTGGTCGGGCTGAGCGTGCTGACCGAGGCACTGGCCCTCCTCTGTACCGGCCTGGTCAGCGGATGGGGCGAGAGGGTCCCGGACCGGGTGCCCCTGATCGGTGGCCGACGGGTCCCGCCGCTCGCCGCGGTGATCCCGGCGGCCTTGGGCGGACTGGGCCTGGTCGCGCTGTGGAACACCATGCCCCTCGCCTGGTTCGGCCTGCTGGGCTTTCACGAGGTCGCCTTCAGCAACGGCTGGTGGATGCTCCTGGCGCGTGTGTGCATCGGCCCGACGATGCTGTGGGGCCCGATCGTGCTCGCCCTCACCTATGCCTACCACCGGCGTCGCAGGGCGGTCCGACTCGGGTAGGAGCCGACGGCCGTCCTCGGTGAGCCGGCGGGCGCGTACCCCCGGCCCGCCGCCGACGTCCAGGAGGGACGCGGGGGCGGGCGGAAGGTGACGGCGCAGGAGCTCCTGTGTGCGCAGCAACTCGACGGTTCCGAGCGTGCGGCCGGCCGGGCCGACCACCGGAATCCGTACGGGGCGGCCGGGCCGCTCCGGCCCGGCCGCCCCGTACGGCCCGGACCCTTGCTCGTGGGTGCCGGTACCCCTCCTGCTTGGATACGGGTTGCCGTTCAGAGAGCAGGAAGCGTGCCCCGTACCACCCCGCCCCGGCCGCTCGGCATCGTCTCCGTGTTCCCGGAGCTCGCGGCCACGGCCAGGACCGCCACCTGGCTGCACCCCCGGCCCGGCACGCCCACCGTGCACGAGAGTTCGGTGGGCGGCCCGCTGCTGTGGCCCGCCGGTGAGCCCTGGGCGTCGTGCTCGCACGCGCACGACGCCCCCTTCGAGCTCACCACGCCGGACGAGGTGCGCACGCTGCGGCGGATACGCGCCCTCGACGTCTGGACGGACGAGGACCGCGCCGAGGTCGCCCGGATCCACGCCGGCCACGACCCGGAGCTGCTGCCCGAAGGCCCGCACCCGCTGGTGCCGGTCGCGCAGCTGTACGCCCGGGACGTCCCCGACCTGCCGTTCCCCGAGGGCACCGACCCGCTCCAGGTGCTGCCGGGCACGGACGCCGTCCAGCTGCGCCGGCGGCGGGCCGCCGACGTGACGGAGGCCCTGGCCGTCGCGCCGGAACCCGCGTACGTGGGCACGTACGAGCTGGTGCCCGTCCCGTGCGTGCTCCACCCGGAACAGGTCCGCGAGTACCCGGCCGCACACGACCTGGACATCGCCCGGTGGGAGGAGGCGGAGGACGGATCGCCCGGCTACCGGGAGGACCTGTCCGTCGCGCCGGGGTGGAAGGCCGGCGGCTGGGCGGCTCCGTTCACGTTCGGCGACTCGGGCGGTCCGGACGAGCTGCGCTGCCGGGAGTGCGCGGCCGTCGGCGAGCCGCTGCTCACGCTCGGCCACACCGAGTGGCAGGGCGAGACCGTCGGCTGGCGTCCCGTTTCGCGCCCCCCCACGGACGTGACCGTGGGCCGCGGCTACACCCTCCAGTTCTACGCGTGCCCCGCCGACGCCCGGCATCCGCCGGTGACCGTCACGCAGTGAGGCGGAACGGCCGCCGCTCGCCGCGCCGGTGGGCGAGCGGAGGCCCGCCTCGCGGCAGGGGCAGGCGAGTCCGTCGTCCACGGCCCGGGCGGAACCGCGAGGCCGTCCCCGGCATCCATCCCGACGGCCGCTGCGGATGCGTCGGCCGGGCGAGGAATCAACGACGGGGTGGGGTGGATCGGATGGAGCGAGTGCGGCCCGACGGCGTCGGGGACGTTCCGCGGGTGCAGGAACCCGCGCGCGTGACGCGCGGACGGTGGGGATGCGTGGCCGTCCCCCTGGCAGCCCTGGCCACGGGCGTGCTCGGAACGAAGCTCCTGTCAGCAGCCTGGCGGGCCTGCGACGTCGGCGTGAACGGTGCGGCCAACAGCCCCGCGCTGACCTTCTACGGCGTTCTGCTCACGCTCCTGGCGGCGGCTTGGTGGGGCGTGCTCGTCGGGTACGCGGGACGCCGGAGTCCCGCGGTCGCCCTTCTCGCCGGCACGGCCGGCAGCGCGGTCATGGTCTGGGCCTTCGTGGCCCTGCTCCAGGTCCCGCACGGCTACCGCTGTTGACCCCGGCTGCGGCTGAGGCGGCTGCTCCGGCTGCGCCTCCCGTGGAAAACCATGCGTGCTCCCGGCCCCGTCCCGGTTATCTTGCCTCGTCTCGAACAGGCCAGGCCAGGGAGGTCTCACACCATGAGCGGTGCCACGTCGTCGTCGTTGCCCGAGAGGATCGAGCTGACGGGGGAAGGGCTCGTCCTGCGCGACTGGACGGAGGCGGACCTGCCCGCGATGCCGGAGCTGTTCGACCACCCCGACATCGCGTACTGGACGCCGATCGTCTCCCCCTTCGACGAGGCGGCCGCGCGCACACGGCTGGCCCGGGACCGGCAGCTGCGGCAGGAGGGCACGACCATCCTCCTCGCCATCACCGTCGACGGCGGTGCCCCGCTCGGCGAGGTCATGCTGCGGCGCGCCCCGGAGGGCATGGAGATCGGCTACGCGGTCGGCCCGGCGCACCGGGGCCGGGGGCTGGCGGCACGGGCGGTACGGGTGATGGCGGCGTACGCGTTCGAGCAACTGGACGCGGAGCAGGTCATCCTGGAGCTGGAGGCCGAGAACGCCGCGAGCGTCGCCGTCGCGGGGAAGGCGGGCTTCAGCCTGCTCGACGTACCGCTGATCAAGGGGGAGGAGAAGGGCCGGCCGTTCGTCCTGCAGACGTGGGGCCTGAACCGCCCCTCGTGAGGGACGCGGCCCGCCGCGCCGCGTCGACCAGGGGCGGGGGTCCGGGAGCGGGCTCCGCGCGATCGCTCGCGGGAGGGTGAGGCGGCCGACGCCGGCGACGGAGACGGGGAGTTCGCCGAGCACCGGGCCGGGCCAGGCAGCCCTTGCTGGGGCCGTACCGCTCGCCGCATTGGACACCTCGGACGACAGCCGGTCGAGCCTCGACGGCTACGACGACGTCCGGGACTCCCTCCCTCCACCTGCGCTGAAGCCGAGCACCGACGGCCGACCAGGCATGCACCGCCGCTCGTCACGCAGCCGCTGCTTCGCCTTACACCTGCCGGCGCGGCGGCCCTGTGCGGAGACGGGCGGGGGCCGCTCGACGACGGCCGCACAGCAGGGTGGTCTTGCCGGTGCGGGGCGGGCCCCTGACAGCGAGCGCACGGCGTCCACCGCCACCTGCTGGCCCGCCGAGAGCGCCCCGGCCCTCTGCCACACCCTGCTCCCACCGTAGATGATCACTACTGCGCACCTTGAGGGGCAGGTGACGCCGGGTGAGGCGCTCACGGGCGCGGGGGCACGGCTGCACTTGGCGGGCCTGGGGGCGGCATTTCCGCCGAGTGCGTGGGCAACTGCTGAGTGTCGCAGCCCTCCGAGGAGCCGCTATACCCGGAATGCCGGATTCTCTGAAAGTGCTCGAAAACAGGAGCCAGCCCGCATAGAGTCCCAGGTCAAGAACCCTGCTCCCCGCACCCGCGGGGATGAACCCTGGAAGGGCCGGACGGTGCCAAGAAGTGGCTGCTGCTCCCCGCACCCGCGGGGATGAACCCGGTCTCATCACCTGTCTGCTGATCTCATACGGCTGCTCCCCGCACCCGCGGGGATGAACCCGGCCTGAACGAGCAGCGCAGGCCGTAGGAGTGCTGCTCCCCGCACCCGCGGGGATGAACCCGTGGTCACGTGGGTGCGCAGGTTCAGCTCTTGCTGCTCCCCGCACCCGCGGGGATGAACCCCAGACCGAGTGGCACCTCGACGACGAGCTCGTCTGCTCCCCGCACCCGCGGGGATGAACCCGCCGCCTACTACGCCGAGATCATCAAGCAGAACTGCTCCCCGCACCCGCGGGGATGAACCCGCGTCCTTGACCGCCAGCAGGCCCGCCTCGGACTGCTCCCCGCACCCGCCGGGATGAACCCGTCGAGTACCACCTCGGCTGGGTCCTCGTCGGCTGCTCCCCGCACCCGCGGGGATGAACCTCCGCAGCCGCCCAGCGTCACGCCGAGAACGGCCTGCTCCCCGCACCCGCGGGGATGAACCCCGGGCGATCTACAACCTCATCCGCCAGTTCGACTGCTCCCCGCACCCGCGGGGATGAACCCGCCGCGACCGGCGGCGGCTGGGCCGCGAACTGCTCCCCGCACCCGCGGGGATGAACCCTCGGCTCCCGCGTCGTCCGGGTCACCCCAGAGCGGCTCCCCGCAGGTGCGGGGATGAATCAGCGGATGGCCCCTGCGTCAACGGGCCGCCTGTTTCTCGCACGCGCAGGAGCGACGGCACTGCTCTTGCCGATGACCGACACGTCCCCCCCCCGGCGGGTGTGCTGCCACCGCCCGGGGTGCAGACCCCTGACCTCGCCCTGTGGCATGCCCCGTGCCCACCACTGGCCGGGGGTCAGGACGTTCGCCCCTCGAAGGACAGCACGGCACTCAGCGCTGCCGCACCGTCCAGCAGCGCCCTCGATCTGGCGCTGATGCCGGCGCTCCTGGCCGCCAGTGCCGAGGTGACGTCCTCCGACCGGCGGGCGCTCCGCAGGTCCGGCATGAGGGCCTGGAGGGGGGCGATGCGGTACCCGGCCTGGCGTAGCTGGTGGACGATCCGCGCGTCCCGGACCTGGGCCGGTGCGTAGCGGCGCGTGCCGCGCTCGGGGTCGCGCTCCGGGACGACAAGGCCTTCCGCATGCCAGTGCCGCAGGGTCGAAGGGCGTACACCGAGGGCGGCGGCGAGTTCGGAGACGCCCAGCGAGTCCGATGCGCGCACGTCCTCGATCGGCTCGCCTGCGATCGCCCGGGCGGCCTCCTCGGCCTGCCGTAGCCGTGCGCGTTCCGCGTCGAGCCGGGCGTGCGCCGCGTCGAGGAGGGCGAGCGCCTGCGCGACGGGGGACTGGTGGAAGGCCCTGACGATCTTCTTGGCCTCCACCGGCCCCACCCCCGCCGCGAGGGCCCGGTAGGCCAGTACGGACTGCAGATGCACTTCCCCGTAGACCCGGTATGCCGACGCCGTCCGCGCGGCCGCCGGAAGGACGCCGTCACGTTCGAGGTTGCGGATCTGCTGAACGGAGTACCCGGAACGCCGTGCGACATCAGCGGTCCGCAAACCGCCCGATTTGAGACTTTCCACCCCGTTGGCCCACCATCCCGCTCTCGAAGTCTCCACAAGCACTTCAATGGAACGCTAGAGCACATGACCATGGATGACATCATCGGCTTCGTCGACGGCCTCACCGGCGTCCTGACCCTCAAGCCCGCGCCCGGCGACGGCTCGCCGGAGATCAGCTGGGGTGACACGTACTTCTACTACGCCCCTGACGGCACCGCCCCGACCACGACCCAGCCGTTCGCGACGATCGTGACGAAGAACCACCCCGGCGACGAAACCTCCCGCCTGGACCGCCCGGACACCTTCCGCGTGAACGTCGCCGCTGGTACGGAGGCCTTCGTTCAGTGGACCGGCCACACGCCGCGTGAACCGGCCCCCGCCGAGGCGGCCGATCCCAGCGCCACGGACACGATGATCGCGCACCCCGTGTACGGCACCGTCGGCTGGCTGGCCGTGGTGAACCCGGGCGAGCGCACCGGAACCCCGCTGCGCGAGCTGCTGAGCAGGGCTCACCAGCTCGCCCGCGCCCGATACGACCGGCGCGCCGGATAGGTGACGCGGCGGAGAGGGGCGTGCGAGGGACCGGCCCTTCCTCGCTTCTCTCTTCCCACCCGTAGCCCAGTGCTGTTCCCCGTCTCATGATGTGTACACGTCGTGGCAAAGTGTGCCGCTCCGGTTAGGCTTCCGGCTGGCTATCTGGCTGGCTGACGGACGACCAGGATCAGAGGCGTTCCCGTCGATTACAGCGACAAGCCCCTGACCACAGCGGAGCCCTCGCCTTCGCCCTCCCCCCGGAGCCGCCGGGAGATCGGGAGTGTCCAGGGCTTCAGATCGTTCACCGCCGCTGGTATCCAACAGTCCCGTTCGTCGCCCCGACCTCAGGAGAGCCATGTCCGACCGCACGGGTCTGTTCGTCGGCACCGCCGCCTTCGCCGCCGTCATCGGCGTCATGGTCCTCGCCGCCAACACCCCCGGCACTGCTGCCGGCGCCGACCCCGGCCCCACGGCCACCCGTGCGCCCCTCAGTACCTACTCCCCCCTCGCCCGCTACACCAGCCCCAACGTCCCCACACCCACCCCCACCCTCACCCCGCTCGCCACCCCGTCCCCGGCCTACAGCCCCCGCGCCCGCGCCACGCCCGAGCCCACCCGGGGATCCGGCACCACGGGCGGCGGCGGCGCCGGCACGTCCCGAGGCAACCGCGACAACGGCGGCTACTACGACGGGAACTACGACAACGACGACTTCTGGCACCGCAGGTACGGCAACCCCGACGAGTACTACGACGGCAACTACGACAACGACGACAGCTACCACCGCAAGTACGGACAAAAGAACCGCCCCCGCCGCTGACCCGTCTCACCTCCTCACCTCCTCACCTCCTCACCCCCTCACCCCCTCACCCCCTCACCCCCGCACCCCCTCACGGCGCGGCCCGGCGCCTCCCCGCCCCCGCCCCCGGCAGGACCGCGGAACGTGCCGCCGTCGGCGGTGGCTGGGTACCCTGGCCACGGCCCGACCGGGAGGACACCGTGACCGCACGAGACTGGCCGCAGATGAGCCGTGAGGCCTTCGAGGCCATCGCGGAAGCCGCCGCGCAGCACGACGTCAGGCTCGAATGCGTCAACGGAGAACCGGCCGTCAAGCCCGTGCCCGACGGCGACCACGGCGAGATCGTCATGTGGCTGCTCGAACACTGCCTGCGGCAACGCCCCGACCTGCGGCTCTACCCCGAGCAGGGCCTGCGCGTCGGAACGCACGGCAACGGCAACGCACGCCCGGACGGCACGCTCGCCCCCCGGGGATACTTCACCGGCCGGAAGGAGTGGGCCGGCACCGAGGGCGTCCTCATGGTGCTCGAAGTCACCTCGTACGACGCGGAGACCGACCAGCGGGACCGTCAGGACAAGCCGCGGGCCTACGCCGAGAGGGACATCCCGGTCTACCTGCTCATCGACCGGGACGACGGCGTCCTGGTCCTGCACACCGACCCCGCCGACGGCAGGTACCGCACCCGGACGTTCTCCTTCGGCGACACGGTACGGATCCCCGACCCGGTGAACATCACCCTCGACGACACTGGCATGCTCGGGAACCACGTTCGCCGAAGTCGAACACGAGGGGGCGGGACGCGTTGACGCACGAGGACGTCCACGCCGGGGAGTACGGTGCCCGCGCGCGGTGTCTGCCCGAGCCGTGGATGTGCGATGTGTTCGAGGTCGACGGCAGCCTGCGGGACATCCGGATGCTCGACGTGACGCGCGCCGAGTGGATCGCGGTCCTCGACCGCCTGCGTGAGGTCGCCGACGAGACCGAGGTGGAGCACCCCTACCCCGGACTCGATCCCGTCCGTCCGGCCGTCGCCGACCTCTTCCGCGTCTGGGCGGACGAGCCGGAGGGCGAGGGCACGAGTTTCGCCTTCCGGGCTCGGTTCGGCGCGGTGTGGTTCTTCGCCCTGCCCTTCGACGAGGAGGAGATCGAGTTCTCGGTCTGGCCCGACGACGTCGTCGACGGGGCGGGGGTCGCCGCCGTGCTGCGGTTCCTGGTCGAGATCGCGACGGCCGGCCGGCGACGGGCCCTGCTGACCGCCGAAGTCGTCCGGTACGACCCGGGCCTGCCGACGCTGATCTCCCACGACCCGACCACCGGAGTCACCTCCCACATCTGATCAGCGCGGCGGTCGGTTCCGTACGAGGGCCAGTTCCCCGGCCGTCAGGGGCGGTCCGGTCAGGGGCGGGCGCAGGGGGCCGCGTACGGCGCCGAGCAGGACGCGCGGCTTGACCAGGGTGGTCAGCGGGGCCTGGAGGGAGGTGACGTCGAAGAAGTCCTTCGTCATCGTGAAGCTCCCGCAGCAGGTGTTCAGCAGGCGGTAGGTGTAGCGGGACAGGATCCTGTCCTTGGGTGACGGGCCGTCCTGCGCGCTCCCCTGTACCCCCGGGTAGAACACGTCGTGCCCCAGGGCCAGGTCCCAGGCGGCCGTGACCGGCCCGGCCATGGCCTTCTGGGCGCGCTGCGCCAGCCGCGGTGCGTCCACTCCGCGGTCCGACACGAGGTCCCGGAGCACGCGCGCGGCCTGGGCGGCCACCGACATGGCGTGCCCGTAGATGGGGTTGAACGCCGCGAGGGCGTCGCCGAGTACGACGAACCGCTCCGGCCAGTCCCGGACGTCCTCGAAGTAGCGGCGGGAGTTGCGCGTGCTGCGGCTGACCGTGACGTCGGTCAGCGGCTCCAGGCCGGAGATCATCTCGGCTATGAGGGGGTGACGCAGTCCGCGGGCGAACGCCTCGAAGTCCTCGCTCCTGCCGGTGGGTTCGCCCCCTCTGGTCCCGGCCGTGGTGACGATCCACCGCCCGCCCTCGATGGGGAGGATGCTGCCGCTCTGCCCCGGGCGTGCCGTGCGGGGGTCGGACTGCACCACGACGAGGGGGAAGCCGGCGGTTCCCGCGGGGGCGCGGAAGACGCGGCTCGCGTACGTGAGCCCCAGGTCCAGGGAGCGTTCGGGCGCGGGCCCCACCCCCAGCGCCGCCAGGTGCCGCGGGGCGCGCGAGCCCCGCCCGCTCGCGTCGACGACGAAGTCGGCCTCCAGGACCGCCTCCCGCCCGTCCGCCCCGCGCGTACGGACGCCCGTGACGCGCCGGGCGGTGCCGGTGAGGCCCTCGACGCGGGTGCGGTGGAGGACGGTCACCCGGGTGTCGGCGAGGAGGAGCCCGCGCACGACGGAATCCAGCAGGTCCCGGCTGCAGGCGATCAGGAAGGCGGTCTCCGTGCTCCAGCGGCGGAGCCACCCCTCGGGAGTGAAGCCCACCATGCCGGTGGGGATCGGGATGCGGTTCGCGCCGGCGGCCGTCCACCCGGCGGTGACCCCGGGCAGGAGGGCTTCGGCGGCGCGCACCCCGCTGCCCCAGAACATGTGCGCGTGGCTCGCCTGGGGCAGTCCCTTACGGGGCTGCGGGCCGGCCGGCAGCTCGTCGCCCTCGACGATGAGCACCTCGTCCACCGCCTCGCGCAGCGCGGCGGCGGCCAGCGTTCCGGCGAGGCCGCCGCCGATCACGACGGCCCGGCGCCGTGCGGATCCCGTGGCGGTGCTGCTGCTGGGGCGGGTCATGTGCCTGCTCTCTCACGGGCCGTGCCGTAGGCGGGCGGCGGCTGATGCACCGCCGATGCTGCCACAGCGGCGGCAACCGGAACCGGCCGGGCCCGCACATCACACGCCCCCCGGCCCCGGCCCCGGCCTCCGGACGACCGCGTCGCGCTCGAGGAGCGTGACGCCGGCGAACCGGGCGAGGACGGGACGGACGCGGCGAAGAGCCCGGTGGCGGGTGGGGCGCCGGCCCGCGCTGCCGCGAGTGACACCCGGTGCTCTGCGCAGTGGTCACCGCCCGGCCGCCCCCCATGCCCTCCCCCCCGGTACGGCGGACCGCTCGCGGAACTGACCGCCGGCTCACCGCCGGCTCACCGCCCGCTCACCGCGCCGCGTCCCTCCCCGGCGGCAGCCCGGACCGGAGCACCCCGGCGAGGAGCCGCTCGAGCTGCTCCGTCGTCAGCGAAGCGTGCCGCAGGTCCACCCCCCGCACCCCGTACTTCTCCAGCAGCAGCCGGACCGGCTGCTGCTCCGGGGCTTCGAGGGAGCGCAGGACCGGCAGGAGCACCCGGTTGAGCGCCTCGTCGGCCGGAGCGGTGAAGAAGCCCTCACCGCCCCCGACCCCGAAGAACCCCACGAGGCCGCTCAGCACCTCCCCGGCGGGCACCTCGGCCCCGCCGCAGAGCCGCCGCGCCCCGTCGGAGGAGATCCGCAACGCCTCGGCCACGGCTGCGGCCAGCTCCGACAGGGGTCGGCCCGTACGGGCCAGGTGGGCGTCCGCCAGCCGCTTGAGCCGGGCGCACACCCGCTCGTCGACGGTTTCCCGGGGCGCGTCACCGCCGCCGAGGAGCTGACGGACCGTACGCTCCTCCAGCGCCGTCCTGCGCGCCAGTTCCCGCACGTCCAACAGTTCCGATCTGGAAAGGCCCCGCTCTTCGATCAGCGCGTCGAGGCGCCGAAGAGTCTGGGGGAGGGGTAACTCCACCTGCGTGCTCCCGGGAATGGACGCTCGACTGCCGAGCCAGATGTAGTCACCATACGTGCCATGGCCAACGATTGGGAGCTCACGGCGGCCCTTACCCTAACGGCCTTTCACCCTCAACGGCCGTTCGCCGACGGAGAGCGATCGTTGACCATCGGCCCGCCGAAGCCGGTGCTCTGGGGTGACGTTCGCGGGGCCGGGGTGAGAGGGGTGCCGTTCAGGTCGGTCTCGCCGGCCACGTCCCACCACAGCTCGCCGTCCTCCGTGAGGTAGGGCACGTCGCCGTCCACGTCCCCGCCGTGGTCGAGGGCGTCGGCCACGGCGGTCAGGTACACGGCCAGCGAGGGCCAGCCGTCGTCGAAGTGACCGCTGTCGTCATGCGACGCGTGGCCCAGGCGGCCCTGTGAGGGGCCCTCGCGCATGTCGATGACCTGGGCGTCGCCGTCGCTCTCCGCCCACGGGATCCACTGCGGGTGCCACCAGGGTTCGCCGTCCTCGGCCGCCTCGGTCAGGTCGGGGTCGTCACCGGCGATCTCGACGCACATCCGCCAGTGGTCGAGGATCCGCGCGACGGACAGGGGCGGCTGGTCCGGCACCAGGTTGGCCCACTCGGTCAGTCCGTCGTGGCAGGCCAGCGATTCCAGGAGGTCCGCGGGGAAGCGGAGCCCCATCGCCGCCTGCGCGGCCTCGACTTCGGCGGGATCCGCGGGCGGCGCGAGCTGTGCGTACGACGCGGGGGCGTGGCGCCGCGTCCAGTTGTCGATCCGGGCCCAGGAGCGGGCCACCGGCTGCGGGGCGGGGAGGGTGAGCGGCCTGCGCAGGAGGTGCAGGCCGCGCCGCCAGTGGAGGTACTTGTCGGTGTCGGCCCAGAGCGCGCGCAGCTCGGAAGGCCCGGCTTCGACGCGGTCCAGGGCGCGGACGGCGCTCTCCCGCAGGTCGGCGGGGAGTGCGGGGACCGGCAGGTCCGGCCCGTAGGGGCTCGTGACGGGCCGGCCGCCGGGGCACTGGGCGGCTACGAGCGCGACCGCCGCCACCGCTTCGGCCGCCAGGCGCTGGTCGAGGGGGTCGTCCGCGTCGAGGACACGGGTGAGGACGTCCCGTATGAGGCCGGGGCGGTCGGCCTCGGCGGCCTCGTCGAGGTCGCCGCAGAAGTCCGCCGCGGTGTCGTTGTCGAAGGGGCCGACGTCCCAGGTGCCCATGGATCTCCTCGAGGTGGGGGTGCCCCGGGATACTGCCAGGCGGCACCGACAGCGGCGCGGGGCGGGGCGGGCCGGTCGGTTCCGGCTCGCCGCGACGGTGTCCTTCGCCACGAGGACGCCGTCGGACCAGCAGAGCCGGTAGAGGTCGACCTCCTCCAGCAGGTCGCGGCCGGAACGGTAGAACTCGCAGTCGGCACCCGGCACCCGGCGGCCGGGCTGCGGAACGGGCGTGGCCGGGCGGGTGGCGGCCGCCCGGCCGAGCAGGTCCTCGACCGTGTCCTTGACCGTGCCCTTCCCCCCGGCAGGACGACGGAACGCTTCCCGTTCCCCGACGACGTCGCGGTGCTCACCGCTGTCCCCTCTCCCCGGTGCCGCCGGACGCGTACTCGACGCTCCGCGCGGTCAGGTCCACGTACGCCTGCTCCCGCGAGACCCGTCCGTCGCTCAGCGCATGCAGCCGTACGCCGCAGTGGTGGGCGAGGTGACCGCCCTCGGCCGCGCTCATGCCGCCCACGGCGAGTCCCCCGACGCTGACGTCTCCACGCTCACGCGACCGGCTCACGGACCGGGAGCGCGACGTACTGGCAGGGCTCGCGGCGGGGCTGTCCATCGCGGAGATCGGGAGCCGGCCGCACCTGGTGGAGGGCCGGTGAGGCCCATGTCAGCGCCGTCCTGGCGAGGCTGGGCGCCCGCAACCGGGTCGGGGCGGCCGCGGCCGCCCACGAGGCGGGCCTGACCCGGCCGCCCCGCGGCTGACCCGGAACGTACGGGTCTCCCACGCACGCGGTGGGGGTGGGCCGGATTCGAACCGGCGTCATCCCTCTGAGCAAGAGGGTGCGACGACCTCTGCGCTACCTGCCCCCACCGCGGCGCGAACAGGCTACGGCAACCGACACCGTCCGGCGGTGCTAGAAGACCCGGGCGCGCAGGTGCCGCGTGCGGTCGTCCAGGATCTCGCGCAGCCACGGGCTCCGGGTGGCCGGCAAGCGGACGAGGGCGTGCCGGAAGGCCCCCGGGTCGACCCGGAAGAGGTAATGGGGGCGTGGCAGGGGAGGGTCGTCGCGGAGCACGCCGTCGGGCATGGTTCCCGAGGCGGGCGGGCGGAGGCGGAGGTGCGGTCCGGGGAAGGCCATCCACAGCCAGATCCCGAACGGCAGCGGCACCGGCGTCGCCACCGGCCGTACGGGGGCGTCGGGCCGGTCCGGGCTCCAGAGTTCGCCCGTCTGCGGGTGGGTCGGCACGACGACGATGTCGGCGTCCGGGCCGGGTGCGGGCAGCCCCGGTCCGGCCAGGACGGCGCGCAGGGCCGGACCCGCCGAGGGCAGCAGCACGTCGAGGGCCCGTTGGAACACCTCCGTCATCAGGGCGTGCGGGCGGACGGTCACCGGTCGGCCGCCGGAGGCCGCCAGCAGGTGGGCCAGGCACCGTCCGGCCGCCGCTTCCCACTGCGGGCTCCATGACCACCAGTCGTCCTTCCCGGAGAGCGAGCCCCATCTGGTGACCGGCGCGACCGGCGGCGTGGCCTCACCCTCCTCCAGCAGCTCCGCCCAGGAGAGCACCGCGGAGCCGGAGCTGTCGTCGGCCGGGAGGCACCGCACGGCGTCCGGCGCGAGCCAGACCGCCTGCCAGAGCGAGCAGTCGTCGATCCGGCTCGCCACGGGCAGACCACACGCCTCGCAGGCCGTGTTGGGGCCGTCACCCCAGTCGAGGCCGCAGCAGTAGCCGCCGGCCCGGTCCGGGAGGAGCACGGTGCCGCGGGCGTCACCCGGGGCGATGACGACGGCGCCGGGCAGGCCGTCGGACGAGCCGTGGAGCGGAGGCTCCCGTTCCACGGCGAAGGTCCCCGGCTCCATGAGCACCGGGAGCTGAAGCCCGTTCCCCCACTTCTGGCGGGCGTGCACCGGCAGCGCGACCGGGGCCAGCGGGACGGTCAGCCCGGCGCCGCATCCCGCACACACGAAAACGAACAAACATCCTCCGCGCAACGAAACGGGTGGCATCGTCGCAGCTCCGGGGCCGGCTGGCCAACGGGTTTCGCCGCGACGGCACCCCACACGCCGGCGCCGACCGGAACTGCCCCCACCGCTCGCCACGGAGGGAGACGGGCCGCTGGACGGGCCGCTGGACGGTGTGCTCCGTTCCGCCCATGCTGTACGGATGTTTGGACGCCTACGACGACCCTGGCAGGACCGGCGAGCGCGGCAGGACGCGGACGTTGCGGTCCGCATGAACGACTTCTACGACTCGCTCCCGCCGGCGGAGCGGGCATCCGCCCGCGACGTGGCCCTCGCCTACGGGCGCACCCTCTACGGCGGCGGCTACGAGCGCCTCCTCAGCCGGAAGCGCGCCGCCACCTCCCCGTACTACGTCGGCCTGTCCTCGGAGACGGCGAGCTTCACGCACGTCACCAAGCGGGTGGTCCTGGTCGCGGACACGATCCTGCTGTCCGACCACGGCGTCGGGGCGGTGCACGAACTCGGGCGGTACACGGAGTCCGACGGGTTCCCGATGGGGACGACGGCCAGCGACCTGTCCCTCATGAGGCGCACCTGGCGCTACGGGATGGTGACCAACGACCTCACCGAGCTGGGCCAGTGGCTCCTGGACGCCGAGCCCCTGCTGCGCAGCGGACTGGTCTGGTACGGCCCGGTCTACGCGGAAGGCAGGAGCGACAACACCACGGACTTCTCCCCGCGCGCCCCGGACCCCGGCCGGCTCCCCTCGTTCAGCGACCGGTCCGTCGACTTCGTGGTGGAGCACGGCCGCGCCGTGGACCTGGCGACGGCCAAGCCCCTCGCCAGCCGCGTGGTCCGGCCGATCCTGGAGGTCGACCTCCCCTTCATCGACGGGCTCGGCCTCCACGACTTCGCGCAGGTCACCAGCGAGGAGTTCGACTCCTACGCCCAGTACCGCGACTTCATGCGCTCCCGGCTCCTCGAACTCGACGGCGCACTCGAAGCGGTCGACTCCCAGGTCGCCCTGGAACGCGTCGCGCTCTCCATACGCGACGAACTGAACGCCGCCACCGCCACGATGCGCAGCGCGGCCAGGACCAGGGCCCTGACCCGCTCCGGCGCCGTACTGGGGACGACGAGCGCCGTCCTCGCCGCGGTCCGCCCCGAGGCGCTCGAAGGCGCGCTGGCCCTCAGCGCGACGCTCGCGGCCGGAGCCACCGGCCTGTGGCCCGCCGTCCAGTCCTTCGCCGACGTCAAACCCAGGCGCGCGCACGGCAAGTGGCACTACGTGTGGGTCCTGCGCAAGAAGGCGGCCGCCCGCTGAGCCACCGGCCCGCTGAGCCACCGTCCGGCCGCCCGCTGAGCGAGCAGCCGCCCGCTGAGCGGCCGGCCGCCCGCTGAGCGGCACGACGGACCCCGGTCTGGCGGCGACCCGTGCCGACTGGGAGGATGCCGGGATGGAGTCGCTGATCGCCGCCCTCCCGGCAGAGTTCCGGACCGTCCGCTACGAGGGCTCGCGCTACCCGGGCGCCGCGTCCGTCGCCGCCCGGCCGGGCCTCGCGGCCGGCGCCAACTGCCAGCTGTACGCGTACGAGGTGCTGCGCCACTTCGGCCTGACGCCCCCGGACCTGCGCTCCTCCGAGCTCTGGAGCGACACCGAGGCCACGGTCCGCGTCCCGGTCGCCCAGCGCCTCGACCTGGTCCTGTACGGCCCCACGGACAACGCGTACGGGGCCCACGTCGGCGTCCACGCCGGAGACGACGCCGTCCTCCACCTGTGCGCGGAGGTCGGGCACCCGGTGGTGTGGTCGGAGGCGGACTTCGCGGCCCACGAGCGCTACGCCGTCCGGATCGGCGCCAAGAGGGTCCTGCGGAGACCCGCCTGAGCCGAGAGCGGGGGCGCCGGCGGGGGCGCCGGCGGAGGCGTCGGCGGGGAGCCGGCGGGACGCCGGCGCTCAAGGACCGGAACCTCCGGACGGAATCCTGCATCAGGATGAGCGGGACCATGTCCGTGCTGTCCTGAGGAGTGCAGGCCGTGCAACAGAACCGGGGGCCCAGGCCCCATCCCGTCCGCCCGACCGCCCCTGAGATACCCCCGGATGCCGGCGCCCCGCCCTCCGCACCCCGCCTCGTCGGGATCGACGCGGCCCGCGGCGTGGCCGTGCTGGCCATGCTCGCCGTACACGTCGGCCCCTCGCCGGAACCGAGCGGCGCCCGCTGGCTGCTGGTCGCCGCCGACGGCCGGGCACCCGCCGTGTTCACCCTCATCGCCGGGTTCTCGCTGGCGCTCGCCGCCCGGGGCTCCCGCCCCCGCACCCCCGGAGCGCTGCGCGCCACGTTCGTCCGGTGCGCGGTGCTCGGCGTACTGGGGCTGGTGCTGGCCGCGCTCGACCCCGGGATCCTGGTGATACTGACCTTCTACGCGGTCTACTTCCTGGTCGCGGAGCCCTTCGTCCGAATGCGTACCGGGGTGCTGGCCGTGACGGCCGCCGCCTCCGTCGTGCTGGGTCCCCTCCTCTCGTACGTCCTCGGGCCCGTCTTCGGCCACCGGGCGGGCGGGCGCGGGGGCACGCCCGAGCCGGGCGATCTGCTCAGCCTGCCGGGCCTCGCCCAGGCCCTGGACCAGCTGCTGCTCTCCGGCGCGTACCCGCTGCTCACCTACTTCCCGTACGTGCTGGTCGGGCTGGCCCTCGCCCGGCTCACCGGCCCGGCCCGGCAGGGCGGCCCGGCCCGGCCGGCGGCCGTACTGGCCATCGGCGGCACGGTCGCCGCCGTGTTCGGGTACGGCCTGTCCTGGCTGGCCCTCGGACCCGGCGGGGGCCGCGAGGCGCTGCTGCGGGCGATCGCCCACTGGCACCCCTGGGCCGTCGCTTCCCAGGACCCGGTCGCGGCCGTGCTCGGCAGCCAGGCCGGGGCGATACCCTCCACGTCCTGGCACTGGCTCCTGGTCGCCGGTCCCTACAGCCAGACCCCGCTGGAGACCATCGGCAACGCCGGCACCGGCGCCCTCCTGATCGCCGCCTCCCTGTGGTGCGCCCGGGCCACGGGTGCGGGGCAGGGCCTCGGCAGGCGCCTGGCCGGGCTCGCGCTGCGCGCGGCGGCCGCCGTCGGCGCGATGGCGCTGTCGGTGTACGTGCTCCACGCGCTGGCCCTGGCCGGGTTCGCGCACGGACGGTCGGGGTGGCTGGTACTCGCCGCCTTCAGTGCCGCGGCCGTGGTGGGCTGCCTGGCCTGGCAGGCGTACTGGCGAGACCGCCCGCTGCGCCGGGGGCCCGTCGAATGGGCCCTGCGCGAACTCACCCGCCTCACCACCCCACGGCCCCGGGACGCACGCGAGGCGTAGGCGGGACATCCCCGCGGGACGCCCCCGCGGGACGCCCGCCTACTGCCCCGCCTACTGTCCGGCCTTCGTCGGCACCAGGTCGAAGTGGTCCTCCTGGTACTGGAAGAGCAGGCAGTCCTCCCCCTTCTCGCATCCGCTCAGGTGCGGCTCGCCGGCGGGGAGGCGGTAGTAGGAGCCCGCCGGGTACTGGACGCGCCTGCCGTCGATGTCCGCGTAGAAGGTGCCCTTCAGGACGACGGTGGGGAGGTCCTGGCTGTGGACGTGCAGCGGGTTGTCCTTCCCGGCGGGGAACGAGACGAACGCCTCGTAAGCGCCGCTCCCCGCGAGGTCGCCCCGCACGTTGGCGTACTTCACCCCTCCCGTTCCGGGGAGTTCCCGCCATGTGCGGCCGGGCGCGGGGAAGGAGAGGAACTCGGAGCCGCCCTTCCCGGCGGCCGGGCTCGCGGGGCCCGTCGGGGAAGCGGCGGACGCGGCGGCGGTGGCCTTGCCGTCCGGGCCGTCCCCGGCCCCGGAACCGGAGGAACAGGCCGCCAGGACGGCGATCGAGGTCATGGAGGCGGCGATCGTGATGATCTTCCTCGCCACGGCACGCATGGGTGTCTCCTTACAGCTCGGCTCGGGTACGGACCTCATCGTGATCCACGGCCCGCCGGGCCCGCCATGACGAGCTCCCGGCGGATTCGGACACGCCCCGGACGCCCCGGACGCCCCGGACGCCCCGGACGTCGCGCGGAGCCCCTCCGGGCGTGGTGGACGACGACCCTGGCCAGAGGAAGTGTCTCGCCAAGTCGGCGGAGCCGCCGCGCCGCACACCGGGACCCCGCGCACGGTCGGCCACCACCTCTACCGGGCGTACCCCAAGCTCGGCATCGGCCGCCGGGGGGAGCTCGCCCGGCTCGTGTCCGCGCCGGGGCCGCGAGCGGAGGCCCCCGATGACCCTGGACACCGGCGTCGTGGTCCTCGTCTACGCTCCCGCCGCTTCCTGACGGGCTGATCCCCTAGAGTGCCCGCAAGGACGTTCGACCCGGAACGTCAGGGAGGGGACACAGACGTGGCATTCCGCAAACTCCTCAGCTCGCTCGGCATCAACGCGCCCAGTGTGGAGACCGTGCTGGGCAGCACGGCCGTACGCCCGGGCGACCAGCTGACGGCCAAGGTGACGGTACGGGGCGGCGGTGCGGACGTCCGCATCGACCGGTTCGCGCTGGAGGTCGTCACGCGCTTCGAGGACGACGAGACCTCCGAGACCGCGTGGAACAACCCGGGCGTGCTGCTCACCTGGCAGCCGGGGGACGGCGCGTTCACGCTGCACGCGGGTGAGACGCTCACCTGGGACGTGGCCTTCGACCTGCCCTGGGAGACGCCGCTGACCCACGCGCTGGGCCGCGCCGTCAAGGGCGGCAGGGTGGCCGTGCGGACCGAACTCGCGGTCGACAACGCGGTGGACAAGGGCGACTTCGACGAGTTCGAGGTCCACGCCCTGCCGGCCCAGGAAACGATTCTCCAGGCCTACCTGGACCTCGGCTTCCGGCTCGACGAGGCGGAGGTCAAGCACGGGGTGGTGAACGGCGGGCACAACTCGCAGGCCAAGCACTGGCAGGAGTTCGAGTTCTGGTACCCGGCCGGCTCCGGCCGGGACGAACAGCTGGAGACCGTGTTCATCGCGCGCGGGGACTCCCTGGACCTCGTCATCGGCTCGACGGGCCCGCACGCGTTCTCGTACGCCCAGGCGACCGACCAGGCCGGCACCACGGCCTGGCTGAAGGGGCTCCTGGCCAAGCACTTCGCCCTGTAGCCCACCCCCCGCCCCGGCCCCGCCGCCCTCACGACCGGCGGGGCCTACGGGTCCTAGGCGCGGTTGAGCCAGAGCTGGCCGGCCTCGCCGGTGCAGGGCAGCTGCCGGACCTCGCGCCGGCTGCCGTTCGGCATGCCGGCGTCCGCGAGGCAGAGTCCGCTGACCTTGCTCTTGATCATGGCTCCGCCGCTCTGCCAGACGAACTCCCACTTCTGGCCGTCGGTGTGGGTGCAGCTCCGCTGGACGATGAGTCCGGTCGAGTCGAGGGTGGTCGGCTGGACGCACATCAACGTCGCGTGACCCGGGTTGATGAAGGTGTACGGCTCGCCCAGGAGGGGATCGGTCCAGAACTTCTGGTGCAGCTCGTCCTTGCAGCTGAACTGCTGGATGACCGCGGAGTCGCTGAGCGATCCGGCCCGTACGTCCAGACACTTGCCGGTGCCGATGTTCGCCCACCTGTTCCGCGTGGCGACCGACGCCCCGGTGTCCGAGTTCCCGGAGTCGGCCTGGGCGGGCACGACCGGCAAGGTGGCCACCGACAGCATCGCGGCGGCGGCGACACCGGTACGAAGGACTGACGAACGCACGGATCCCATGGCAGAGCTCTCCCCATCTCGTCACACAAGCCGCAGAAGCAGCACTCGGCGGAAGAGTAAGGTCCGGCAACCGCCCGATGTGGGGTTCATGAGAGGGATGACCGAATGACGCCGCGGCCACGCCCCAGTACACGGGCTCCGTTGCGTCCGGCGTTCGGTGCCCCATGAGATGTGTCTCTGCAGACTTGCTCCGTGTTTGCCGGGCCCATGGGGATCGCCGTGTGGGACACGTTCAGTTGCCGAGGTCCTTCTTGATCTGCACCAGCGCCTCGTCCCACACGTCCCCTCCATCCGCCCAGGTCCACAGCCATTGGCGCAGAGACGGTGCTGCGTAGCGCAGGCCATCGTGAGGGTTCTGGCCCCAGTCCGGCTCCCAGCCGTCGGCGTCCCAGAGAAGCACCGGGTTGTCGATCGCCATCAGGGAGACGTACCACTCCATGGTGCAGCCGCCACCCGTCAGGAAGAACCACGACGCCGGTGGCCCCCATCCTGGCCGCTGGTCGTGGATGGCGGTTGCGCAGGGCCAGTCCTGGACGTGCCAATGCGGAACGCTGCGCGGTATCAGTGATGCGAGGCCGCCATCCGGCCCGAATCCTCCGTCACCGATTTCGGTGTAGATGCGTCGAAGCAACTCGGGCAGCGAATATCCGAGCTTCTTTTCCGCGTGCTCGACTTGGGCGAATGTGACAGGCGGGAAGGGCTTGTCGGGGAGGCTCATGCCGCGAGGAGGGATCATGCCTCCCGGGCCCCATGCGAGTGCATGCAGCCTCTCCAGGAGCGCGTCGTCGTCCGCAGCAGTGCGGTGGGTGGCATCGGTCACGATCCGGAACTGTAGTTTGGGGCAGGTGACGCGGTTGCCCCGCGGCGAGAGGTCACTTCGCAAGGCGAACGATCACGCGAAGAGAGCAAGGCTGCGAAACGAAGAGACCCGCGTCACAGGTCACTTGGCATCTGGCGTGAACGTCGGGAAGGCTTGGGCCATGTTTTCGGTAGTGCAGAACGTGGCGATCGACTGTGCGGATGCCTACGGGCTGGCCCGGTTCTGGAGCGGTGTGACGGGCCGTCCGGTGGATCCGGACGCCGGACCGGGTGACCGGGAGACACAAGTGCTGCTGGCGGAGGGTCCGGTCCTGTACTTCAACCAGGTGCCCGAGGCCAAGACGATCAAGAACCGCGTCCATCTGTGCCTGCGCCCCGAGACCTCACGCGACCAGGAGGTCGACCGGCTGCTGGCCCTCGGCGCCACCTTCGTCGCCGATCACCGCAACCCCGACGGGTCGGGCTGGGCCGTCCTCGCCGATCCCGAAGGCAACGAATTCTGCGTCCTGCGCAGCGAGTCGGACCGGGCCGCCGAGAACGACTGACGCCGGGGGCCGCACGGCACGCGGCCACAGCCGGCCCCTGATGCCCCCGCTCCGAGGACGGAGCGGGCGGGTGACGGGCGGCGTCCGCACCGCCCCGGCGCTGTCGGTCCCCGGTGTTAGTGTCGCCGCCATGGCAAACCGTTCCTATCTCTACTCCGCCGACTCGATGCCGAACGAGGCGGAGATTCCCCAGCGGGTCCTGTGCATATCCCAGCACAACTGGGACATCCCCCTCGCGCACCAGCTCATGGTGGGTCGCGGGACGACGGTCGTCCCGTCCATGATCTGGAACCCTCCGATCGGCATCGCCGCCGACTACGCCGGCGGGGCGGCCCTGCTCCGTGACCTCCTGCGCGAGGTGGGCAAGGGCCTGGAGGACGACGCCGAGTTCGCCGAATGCGCCGCCAGGACCGCGGCCCACCTGGAGAAGCAGCAGGCGAAGTACTTCATCCTCGAAACCGGGGAGGTCGTCTCGATGTCGAGCGACGATCCGGCGGAGAGCGTCCGGCGTCTGGCGTCCGAGGACATCCCCTCCGCCGTCGCCAGGGCGGAGGCGGCGATCGCGGGCCGGAACGACGACTGGCTGGCCTCGGTACGAGCCGACTGGCAGAGCCACTTCGGGTCCTTCTACAGCGAGGCGCTCTACTTCTCCTTCCCCGGCTGACGGTCCCCGCGGCGCGGTGCCGTGCCCTCCCGCCCCGGGGGGGGGGGGGGGGGGGGCGGAGCCCGAGGCCGTGGCGTGCGGACGGGTTCCCGGCGTGCGGACGGGCTCGCGGCGGTCGGCGGTCCCGGCGGCGGTGCCGGGCGGGTGAAGCACGGCCCGGCGGCCCGCCGCGTCGGCCGGCGGCGGCGTCTGCACGGGGCACCATGGCTGACGGGCTCAACAGCCGCCTCCCGCCTCCACATCCGATCCAGCCCTACGGGCCACGGGCGCGCGAGGCACCACGAAGACGGAGGACGGAGGAACGTCGTGCTGGCGCGAGTGGCGGTATGGCAGCCGATGCCGGATGACGACCGGCAGTGGGTGCTGGACGCGGTGGCCCGGGTACCCGGCGTCCACGGGGCCTACCATCTGGTCGACCCGGCCACGGGCAACGGGCTGTCGATCGCGTTCTACGAGGACGAAACGGTTCTGGAAGCCGCCCGCCAAGCCATCACGACGCGCGCCCAGGAGATCGGCTGGCACAATACCCCCCACCCCGGGCCGGCTTCGGAGACGATCTACCAGGTGATGCGGCACACGTGACTCAGCCGAAGAGGTCCAGGAAGTCCAGCCCGGACCCTTCGGAAGCCGCCCCGGAGCGGGCCCACGTCGGGCGCGGCTCCGGGTAGGTCTCCGTCGCGGCCCTCGCGCGGACGACGTCCGGCCCCCCGCACGCCCCGACCGCGAAGTCGCCGAAGACCTCCGCGAACGCGGCAGGGTCGCGGAACTCCACGCCGAACGCCCGGCCGTCCCGCAGCGGCACCCACACCACCCGGGTGGACCGTGTCCAGTCCCGCACCGGCCGGTCGTCGGCGGTCGACCATCCCTCCAGCCACAGCCGCGCCACGTGCAGCAGGTTCACCTCCTCCATCGGCAGCCGTTTGCGCCGCACCCGCAGTTCACGCGTCGTCAGCACGACCCACTGGTCCTTCCTCGCGTACCAGACGACGCCGATCCCGAACGGCACCCACAGCAGGACCCCGATCATCGGCACGACCACGGCGTCCCCCCACGACCGCAGCAGTCCGCCGTCCAGCAGGTACAGGGCCCCGAAGACCAGGACCCACTTCGCCGTCATCCGCCAGAACCCGCTGCCCTGCCGGTACAGCACCCGCCTCTTCCCTGTCCCAGACATGCCCGCACGCTATCCGCCCCGCCCCCGGCCCGGACCGCCCGCCCCCCCCCCCCGGCGGAGGCCGCTACGGTGGTCAGGATTCGAGAAGCCCCGGCAGCCGTACGGCCCCTAGCGTGGGGGTCATGGCAACCACGACTTCCACCGCGCCCCACACGTCCCTCGCGTCCGTCACCCTTGAGGTGGCCGACCCCGAGGCCGCTCTCCGCTTCTACACCGCCTTCGGCGTGGCCCCGTACATCCGGCTGCGGGCGTCCGAGGCGCACTCGACCGGCTTCCGCGGCTTCACGCTGGGGCTGACGGTGTCCGGTCCGGCCACCGTCGACGGCTTCCTCGGCGCGGCCGTGGACGCCGGCGCCACGGTGCTGAAGCCCGCCGCGAAGTCGCTGTGGGGCTACGGCGGCGTCGTCCAGGCCCCGGACGGCACGATCTGGAAGATCGCGACCTCCGCGAAGAAGGACACCGGCCCCGACACGCGCCGGATCGACGAGCTCGTCCTGCTGCTCGGCGTCGAAGCCGTCAAGGAGACCAAGAAGCTCTACGTCGGCCGGGGCCTGACCGTGGCCAAGAGCTTCGGCGGCAAGTACGTCGAGTTCGCCCCGGGCCAGGCCGGCCCCGTCAAGCTGGCGCTGTACAAGCGCCGCGCCCTGGCCAAGGACCTCGGCGTCCCCGTCGAGGGCACGGGCTCGCACCGCGTCGTCCTCGGCGGCGCCGCCGAAGCCTTCACCGACCCGGACGGCTTCACGTGGGAGGCCGCCGCGGAACCCGCCGCATAGCCCGTCCCCACGCCGCGCGGCCACGCGGGTGAGCTCCGGGAACCCCGCCGCCGAGGGTCAGCCGGTGGTGGAGGCGGCGTCACCGAAGGCGGCCGCGAGGGCTCGCGCGATGAGGTCCGGGAGGTCCGGCCGCCCGGCGTCCTCGGCCCAGCGCGTCAGGGCCGTGTGCATCGCCGCCAGGCAGGCGGCGGTCGCGGCCTGCGCGGCGAAGTGGGCGTCGGGGTCGGCGGTGTCGACGGCGAGGGCGCCGACGATGGCCTGTTGCAGCGCGTACTGACTGTCCAGGTGCCGGGCCCGCAGTGCCGGAGTGGTGGTCATGAGCCGGAGGCAGTCCAGCAGGAACCGTTCGTCCGCCGCCGGTTCCGCCCCCCGGCCGCCGGTCAGTGCCGCCGCCGCCTCGACGAGGGCACCCCCGACGCGGCGCACCAGGGGCTCCGCCGCCGAGGACGCGGCGACGCGCTCGGCGATGACCCGGGCCGGCTGCTCCACGAGGACGAGGTCCTCCTTGGTGGCGAAATGCCTGTACACGGTCATGGCCGAGACGCCGGCGGCCTCGGCGACGTCGGCCACCGTCACCGTGTCGTAGCCGTGACGGGTGAACAGGCGCACGGCGTTCCTCTGGATCGTGCGCCGGGTCTCGGACCGCCGGCGTTCCCGCAGGGTTGGCTGCTCTCCACGCATATGGTAGACACTAACATTGTGTTAGTCACTCACATCAACGGGGGCGGCATGGCGGACCGGGCGGACAGGACGGCTCTGGTGACGGGAGCGTCGCGCGGCATCGGGCGGGCGATCGCGACCCGCCTCGGGGCCGAAGGAGCCATGGTCATCGTGCACTTCGGCGCGGACGGCGGCGGGGCGGCGGCCACGGTCGAGGAGGTGGAACGCGCCGGCGGGACCGCGATGGCCGTCCGGGCCGAGCTGGGCGTGGACGGCGATGTCGAGACGCTCTTCGCCGGAGTCGAGGCCGCCTTGGCCGGCCGGCCGCTCGACGTCCTCGTCAACAACGCCGCGGCCGCGCCGGCCGGCCCGCTCGGCGTGACGACCCGGGCGGAGTTCGACCACCTCTTCGCGGTGAACGTGCGGGCGCCGTACTTCATCATCGAGCGCGCGCTGCCGCTGCTGCGTGACGGAGGCCGGATCATCACGATCTCCTCGGTCGCGACCCGGATGGCCAACCCGGCCCAGACGTCCTTCGCGATGACGAAGGCCGCGGTCGAGGCGATGAGCAGGACGCTGGCCAACCAGACCGGCCCCCGGGGGATCACGGTGAACGCGGTCGCCCCCGGCGCGACCAGGACCCCGGACAACTCCGCGGTCTTCGACGACGTGCCGGACCTCGCCGGACGGATCGCCGGCATGACCGCGCTCGACCGGCTCGGCGGGCCCGGCGACGTCGCCGACGTGGTCGCCTTCCTCGCCTCCGACGGCGCCCGCTGGATCACCGGCCAGGTCATCGACGCGAGTGGCGGACTGTTCCTCGGCCCGCGCGTCGGTGGTCACGGCCCAGGAGGGGCGTGACCGGGCGGCCGGCTCAGTAGGCGCCGATGGACCAGAAGACCCCGACCTCGTCGTCGGACACGGCGATGAGGCCCAGCTCCTCCAACAGGTCGAGGCCGTTGATGTACGCGTCGGTGATGAACTCGTGGACCCTCGTGCCCTTGAGGCCGGCCCGGACGAAGTCCCGGGCGGGGTCCGCCGCCGCGTCGAGGGCGTTCGTCCAGAACCGGGCGCCGGGGCCGTAGCGGTCCAGCAGGAACCGCGCGTCGGCCAGCAGCGCGTCGCGCTCCGGGCGGTCCCGTACGGGCCGCTCGTCACCCCAGTCCTCCGCCATGACGGCGAGCGCGGTGACGGCCCCCGCCGGCTCCAGCTCGTACAGGCGGTCCCGGAAGGCGGCGGCGGGCGGCGGGGCGAAGGGGTAGGCCGGCACGGCGTGGCGGGCGTCGTTCGTGTGGTCGGAGTCGAGCCGCAGCCAGCCGCGCGGGTCCGCGACCTCCCGGTGCATCAGGGCGAGCACGTCCTCGGCCCAGTCCTCGTGCCGGCGCGGACCGGTGGCGAGGAAGACGTACGAGTCCGTCAGCAGGCGCAGCGCCGCCGCGTTCCAGGGGCTGCGGCGGCGCCGCAGCTCCGTGACCGTGGTGCCGGCGCCGCGGGCGAACGCGTCGGCCGGGGAGCGCGGGATGCGGGCCAGCTCCGCGTACCCCCACCGCAGGAGCTCCGTGGCCGTGCCGTCCGCGGCGACCTCGGCCGGATCGCGCGGCGCCTCGGGGACGACGGCCCGGTTCCCCCGCCGGAGCTCGCAGGCGGCCCGCCACAGGTCTTCCAGGTGGGCGTCGAGGAGGTCGAGGGCGGTGCGGTCGTCGCGGTCGTCGTCTGCCGTGTTCACGGGCCGACCCTAAGCCGTCCCGGATCCGGCCCGGGCCCCGCCCCCGCCCGGTACGGCACCGCCGGGCGGGGGCGGGGCCCGGGCGCTCCTCAGAGGCGCTGCCAGAGCGCCGGGACGTTCGGCGGCTCCCAGCCGGCGACCGCGGTGTGCGCCTGCAGGCAGCGGTACGCGAGTCCCGCGTACGTGGTCCCGTCGCCGGCCCGGTAGGCCCGGCCCGGTGTCCAGGTGCCGGTGGGCGGGGTCGTCGGCGGGGGAGTGGTCGGCGGGGTGGTCGGGTCCTGTGGGACGTCCAGGACGAAGTCGAAGGTGCCTTCCCGGCCGGGCCCGGCCTGGCGCACGTTCATCAGCAGGCGGCTGTCGAAGAGGGAGTCCGTGTTGTTGCGCGGCTCGTCCGGGAAGTACAGCTGCGTGGTCACCACCCGGCGTCCGGGCGCCTGGAGTTTGACGTGGAGGTGGCGGGTGCGGCCGGGGTAGAGGCCCGGAACGACGGTGGTGAGGCTGAACGAGCCCTGCGCCGTGGTGAACTGGTGGCCGCGGAAGCGGTAGCCGCTGTTGTCGTACGCGCCGCTGTGGTCCGCCTGCCAGAAGTCGAGGAGTACGCCGGGGATCGGCAGGCAGCCCCGCCCGAAGACGTACCCGGTGACGGTGAGCCGGGCGCCCGGAGTACCGCTCGTGACCAGGGAGTTCCGCAGCGGGGAGTTGGGCTTGAAGTACGGGCCCTCCATCTGCTCCACCGTCGGCTCGTCGCCGTCGTGGCAGTCCGGGGTCGGGGCGAGGGCGGCGCCGCCCGTGACCGGATGCTCGCGGGCGAGCGCGACCGGCGCCCCGATCAGCAGCGGGGCGGCGCCGAGTGCGGCGGCGGCGCGCAGCACGGTCTTGCGGCTGACCCCGCGTTCGTTCCCCGTGGGTTCGGATTCGGATTCGGATCCGGATTCGGGTGCGGGTGCTGGTGCGGGTGCTGCGGTGGGCTCCTGGGGTGCGGGCATCGAGGCCTCCTCGCATGGACGGGTGGGGGTGGGCGCGCGAAGGGGGAGGACGGCCGGGCCGGACGGGACGGACCCTGGCGGGGACCCGTCCCGGGCGGGCCGGTCCGATCGCGGCCAGCAGCCAACCTACGGGCCGTCCGGATGCGCGGCGATGGACTCGATCCGGGGATCGTGGTGATTTCGACCGGCCCGGGCACGGAACTCGCCCGGCGACATCCCCGTCTCCCTCCTGAAGAACCGGCAGAAGTACGCCGGATCCGAGAAGCCGGCCAGGTGCGATATCCGGCGGATGGTCATGTCCGTGCCGGACAGCAGCCTCTTCGCCTCCAGCGTCTGCTGCTGCCGGATCAGGCTGCCCGGCGAACGTCCCGTGGCCCGCCGTACGAGCGTCTGGAAGTGCCCGGCGGACACGCCGAGCTCCCGGGCGTACCAGCCGACCGGCCGCTGCGCCGCTCCGGGCTCGCAGAGCAGCCGGCCGAAGGCGGAGGCCAGTTCCGCCGCCCGGTCGCCCGGCGGAAGCGGCGCGTCCGGTGGGGTGCCGGCAGCGCCGGGGGTCCGTGAGGCCCGGGCGATCAGGATGTGCAGGCAGGCGCGCAGCACGTTCTGGTAGCCGGGCCGCAGGTCCCGGTACTCGCCGCCCATCTCGGCCAGGAGCGCGGCGATCGGCGCGGCCTGGTCACCGGCCGGGTGGCCCGGCCGGCCGGCCAGTGCCCGCAGGGCGGAGGCGTCGTCCGCGTGGGGCAGGAGGAAGTCCTCGTTGAAGAGCACCACGTGCCCGGTGAGGTCGTCGGCCTCGGCCCAGTGGTGGACCTGGCCGGGGGTGATCACGCACAACTGCGGGGGCTCCACCGGCCGGCGGACCAGGTCCAGCACGTGCGCGCCGCTCCCGCCGGTCACGTAGACGATCTCGTAGAAGGTGTGCCGGTGCGGGAAGGCGGCGCGGGAGAGCGGGCCGATGGTGTCGAAGGTCCCGATCGCGAAGGGAAGCAGGTGGGGGAGGGGCACCTCAAGGCGGTGCAGGGGCAGGTCGGGGAGGCGGGTGTTCCGGAGCCGGTCCATCCCCGAAGTCTCCGGCCCACCCCTTCAACAGGTACAGACCAATCACGGACGAACGGCGGGCGAGCCGGAGGTCAGCGCTCGCGGGCGGTCAGCTGGCCCTGGGCGTAGGGGTCGGCTTCGAGGGTGTACGGCCCGCCGTGGCCGGCGAGGAGTTCGGTGATCCGGTGCCATTCCGCCAGGGCCGCCCGGGTGGCCGCGTCGCCGCCGGCCGCGCGGCCCGCGCTGTCCTGGAGCCGCGCGAGCATGTCCGCTGCCTGATGGTGGGTCATGCCCTTCGCCTCGGTCCGCACCCGGTCGCGAGCCCGGACCTCGCCCGCCGTCGGCTCGTGCGGTTCGAGTGCCGCCTCGACGGCGGTCTCCGTTTCATCGGCCATGCCCCTGCTCCGTTCTCCCGTGGACGCTCCTACCCTGCGGGCGGGGCGCCAACCGCCCTGCTCCGGCGCCCGGGCGCGGAGCCCCGCGCCCGGGCGGGCCGGCCGGCGGGCCGGGGGAAGCGGGCGGACTCCCCGGGCGTCCGGGCGAGTTGGGGGGATTGTCCGGCTCGCCCCCATGGGTTCCCTGTGGCCTTCCTGCGGGCTTCCTTAAGGGAACGTGAAGTGGCCCTCCTGGCGGCGATTTCGGATGATCACCGACCTAAGCTCGGCGGAGTCCCCACTTCCCCTTCTCCTGTGAGGTGTACCGGCATGAGCCGCAACCGAACTCCCGAAACGTCGCCCCGTACCGAGGCACGCCGGAGGAAGGCGGTGCGCACCCGTATCGTGCTCGGGGTCACCGCGGCGGCGGCGGCGGTCGCGGTCGGGGTGGCGGTGGCCGATTCCGGCGGTGACACCCGCAAGGACCGGCGGGTCGACACGGCCGGTACGAAGGCCGGGTCCGGGGCCTCGGGCGCGGCCGACGGTGTCGGCACCGCCTCCGCCACCACGGATGCCCCCGCGCCCAGCGCCGACGCGTCGGCCTCGGCGTCGGCTTCGGCTTCGGCGAGCGCGAACCCGTCCGGCTCGCCCGACGCCGCCACCTCGGGATCCCCCACGCCCCCGAAGCCCGCTGCGGGAGGCGACAGCGGCGACTCCGGCTCGGCGCCGGCTCCCGCCGACAAGCCCACGCGCAAGCCCGCCCCGGCCACGGGCGGCGGCTCGGCCTCCGGCTCGGGTGGCTCCGGCGGCTCGGGCGGCGGTTCGGGCTCCGGCGGCGGGACGGTCAACAGCGACGCCGAGTCCGCGGTCCTCTCCCTCGTCAACAAGGAGCGGGCGGCCGCCGGGTGCGGCCCGCTGACCATGAACGCCAAGCTGAGCAACGCCGCCCGCGCGTACAGCGACACGATGGCCCGCAGCGGCGTCATGTCCCACACGGGTCCCGACGGTTCCACCATGACCAGCCGCGTGGAGGCGGCCGGGTACGCGTGGTCCGGCCTCGGCGAGAACATCGCCCGCGGCCAGGCCGACGCCACCGCGGTCATGAAGGCGTGGATGAACAGCTCCGGCCACCGGGCGAACATCCTGAACTGCTCCTTCAAGGAGATCGGCATAGGCGTCCACAAGGGCGACGGCGGCCCGTGGTGGACGCAGAACTTCGGCAGCCCGAGGTAAGCCGGGCCTCCTCCGCCCCACCCATCCCGTACGCCCCCCACACCCCCCACGCCCCCACATCCCCACGTCCCCCACCGGCCGCCCGGCGGCCACGGCGTCCTCCTGCCCGTTCACGGGCACGGAGGACGTCGGCGTTCCCGGAACCGGAGTTGCGACCGGAGCCGCAACCGGGCCCGGAACCAGGCCCGGAACCAGGCGCGGAACCGGGCACGGGGACGGGACGTCGGAGGCCGACGGGACCGGACCGGAACGAACAGGGGGAGGCGGTGACGGAGCCGCGCGGGCGTCGGCCACTATGGGGCGGTGCCCCGGATTCCGCGTTACCTGTTCATATGGCTGTCGTGCACCGCCGCCAGCGTGACGGCCGTGCTCGCCACCGTCCAGTTCGTGGTCGGCACGACCCGGCACACGCCCCCGGTGGCCCGGTCCGCCCCGGTGGTCGTCGACACGCCGCCGGCCTGGACGGCGTCGAGCTCCCCGTCGGCGACGCCGTCCCCGAGCCCGTCTCCCGAAGCCTCCCCGAGCACCTCGCCGAAGCCGTCCTCAGCGGCCCCGAGCCCCGTCAAGGCCACGTCGGCGGCGCCGCGGAACGAGCCCACGAAGAACGCCGTCGACTGCGGGCAGGGCGGCGCGGGTCTGCACACCATTCCCTCGCAGGGGGGCAAGGTCACCGTGCGGTACGGCAGCCGGGGCGTGTGCCTGATCTCCGCGATCCCGGGCCGCGGTTTCAAGGCCACCACCTCGCAGACGGCTGACGACGTCCTCACCGTCACGTTCGCCGGCTCGGACCACAAGTCGGTCATCACGGCCACGATCACCCCGTCGGCGAAGGCCAGCGTCCGCGAGACCTCCTTCTGAGACCGGCGGCCCCGGAGCACCCCGCCGCCCCCTCACCCTCACCCTCAACCTCACCTTCAACCACTCACCACGGCCGGCGGATACGTCCGTTCCGTCCGGGTTCCGGCGAAGCGGAACGTGAGCCCTTCCTTAGGGCAACCTCAAGATCGGCCCGAGACGGTTCCGGCGGCGCCGAGCGGACCTATGCTCGCGTCAGCCGAGCGGCCCTCGGCGCCGGGACGTGCCGAACGGGGCGTCCGGCGCGGCGTCGGGCCGACGGTTTCACCGTGCCGGGAGGCGCGCTCGTCCCTCCCGCGATCCGACCGTGCCCTGGGGTGTCTTCGCCATGAGTTCTCGCATGCCTCGACCCGTCCGCCGCTCCGCCGCGCTCCGGCGGACGCGCCTTCCGCTCGTCGCCGCGGCCGTGGTCGCGGCGGGGCTGACCACCGCCTGCGGGCCGTCGTCCCAGCCCGCGGGTTCCGCCGCGCCCGCGTCGGCCGGACAGACCGCTCAGGCCCTCCCCTCGGGGACGGCGTCCGCGTCCGCCTCCGCCGAGGCGTCCCCGACCGCGTCGGCCTCACCGTCCACACCGGCCTCCGCCTCCGCCTCCGCGAGCGCCGGAACCCGGCCGGCGTCCTCGCCCGCCCCCTCGCGCGCCACGGGCGGCTCCGCCGGGAGCGGTAAGCCCGCGGCCTCCGTCGCCCCCGCGCCGGCGCGCGTACCCGGGCCCGGCTACGACGGTTCGGCCGACGCCAAGAAGCAGATCGAGGCGGCTCTGAGCGCGGCCAAGGCCGACGGGCGGACCGTGCTGCTGGACTTCGGCGCCAACTGGTGCGGCAACTGCAAGGCCGCCGACAAGGTGTTCGCCCAGCCGGCCACGGCGGCGATCCTGGGGGCCGACTACCGCCTCGTCAAGATCGACATCGGTGGCAGCAACTCCGCCAACTCGGCGCTGCTGCGCAAGTACAGCCCCTCCGGCGGGACGTACACGATGCCCGTCCTGGTCGCGGTGTCCCCCTCCGGCAAGGTGCTCACCGACACGCACGTGACCGGCAACCCGTCGCTGACCTCGGACGGCATCAACTCCTTCCTCCGTCAGTGGGCGTCATGAGACGACCGCGCCCGCACCCGCGCCCCCGCCCGCGCTCGGCCGCCGTACCGGCCGGGGCCGGACTCGCCGTGGCGGCCGCGCTCGCCCTCGTGGGGCTCGCCACGGACGGCGACGGCGGCGGCTACGGCAACGGCGGCGCGGACGCCTCCGCCACGGCGGGCCCGGCGGCCCCCGGCGGGGTGCGGACGGCGGCCGGGGCGAGCGTCGTCGCCCCCGGCGCCCGACAGGACGCGCCGGCCCTGGCCGGTGCCGACCTCGACGGGAAGCCGGTCAGCCTCGCCGGGCTCCGGGGCCAGGTCGTCGTGGTCAACGTCTGGGGCTCCTGGTGCGCGCCCTGCCGGGCGGAGGCCGACGACCTGGAGCGCGTGAGCCGCCAGACCAGGGGCCAGGGGGTGACGTTCCTCGGGATCAACACCCGGGACCGGGACCGGGCGGCCGCGCAGTCGTTCGTCCGCGCGCACGGCCTCGGCTTCCCCAGCCTCCACGACCCGGAAGGCGACCTGCTGCTCCGCTTCCCGCCCGCGCTGCTCAACCCGCAGGCGATTCCCTCGACCCTCGTGATCGACCGGAGGGGCCGCATCGCCGCCGGGATCGGGGGCGCGGTCACCGAGGAGGAACTGCGGCCCCTGCTCGCGCGCGTGGTGGCGGAACCGGAGCGGCAGCCGGGGCCGGCAGGGGAGTCGGGGCCGGAGCCGCAGCGGCAGCCGGACCCGCCAGCGGACCCGGCGGCGGAGCCGGCGCCGTGACGGTGGCAGGCCCCTGGGTGCTCGCCGCCACGGACACCGCGTCGCTCCTGAACGGCACCCTCGCCATCGCGGCCCCCGTGGCCTTCGTCGCGGGCCTGGTCTCGTTCCTGTCGCCGTGCGTGCTGCCGCTCGTACCCGGCTACCTCAGCTACGTGACCAGCCTCTCGGTCGCCGACCTGGCGGAGGCGCGCGGCGGGAGGCGCAGCCGGATGGCGGCCGGGGCGCTGCTGTTCGTCCTCGGATTCACGGCGGTCCTCGTCTCCGGCGGCGCCCTCTTCGGCTACTTCGGACGCACCCTCCTGGCCCACCAGGAGGCGGTCACCCAGGTGCTCGGGGTGTTCACCGTGCTCATGGGGCTGTCGTTCATGGGGCTGCTGCCGGGGTTCACCCAGCGGGAGTTCCGCAGCCACCGCCGCCCGGTGCTGGGGCTCGCCGGGGCGCCGCTGCTGGGGGCGGTCTTCGCCGTCGGCTGGACCCCGTGCATCGGCCCGACGCTGGCGGCCGTCCAGGCGCTGGCCTGGACCGAGGCGAGCGCGGTGCGCGGAGCCCTGCTGATGGCCGCCTACTGCCTCGGTCTGGGGCTGCCGTTCGTCCTGGCGGCGCTCGCCTTCCGCCGGGCGCTGGGCGCGTTCGGCCTGGTCAAACGGCACTACGCGTGGGTGCTGCGGGCCGGTGGCGGATTGCTCGTCCTCGTCGGCGTCGCCCTGGCGACGGGGCTGTGGAACGACCTGGTGTACCGACTGCAGCTGTGGAGCGCCGACTTCACCACGGCCCTCTGATCCCCGCACCCAACAGACACGCACACCCGGACGAGAGGAAGACAAACACGCATGAACGGTTCCCCGTACCCGCGCCAGATCCAGCGCCCCCGGACGCTCCGGACGCTCCGGACGCTCCGGAGGGCAGCCGCCATGACGGCCGCCCTGGCCGCCGCGGCCGTACTCACCGCCTGCGGGCCGCAACCCGCGCAGAAGGCCGCCGCCGTCCCCACGGCACGGTTCACCGAGAACGGGGTCACCGTCACCCTCTCGGTGTCCGACTGGCAGTCGTCCAAGGGCACCCTGACCGCCGTCTTCACGCCCGAGAAGCCGGGCTTCCACCTCTACAGCGCCGAACTGCCCGCCACCGGCGTCGAGGGCGTGGGCCGGCCGACCGCCGTGGCCGTGGCCGGGTCCCTGAAGGCGGAGGGCAGGCTGGCCGCCGCCGCGGAGGCCCGCCCGATCAGCCTGCCCGGGGTCGACGCCCCCGTCCCCGTCTACCCGGACGGCCCGGTCACCACCACGCTCCCCGTCCGCGCCGAGGGCACCGGGGAGGCGACGGTCCTGCTCGGCTACGCCAGTTGCAGCACCCGGGAGGGCTGCACCATCCCCGTCTCCGACCGTCCCGTACGCCTGCGCGTCACCGGCGACGGACCGGTGTTCGACTCCCCCTAGAGTGTCCCCATGCCGAGCGTCCTGGTCGTGGAAGACGACCCCAGCATCCGACAGTCCCTGATCGAGGTCCTGTCGGAGCACGGGTATGCCGTGCGCAGCGTGGGCGACGGGTTCGGCGCGCTGCGGGAAGTCACCCAGACACCCGTCGACGCGGTCGTCCTCGACCTGGGACTGCCCGATCTGGACGGAGGGGACGCCCTGCGCATGATCCGGGGCATATCCTCCGTGCCCGTACTGGTGTCCACCGCCCGCGACGATGAGGCGGAGATCATCAAGCTGCTCAACGCGGGCGCCGACGACTACCTGGTCAAGCCGTTCTCCGGCGGACAGCTCATCGCTCGCCTCTCCGCCGTCCTGCGCCGCACCAGCCACGTGCCGCCGCCGGCCGTCGGCGCCGCGGCCGGCGCCCCGGCGGCACCGGCCGCCTCCGATCCGCTGCGTCCCACGACCGTGGGCGAGCTGACCGTGGACCCGGGGGCGCGCACCGCGTACCTGGCGGGCAGGGAGCTGCGGCTGACGCGCCGGGAGTTCGACCTGCTGGCGTTCCTGGCGCACCACACCGGCCAGGTCGTCTCCAAGCGCCGGCTGCTGACCGAGGTGTGGCGGGAGCCGTACGTGGACGACCAGACCGTCGACGTGCACCTGTCGTCCCTGCGCCGCAAACTCGGCGAGCGCGCGGCGGCGCCGCGCTACCTGCTGACGGTGCGCGGCGTCGGCATCAAGCTGGTGGCCCCGCGGTGAGACGCTCGCTGGCCGGAGTGGCGCTCGCCGTGACCTCCATGGTCGCCCTCTCCTTCCTCATACCCCTCGCCGCGCTGGTGATGTCGCTGGTCAAGGAGCAGGGGGTGACCGCGGCCGAGCAGCAGGCGGCCGCCCTGGCGCCGGTGCTCACGCTCACCACGGACCCGGCCGCCCTGCGGGAGTCCGCGGCCGGCCTGGACGCGGCGGAGCGCCTGGTCGTCCATCTCCCGGACGAGGGGGCCCTCGGCCCGTCCCGGGCGCCGGCGGCCCTGCTCGAACGGGCCAAGCGCGGGCGGGAGTCCATCTCGCAGGAGATCCCGGACGGCTGGATCTGCCTCCAGCCGGTCGTGCTCGCCGACGACCAGGTCGCGGTGATCGAGAACTTCGTCCCCGAGGCGGAACTGAGCCGCGGGGTCGCGGAGTCCTGGGCGGTCATGGCCTTCCTCGCCGTGGGACTGATCGCCGGTTCGGTGCTGGTGGCCGACCGCCTCGGCGCGAAGGTCGTACGCTCCTCCAGGCAGCTCGCCCAGGCGTCGCACGCCCTGGGCCAAGGTGACCTGGAGACCCGCGTCGACCCCATGGGCCCCAGGGAACTGCGGGACGCGGGCGTCGCCTTCAACGCGATGGCCCACCGGATGACGGAGCTGCTCGCCGTCGAGCGCGAACTGGTCGCGGACCTGTCCCACCGGCTGCGCACTCCGCTGACCGCCCTGCACCTGGCCTCCGAACGCATGGCCGGTACGCCGGAGTCGGCCAGGGTCGAGGCGGCCGTCGCCGAACTGGAGGCGGAGCTGCGGGCCATCATCGCGGCGGCGCGCACCCCGCTCGCCGTGGGCCCGATGGGCCAGGGCATGCTGGCGACGGAAGCCGCCCCGCGCCCCCCGGCCACCGCCCCGCGCTGCGAGGTCGCCGAGGTCGTGCGCCGCCGTACGGCCTTCTGGTCGGTGCTGGCGGAGCAGCAGGACCGCACCTGCGCCCTGGACCTCACCCAGGAACCCACGGGTGTCGCGCTCTCCGACGACGACATCGCCGCCGTGGTGGACGCGCTCATCGGCAACATCTTCCGGCACACGGAGCCCGGGACCCCGCTCGGCGTCCAGGTCGTGCGCACGGCCCAGGCCGTGGAACTGGTGGTGGAGGACGGCGGACCCGGCATTCCCGATCCGGACCGGGCGCTGTCGCGCGGCAGCAGCACCGGTTCCACGGGGCTGGGGCTCGACATCGCGCAGCGGGCGGCGAGCGCCACGGGCGGTGCGATGCACATCGACACCGGACCGCTGGGCGGGGCGCGCCTGACCGTGACGTTCGCGCTGGCCGCGCCGCCCTCCTCCGGCCGCCGGTCGCGCATCTCACGCCGCCGCCCGCTCCGCCCGCGCCACCGCTAGGCCGGTAGGCCGTGTCTTTTGGATCAGGCCCGACCACCGGGCCGGGCGGAGTTATCGTCATCACGACGAAAATAGGTTAGGGTCGACAGCATGAGCGATTCAAGCCATCAAGCCGACACCGAACTCGCCGCACGCGCGGCCGCATTGGCGACCGGCTGGGTGTCGGCGGAAGCTCCGCTCACGGAGACGCGGGGATGGAAGCTGGTGGCCCTCCAGCACCCCGGGTCCGGGCACGTGGAGATGTGGGTGTGGGACGACGTCCTGGCCTGGGAGCGCGAACTCGTCACCGTCCTGGCCAGCGATGACGGCACCGGCGAGAGCCGTGAACGGATCGCGCGGGCCAGGGCCACGGCCGAGTCGGCCATGCGGGACATGCTGCTCCGCGGCATCTCCGCGGGGGAGAGCCTGAACCGGACCCGGCGCGGCGGCCCCGGCCCCGACCCCCGCGAGGAACTGCGCCGCTTCATCGCCACCCACGCGTAGCCCACCGCATCGTGTGACACCAGATCGCCCGCCGACGACCGGCCGCCGACGACCGGCCGCGCAGTACGGAGAACCACGGATGCCCATGCTCCCCGAGCTCGAAGACCGCTGGTGGAAGGCCACCCCCGCACACGCCGCCTTCGACATCGACCCCTCCGTGGTCTGCCGGGACCTCCTGCGGGAGCGGCTCGGCGAGAGCGGCGACCGGTGGCTGGCCGCCGTGGCCCTGATGGCCGCGGGCTTCCCCGGCAGCATGGCGGAACTGGCGGACACCGCCGAGGAGACCGCCCGCAGCGGACAGCACCCCGCACCCCCGAAGTGGCCGGCCATCGGCCCGGCCGTGGAACGGATGCTCTACTTCGCCCCCGAACCGGCCGTGGACCTGATCGTCCGCTGGTTGGGCCCGGACGGCCGGCGACTGCTCGCGGAGCGGACCACGTACTGCTCCGCAGTGGCACGCGCGCTGATGCGCCACGGTGACCTGGCGATACGCAGGGAGCTCGCGAAGGACCGTGAGCGGATGGACCAGGGCGGCCCCTACCCTCCCGGTCCGGACGGGGGCATCGTCGCGGCGCTGCTGGAACTGGACGACCCCGAAACCAATCTGTGGCTCCTGCGCGACGACCGGCTCGGCGCCCGCCAGAAGTTCGACGTCCTCCTGGGCCGCCCCTTCGCGCCCGGCCGCACGGAAGCGGTCCCGCGCCTGCCCGAGACGCTGGAGCTGACCGAGCGCATCGCGGAGCTCGTCGACCCCCATGAGCTCGCACGCCACTTCGACGCGTCCGAGCCCGATCACATCATGCTCGCGCTGCGCGCCACCGCCGCCGACGGCACAGCACTGCTCCACCCCTACCAGCAGCTCGTGTCAGGGCTGCTGCTGGCCCGCGCCGGCCGGACCGACCTGCTCACCGAGGCCCTCGCCACCGCACCGCTGTGGCCCAACGAGAGGGAGTGGTACACCCTGGCCACGGCCGGGCCCGAAACCCCGGAGGAGACCCTGGGCCGGGCCGTCGCCCTCGTCCAGCACGTGGACGGCTTCTTCGACGAGGCCCTCCGAGCACTCTTCTTCCGCCACCTCAACGGGGACACGGCCCGGTTCGCCCGCCCGACCCGCCTCCTCGGCCACAGCCGCGCCGTGGCCGAAGACCCCTGGTACCCCCTCGACTGGGACATCGCCCGCAGCCGGGCGGCCGACCCGGCGAACCGGAACGGGCGGGGCGTCCCGCACCACGACCTCCGCCGGTTCGCGAGGTCCGCCGACTGCCCGACGGACCTCGTGCGCGAGGTGGCACACGGGGAGACCGTCGACGAGTACGCCTTCCTGCACCTGTTCCGGAGCCGGGCCGAAGGAATCGACGCGCTCCGCTCCCTGCGCCTCACCCCGGAGACGGGCCCCCTCGCGATGTGGGCGGCCACACCCGACGCTGAGGACTGGCTCCCGGACATCACGATCACGGACGTACTGCACCACGCCCGCCCCGCCCGCGCCCTGCTGGACTGGCGCACCAGACCGTGGATGCGGCCGTTTCCCCCGTACGTGGAAGAAGCCGCCGCGGCCGCGCTGGACGCCCTGCTGGGCGACCTCACCCCCGAGCAGCACACGGCCCTCACCGAACAGCTCCCCACCTTCGAGGGCACACTGCCGAAACTGCTCGAGAAGCTGCGCACAGAAACGCTCCTCTGACGACGGGCCCAGGATTCGCGACCATGGACAGAACCGACCTCGACCACCGCCACCGCACCTACGACGGCTGGATACCCCCCACGGTCGCCGCACTCCTCCACGACTACGGCCACCACGACGTGCTGCACCGGGCGGCCGCCCGCGGTGACTGGTTCTGCGCCCGCCGGCTCGCCGAGGCCGCGGCGGAGACCGGGCCCGACGGACGGGCGACGGCACTGGCGCTGCTGGAGCCGTTCGCGGCCACCGGCTGGTGGCCCGCCGTCGAAACGGCCGCCGGGCTGCTCGCCGAGTGGGACCGGCTCGACGAGGCCGTCGCGCTGCTGCGGCCGCTCGCCGGCACGGGACACCGGCACGCGCTGCGCGACCTGGCACGGCTGCTGGCCCGGCAGGACCACATCGACCAGGTCCTCGCCCTGCTCGGGCCGCGAGCCGCGGACCTCCTGCTCGCCGGGGAACTGGTGGAACTCGCCGCCGGCCACGGCCGCGACGCCGACATCGCCGCACTGCTCCCGGCCCTCGAAACGGTGGCGGCGGACCCGTACGAGTCCTGGGGCTCGGCGCCCGCGGACACCGTCCCGCTGCACGCCAGGTTCCTGGAACTCCAAGGCCGCACCGACGAGGCGATCCACCTGCTGGCCCGGCACGTCTGCGTCGAGGGAGTCGTGTACGCCCACTACGCCGAACAGCTCGCCGCCCTGCTGGGCCGCCACGGACGCGAGGCCGAGCTGCGCGCGTTCCCGGCCGACGGCGGCGAGGACTACGCCCTGGCCGCCCTGGCCCGGCTGCTGGAAGACCAGAACCGCATCCCGGAAGCCGTCGCCCTGCTCGCACAGCCCTCCGGAGCAGGGGATCCCCACGCGGCCTTCGTCCTCGCCGAACTCCTCGCCCGCCACGGCCGCCACGACGAAGCGGTCGAGGTGCTGAGCACGGTCGCGGAGACGGCGCGCGGCGACTCCGACTGGATCGTCCACCTGCTCTGCCGCATCCTGGTCGACGCCGGACGGCCCGACGACGCCCTCGCCTACATCGACGACTGGTTCACCCGCCACGGCGGCTACGACCACGAGCGGGTGCTCATGCGGGGCGAGGTCATGAGACGGAGCGGCCGCACCGCGCAGACCGAACCGGAGCCGCCCGCGTCCGCCGACTCCGACACGCTGGCCGGTGCCGTCGCACGCGCCGAGTACCTGGTGAGGCACGGCAGGCCGCACGAGGCGGTCGCCCATCTCCGCGACCGCCTGGACGAGCCGAAGGCGGCGGTGCGCCCGGGCGACTGATTCCCTCCCCGGCCGCGAAACCACACGTACGCGAAGCCGCTGACGGCGGGGACGGGGCCGGAAGAGCCCCGTCGGCCTACGGCGTGCTGGCCGCCGCGGCGACCGGGCGCGGCAGGGCGCGCATCCGTCCTCCCGTGAACTCCACCGTCTCCCCGGGCAGGACCAGCAGCCCCGCCTCCCCGTCCGGCCGGCCCGCGCCGGCCGGCCGCACCTGCACGGCCGCGCCCGCGGGGCCGCCCATGTAGACCATGGGGTCGACCTCCCAGCCGTGGCCGGCCAGCCAGGCCTCCAGCTCGGTCATGTCCGACGGCGTCGCCCCGCGCGGCCACACGTGCCTGCTCTCGATGTCCATGCCCGTCCCCCTCGTCGTGGCCGGGTTCCCGACCACCGGGGATCCTGCCACCCGGCTCCGACAACGGGCCCGGCATTTTCCCGGGCGACCGTGGCCGGCCCGCGGGCGGCTCTCCTCTCCGGGCGCGTCACCCGGCGTCGGACCACGGGCCGTCTGGTGGCGCGGCACTTCCCGCAGGGAGTCCGCTGACGTGGCCCTCTCCGTCCTCCTCGCCCTCCTCGCCCTCCTCGAAGGGCAGCGAATCCCATTCCGTCCACGCCCCGTCGCGCGGCACCATGAACAGGGGACGCGATCGGAGAACCTCCCCGACCGGCTGGGCGCGCATGACGATCCCGGGATCATCCGGTCCTGCGTGTCCCTCGCACGTGTAGCGGAACGACACGTCATGGGCCTCGGCGTACGCGATCATCCCGCTCTCCAGCTCCGCCATGTCCCTCCCGACCAGGGGAAGGCCGTGGCAGGCGACCTGGGGACCCTGTTCGGCGTCGCACGCGACACCGAACAGACCCGCGGCCTCGCTCACGTAGGCCGTGATGGCCGGCCTGGAAGGAACACCCCCGCGGCGGTGGACGTCGACCCGCCACGTCGGCGAGAAGACCGGGTACTGGCGGCGGCAGTCGCCGACCGTCGCCGGGCCGAGTACCGCAGCCGCCTCGACCACTTCGGCGGTGGTCATGCCGAACCGCAGCGGTCCCACCCCGACGGCCGCGGCATAGGACCACTCGCCCCGTTCGAAGACTCCGGCATCGCCTTCGGTCTCCCACGCCATGACCACTCCTCCAGAGATGTTCGAGAGCGTCTCGACTTCCGGCACCGGCTGCCGGCGTTCAGTGCCGCCCGTCCACGACAGCGTCGCATCCTGCACCGACAGGCCTGCCCGGAGCTGCCCAAGGCGCCGGTGACGGCGGCAGAGGGCGGCCGCCGGGGGGCGAGCGGCGCGCCCCGTTACCGAATCGGAGTTCCGCGCCGGGCGGGATGCGGGTTACTGTCCCCTGCACGCGCGTTCAGGGCCGGAACGGCCCGCGCCGCCGGCGGCCGCCTCACGACAAGGCGTACGCACCCGGTCCCTCCAGGGGCCGGCCAGGAGCGCCGGCGAGTACCAGCACGACGACAGGACCCCACTTGACCCTGATGCCCGGAGCACGTGTGCCGGGACGGACCTGGACGGTCCGCCTCACCGGCCACTCCGACCACACCGTGTCCGTCACCTGCAGTACCCCCGCCTGCCGGATGCCGCCGCGCTCGAAGGACACCGCGAGCATGCGCCGCTTCGCCGCGGAGCACGCCAGAGCCCACGGACGCCTCGCCGGCATGCGCCCCAACGCCGCCTGCGCCTGCGGCAGCGCGCAGTGCGCCCTCCACGAGACGCGCGTCCAGTGCGGCGGCACCGGCCTGCTGGTCCTCGTCCACAACCCGGCCGTCGGCCAGGTCTGGACCCTGGCCGAGGTCTGCCAGGCCTGCGCCCGCCACATCCCGCACCTCACGGTCCTGGCCACGGGCAAGCCCAGCCTCCCCACCCCCACAGCCCCCGCCACCGCCCAGCCGGCGCAGCGCGTCGCGGTGCCGGGCGGCTTCTCCTCACCGGAGGCCGCGCCCGATCCCACCCCGGGACGCCGCCGCCCCCACCGCCCTCGGCGGTCCCGGGGCTGAACCCGTCGTGAGGTAGGCCATCCGCCGAACCGGTCGTTCACAGCGAGTGCGTGACGGCTCATATGGCCGAAGAATTGCTGGACTGCGTACGCCTTCCCGTGCCAGATTCGATCCCCATGGGAATCCGGCTACGGGGCGCGGCGGAATGCCGCCGACGGAGTCCGCCGCGAAGGCGGGGGAAATCCCGGAGCGGTTCGCGCAGAGGGACGAGAGAACGCCTCGCGGTCGCCCATGCCGTCCCGATCGCGGAATCCTCTGACACGAGCCCCGGGACCGCACGGTACCGGGTCGCACCGGAAAACGAGCATTCAGGCAAGGAGTCCACCATGCGATTACGTCACACCGCCGTGATGGCCGCCCTGGGCAGCATGCTTGCTCTCGGCGGCTGGGTCACCCCCGTCCACGCAGCGGACGAAGCTCCGAACTTCACGCCGTCGAACGCCCCCGCCGGCGCCCTGGCCTGCGGCGCCGCGCCCACGTCGAACGGGCTGGGGGGCGCCACCGTGACGACCTCCATCTACCTCAGGACCGGCCCGAGCAGTGCCTGCGGCGACATCTTCCCCAAGCTCAACGTCGGCCAGCGGCTCGGCGGATGGTGCCGCTACCAGAACCCGGCCGGAAACTGGTGGTATTACGTCAGCACCGGCGGCGCGGCGCCCTACGGCTGGATCTACGGCGGGAACATCTCGGGCGAGGAAACGATCAAAACCCCCTGCAACGACTGGTGACGTGATCCGGCCGACCGTTCCTGGAATTCGATGCCGAATCCCCGGCGTTTGCCCGGCGCCATCACGCAGGAAAGCCCCTGAACAAGGGATTTCGATCTCCCCGAACCGGAAACCCGGTGGCTCGGGTGGCTCGGGCCCCGCCGAAAGCGGGGCCCTGAGCAGGAGGTGGGGGCAGGCGTGCCCGGCGCCGGCGGTGTCAGTGCCGCGTGATACGACAGCAGCGGTATCCGACCGGCGGCGGCACACACCAGGGGGAAGCATGACGTCCGAGGATCTGGTGTTCGACGTCGAGAAGGCGGCGGTCGACGGGTTCGAGCCGTACGAGGGAACGCAGCTCGACGTGCGCGTGGTGATCTCGGGCATGCCCGAGGAGGTCAAGGACGGCTTCCTGCTCAAGGAGGTGGCCTGGAGCCGCTTCGGGCACGCCCACGGCTCGGGTCACGACGTGCCCGAGCAGCTGACCCGCCTGCGCTCCCGCGACGCCGAGACCGCCGGCCGGGCCCTGAGCCTGCTGTGGGGCAGCGTCGTCCACCAGGGCACCGTCGGCTCGGTGGCCCCGCTGACGGTGCCCTTCCTGCTGCGGATCGCCGCCGACCCCGCGGCACACGGACGGGCAGGCGTACTCGGCGTGGCCGCCGCGGCGGCGCGCCTGGAGCACTGGGGAGACGGCACCCGCGGCGCCTTCCTCAGGGTGGCCGGGCAGGAACTGCGGTGCGACTGCGGCGGATACCTCATGAACTGGTCTGTCGAAGCGTCACGCGACGCCGTGACCGCCGACGCCGACCTGCTCCTTCCGCTTCTCGACGACCCGGACCCCGACGTGCGCACCGCCACCTGCCACACCCTGGCCACCGCCTCGGGCGAGGCGGACCGCATCACGGACGCCCTCCGCGCCCGCCTGACCACCGAGAGGACTCCCCAGGTACGCGCGAGCCTCGTACTGGCCGTCGCGGAGCTGGGCCGCGAGCAGGCCGTCGCGGGCACCGCCGCCTGGGCCCGTACCCTGTGGACCGATCCCGCGCACCCCGCGGACGTCCGGGTGCCCGCCGCCCTGGCCTGGCTCTGCCTCGTGGACGATCCCGTCCCGGACGCGCTGCGGACCACGATCGACCACCTCCTGGCCACGGAGGACGGCCTGAGGGCCGTCCTCGACGACGTCCCGTGGATCGCGCACGTCGGCGACGGCGGACTCGCCCGCACCCTCGGCCAGATGCTGGACGACGCGCCGCCCGGCACCGGGTGCGACGACCCCTGGGCCTGAGCCCGGCCGCCCCGACGGCCACCGCTGACCGGACGCGCCGAGCGGGTGATCGTCCCGCCGGGCACGGAGGACGGCACACCGCGTGACAGGACGACTCACTTGGCCAGGCGGTCCCACAGATCGCACCCGTGCGCGGAGTACGCGTCGACGGGGTGGATCCCGGCCCGTCCCGGAGCCAGCGACAGTACCGACGGTCCGGGAGGTGACGTCGGGCGGAGCCTGGGCCAGCGCGGTGCGTCGGCGGTGTTCGGGTTGCCGGTGCGCGCAAAGGCCGTCCAGTAGCCGACCATCCGGGCCGACAGGGCGGACTGGTCGTCGGTCAGGGGCCGTTCGGTGGGGAAGGAGGGGAACAGGAACGGCATCTCGAAGCCGTGCGCCGCGCCGTAGGGGAAGCCCGGGTTCGAGGGCAGGCCGGCGAGGACGGGGGCGTTCGGGTCGCTGAACTCGTAGGCGTACAGCGGCAGGCCCGGGGCGCGTGCGGCGATGGTCCGGCCGGCCGCCAGCGTGGTGCACGTGAAGGACCGGTCGGTCAGCGCCGCGGCCCACGCCAGCGCGGGAGAGGCATGCCGCGCTGCCGGGTACCGGGCCTCGACGGCCGCGGCGGCGGGCCCGAAGGCGTCCGCCAGACGGGCGCGGTAGTCGCTCTCGTCACGGATGGGGAACGCCGCGAGCGAGAGGCCCACGAACATCCGCATCTCGTCGCGGTTGGTGCCCAGCAAGACCGGCATGCGGTGGAAGCGTCCCGACGCCAGAGCCTCGTCCGGTGCGGCCGGCAGCAGCCCGTTGCCGTAGGCGGGCCGGTTGAAGGACTGCATCAGCTGAGCGGTGGCGAGACGTGCGGTGCTCTGCCCGCGCAGGCACGCGAGCACCTCGTCCCCGCCACCCGCCGTGCAGCCCAGTTGCCGGGCGGCTTCCGCCCCGGCCGTCTGGACGTCGGTCTGCGAGGCGAACGGCTCGTACGGCGGTGATCCGGGGGCGAGGGTGCCGCGCGGGAAGGACGTGTGGCAGGAACCGCTCTGGAGGATGGCGCGCTGGAAGAGCCCGGCGGCCGTCGGTGAGGTGAGGTGGGCGCAGGCACTGAGGGCGCCCGCGGACTCCCCGAACAGCGTGACCCTGCCCGGGTCGCCGCCGAAGCCCTCGGCGTTGGCCTGTACCCAGCGCAGGGCGGCCTGCTGGTCGGCGAGGCCGAACGGCGGGGCGGAGCCCAGCCCGGAGTGCCCGAAGAAGCCGAAGATCCCGAGCCGGTAGTTGACCGTGACGACGACGGCGTCACCCTGCACCGCCAGGCGTTCCGCGCCGTAATCGCTGCCGGAACCCCCCAGGAAGGCACCGCCGTGCATCCACACCAGTACGGGCCGCTTCTTCCCGGTCCGCTTCGCCGTCGGCACCGTCACGTCGAGGTAGAGGCAGTCCTCCGATCCGACGACGGCGCCCGCGTCCGTGCCCGTGCCCGCGCCCGGCATCGGCATCTGCACGCAGCGCTGGCCCGGCTTCGTCGCGTCGCGGACGCCCTGCCATGCGGCGGCGGGCACGGGGGCCTGCCAGCGCAGCGGTCCGGTCGGCGGCGCGGCGTAGGGAAGGCCGCCGAAGGTGGCGTACGTGCCGTGCTGCACACCGCGCACCAGCCCCTGCTCGGTTCGGACGACGACACCGCCCTGCCCCGCGGAGTCGGCGGGCGCGGCCGTGGCCGTGGCCGTGGCCGTGGCCGTGGCCGTGAACAGTGCCGCCGTGCACAGCAAGGGGAGGAGCACGACGCGGAGCGCGGCCCTGCGGCCGGGACTCGGTGCGGTCGTGGCCGTGGCCGTAGTCGGGGTCGTGGTGGGGGACATGCACACCAACCCTTCTCGGGTCGGGGCCGGCACGGAACGAGGCCGTACGGGCCGTACGCGGTCGTACGCGGACACACCGGCAGGCCGCCCGCGCACATGGTCTGAGCTGCGGCATCGGTCCGGAGGACCGACGCCGTCGGTGATCAATACGCTAGGACCTCCCCCGCACTGGAGGTTCAAGACCTGTGACGCAAGACACGTGGAGCATCGGTGAGCTCGCGGCCGGAACCGGCCTGCCCGTCAAGACCGTCCGCTACTACTCCGACAGCGGCCTGCTGCCCGTGGCCGCCCGCAGCAGCGGTGGCCACCGGCGCTACGGCCCCGAGGCGTGGGAGCGGATCGCACTCATCAGACGCCTGCGGGCGCTGGACACCCCGATCGCGGCCATCACCCACGTGGTCACGGGTGAGCGCACGATCGACGAACTGGTGTCCTCCGAGCTCGGAGCGGTACAGGAACGCCTGGCCGAACTGCGGTGGCGCGAGGCCACGCTCAAGGCCCTGGACGACTGCGCGGGGGAGGAACGGCTCCGGCGGCTGGAGATACTCGCGCGCGTCCAGCGGCTTCCGGAGGCACGGCGCACCCTCACCGACCACTGGTACCGGGAGCTGTCCGCGGCCATGCCCCCACGCCGGCTCGACATCATGATCGCCATGCTGGCCCCCGCCCCGCCACCGGACCCCGTCCCCGCCACGGCCCTGGCCTACGCCGAGCTGCACCTGCTCATCGCCACGCCCGGCTTCACCCGCTGGACCCAGGACCACGACGAGGAGATGAGGGACGGTCCGGCCTTCTACGCGGAGATCGACGAAGCCGCGGAACTGACCGTCGCCGCCCTCGCCCAGGGGCTGCCGCCCGGGCCGGGGCCCGCGGTGGAGGCGTTCGTGTCGGCCCACGCCCGAGCCCGCCGGGAATTGGACACCCCCGCCTTCCGGGCCCACCTGCACGGGCTGGTGGCGCGGTCGTCGGGCTTCGACCCCCGCCTGGAACGCTACTGGTCCCTGATCGGCACCGTCACGGACGGCCGCGTGCTGAACATGACGGTGGCCCACCGATGGCTGACGGACGGCCTGTCGCTCTCGCTCACCGGCACCACCCGTGGGTGAGGACACGTGCCGGACACGGGCGTGCCGGACACGGGCGAGGTGACCTCGGACCTCCCGAACCCGGGCCGGTATATCGCGTGGCGCCCGCGTCCCCGGTCGGGCAGGGTGCCGGGTGATGAGCGACGACGACGTGATGCCCTACGCCCGCTTCGACTCGGTCGAGGGCCTGCTGCAACGAGGGCGCGGCCTGGGTGCTGTACGCGCGCTGCGGGATCCCCTGGAGGCGGCGCCGTTCGTGTACGACGGCATCCGGCGGGACTGGCGGTGGGACGGCTTCGACGACCGCGCCCGCTACCTCGCCGGACTGGTCCGGGACCTGGGTCTGTCGCCCGCGCCGGTCGTGGAACTGCTGGCCGGGGACGAGGGACGGTGCCGACGGGCGACCGAGGTGCTGGAACTGCTCGCACTCGACGGCTGCGACGAGGCCCGCGAGGCCCTGCGCTCCCATGTGCGGGAGGGCGCGCACTGGGTCTCGGTGCTGGAGTCGGTCGCCGGCAGCTGGCCCCTTGACTGGTGGGAGGATCTGGGTGGGGTCGCGCGGGCCCGGATCGGTGGGGAGCCCGAGCCGCCGTGGTTCACCGAGCCGTGGACCCGGTTCGGGATCGAGGTCCAGCGGCCCGACCCGGGCCCCACCGCTCACGATCTGGCCGGTCTGGCGGACAGCGAGCTGCTCGACCTGCTGGCGGGGGCCGGGGCCCCGTCCGGGGCCGGCGGCAAGGCTGACGCCCTGCGCGAACTGTCGCGCCGGGATCCGGCCGAGGGGCTGATCCCGCTCGTGCCCTCGCTCGTCACTCCGGACGGTCGCCGTCCCCTGCCCTTGCTCAGGCGGGCCGTCGAACGCCTCGGAGCCTTGGCCGTACCGGCCGCGCGCCTCTGGGCGGGTGACGAGCGGGAGTGGCTGGCCCGGCTCGGCTCGGACGTCCTCGCCGATCACCTCGGCCCCGAGGTGATCCCCGTCCTCCTGGCCGAACTCGCCGGCCAGTGGCGCACCCGGGCGTGGTGCGGGCCCGCCGCCACGGCGAAGCGGCTGGCCCGCTTCGGACCGGCCGCCGCCGGGGCGGTGGCCGACCTGCGCCGGTTCTGGCTGCGCACCCCGCACTCCTGTGAACGGGCCGCCTACCTGGAGGCCCTGGCCGCCATCGACCCGGGCGGCCTGGACCACGCCCACACCGAGTCGCTGTGGGACTGCGAGGAACGGGCACGGCTGCTGGGCGTCCTCCATGCCCCGGCCCACCCCGAAACCCTGGAACGGATCGCGGTGCTGCGCGACGACCCGATGGAGACCCCTGAGGTACGGGCAGGCGCCGGGACCCGGCTGGCGGCCACCGCGTGAACGAGGGGGCTCAGCCGAGGGCGGCGAGGTTCCCGCGGACCTTCTGCGCGAGCGCGGGCGGCAGCGCCCCGTAGCCGTTCTCGGCGGCGGCGCGCTGCTCCCGCTCGGACACGGCGGAGACGAGGAACGGGCGGTACCGGGCCAGGGCCTCGCCGTTGCCGCCCCGGTCGCACACCACGGCGTAGGCGAGCTGGACCACCGGATAGGCGCCCGCGGCCCTGGTCGCGTAGTCCGGCTGCACGGTGAGGTCCGCCCCGGTGCCGGTGACCCGGCCGCTCTCCACGGCCTTGGCGGCCGAGTCCGCGCCGACGGCGACCGCTTCGGGCGCCCCGGTCGCGATCCGGACGGTGGTCAGGCCCGTGGCCTCGCCGCCGGGACGGGTGAACGAGACGGCCCCGGCGGTCTGCTTGACCGTACGGGCCACCGCGTTGCCCGGCACGCCCGGTCCGTTGCCGACGGCCGTCAGGGAGGACTGGGGGGCGCTCCCCCAGCCGGTGGGCACGACGGCCGAGAGGTACTGGGTGAAGGTCAGGGTCGTGGTGGACTCGTCGGTCGGGGTGACCACCTCGATCGCCGTGTCGGGCAGAAGCCGGCCCGGGTTGGTCGCGGCGATCTCGGCGTGGTTCCAGCGGGTGATCTGACCCCGGAAGACCCGGGCGAGGGTGGGCGGGTCCAGGGTGAGCGCGTCCACGCCCGGCAGGTTGACGACGACGGCCACGGGCAGCACGCCGAGCGGCAGGTGGACCGGCTTCCCGCCGGGACAGCGGGCGGCGGCGGACTCGGCCTGGGCCGGCGTCAGGGGCCGGTCGACCACGGCGAAGTCGGCCGTGCCGTCCTTGAACTGCTGGAACCCGGCGCCGGTCCCGCTGGGCGTGTAGTCGACCCGGGTGCCGGGGCAGGCCGCCTGGTAGTCGGCCACCCAGCGGTCCATGGCCACCTTGAGGGAACTGGCCCCGGCGGCCGTGACGGCCCCGCCGGGCCCGCAGACCGGGGCGTCCGCCCGGGGGGTCGACCCGTTCGAGCCGGCGGAACGGCCCTCCTTGCCGTCACCCAGCAGCCCCTTCACGAACGGGACCGCCGCGACCCCGAGCGCCAGTACGACCGCCACGGCCACCGCGACCCCCAGGCGCCGGTTGCGCCGCTCCCGCCCCGTCTCGCGGGCCCGCGGGGAAGGGGCCGTGTCCCCGGCCACCGGCTCCGGCTCGACGGACGGCGGGGGAGACGAGGGTGGCGGGGGTGGCGGGGGCCCGAAGACCCCTCCCGGCGCCCCCGACGCACCGGCCCCCTCGACCTGAACGGGCGCGTCCGGCGCCCGGCCCGGACCCGGCGCGCCCTGCGCGGCTCCGGCCGTGGTCCCCGGGGCCCCGCCCGGCGGGGCCGCCGGGTTCGGGCCGGCGGCCAGGAGGGCGAGGAGGCCCGGGACGGTGGGGCGGTCCGCCGGGTCCTTGGCGAGGCAGGCCCCGACCAGCGGGAGCAGCTCCGGGGCCAGGCCCGTCAGGTCCGGGTCCTCGTAGACCACCCGGAAACCCACGGCATGGGAGTGGTCGCCGTCGAACGGGCCGTGCCCGGTGGCCGCGTGGACCAGGACCGAGCCCAGGGCGAACACGTCCGCGGCCGGGCCCACCTCGCCGCGCCGGAACTGCTCCGGCGCCATGAACGGCGGCGTGCCCACCACCACCCCGGTCCCGGTCAGCGCCGTCGAGTCGGACCCGTCCACGGCCCGCGCGATGCCGAAGTCGATGACCCGGGGGCCGTCCTGCGCGAGCAGCACGTTGCCGGGCTTGAGGTCCCGGTGCACCAGCCCCACCCGGTGGATGTCCCGCAGCGCCTCCGCCAGCCCGGCCGCCAGCAGCCACACCTCGGCCGCCGGCAACGGTCCCTGCCCGTGCACCCGCTCGGCCAGCGAGGGCCCGGTCACGAACAGGGTGGCCAGCCACGGCGCCTCCGCGTCGGCGTCCGCGTCCACCACCGGCGCGGTGAACGCCCCGCTGACCTGCCGGGCGGCCGTGACCTCGCGGCGGAACCGCTGCCGGAAGGCGGGGTCCCCGGCCAGCTCCGGCCGGATGACCTTCACGGCGACCTGCCGCCCGGACAGCGACCGCGCCCCGTAGACCACACCCATCCCGCCCGCGCCGAGCCTGCCCTCCAGCCGGTAGCCGCCGATGGTGCGCGGATCACCGTCCCTCAGCGTCACGTCCCAACCCCCGCCATCCCCACCGCCTGACGTACGAACCGCGATCAGCGTAGCCCCGGCCCTCTCCTCGGGTGCGGTGTGGCTGGACGGCCCGTGTGAGACGGCAACACCGTCACCGGCCCACGGGGAAGGCAGCCTGATAGGCCAACCGGCGGCCGGCGTCCGCGCCGAGACGGGCGAGGAGATCGTCGAGCGCCAGGTACTCCTCCCAGGGTTCGCGCCCCGTTGCCACGGTCAGCGCCTGCACGAGCCGCTCCTCCAGGCCGGGCACGCGTTTGTCCTTCCAGATCTTGTCGGCCGTGCTGACGAGGAGGTCCTCGATCGTCACGTCGGGGCCGTCCCAGCCGGCGTGGGTGGCGGCGAACCTGGCCAGTTCGGGCGCGAAGCCCGCTGAGCCTCTCGCTTCCTCGCGCTGGAGCCCCTGCGGTTACGGAAGCGGGGAGAGCGGCGGATCGGTGCGGACAGCGAGTCCTGCGACGAGGGCCGCCGCCGCGAGGTCGTCCTCGTCCCGTCGTTCGTCCCTCAGGAGCCGTGATCCGCAACCCATATGAGGTTTGGCCCAGGGGATTTGGGCGGGAGGCCGCCTGCGCCGCAGACTTCCCCTCGTGACAGCACCTTCCCGCGACCGAGGCCTCGGCCGAGGCGTTGCCCAGCTCATTCCGCAGTCCCCGGCCGCGCCCGCCGAACAGGCGGCGGCAGCCCTCGCGGCGCTCTCGACCGTGCCCGTGCAGGTCGGCGTGCTCCAGGCGGCCGTCGTCCTCCTCGACGCCACCGCCTGCCAGTCCGAAGACGACCAGCTGCGCGCCGCGGCCGAGGCCACCGTCGCCCACCTCCGCAAAGCCATGGCGCCCTCGCCCTCGCCCGTCCCCGGTTCCGCCCCTGCCCCTGCCCCCGCCCCCGGTCCCGGTGCGGGCGGCGCGGGCCCTTCCCCGGACGACAGCGACTGGCTCTCCGTGCTGACACCGAGAACGCCCACGTAGGACGTCCCGGCCCCGGCCCCGGTCGTGCCGTGCCGGCCATGCCACCCCACCCCGGCACCCGGCGCGCGCGGCGGAGTTGACCCGGGTCGGGTCGGGCCGGGCCGGGCCGGCCGCCGGCCTCGACCAGTTGCCGACGGCTTCGCCGCCGCCGCAGAGGGTCTGGGTCGGAGCCGTGATACGTCGGCCAACAACCGTCGACGGGTTCGACAACGGCACCCACCAGGTCACTTTGACGTACAGTCACATCGCGTAGGGTCGGCTGCTGTGACCAACGGCAACGACGACATACCGACCCCGCTCGGCCCTCTCGACCCGCGCGAGACGGCCGGATACCGGCTGCTGGCTCGCCTCGGTGAGGGCGGCATGGGCACCGTGTACCTCTCGCACACGCGAGGCGGGCAGCCCGTGGCGTTCAAGATGATCCGCCGCGAGTACGGCCAGGACCCCGAGTTCCGGCGCCGTTTCGAGCAGGAGGTGCGGGCCGCCCGCCGGGTGCAGGGCTACCACCTGGTACCGGTCGTCGACCACGACACCACCGGGACCCTTCCGTGGATCGCCTCGGCCTTCGTCCCCGGCGTCTCCCTCGCCGACGTACTCACCTCGTACGGTCCCCTCCCCCTGCCCGCGGTCTTCCAGCTGGTCGGCTGCACCGCGCGGGCGCTGGGTTCGATTCACGCCGCCGAGGTCGTCCACCGTGACCTGAAGCCCGCCAACATCCTGCTCGGCTCGGCCGGCCCGTACGTCATCGACTTCGGCATCGCGCGCGCGGCCGACACCACCCAGCTGACCCGCAGCGGCGGAGTCATCGGCACCCCCCAGTACATGTCGCCCGAACAGACGCTGGGCGAGCCCGTCACCGCCGCCGCCGACGTGTTCTCACTCGGCCTGATCGCCGCGGTCACGGCGACCGGACACCATCCGTACGGGGAGGGCGGCGCGACCGCCCTCGCCGTACGGATCGCCAACACCGAACGCACGCCCCCGGACCTGACCGGCTACCCGGCACCGCTGCGGACCCTGCTGGAACGCTGCCTCCTCGCCCATCCGTCCGAGCGCATCACGACGGACGAACTCGCCCTGCTCTGCGAGGAGGCGGCGGGACGACCGCTGCGCGCGTTCGAGAGCTGGCTGCCCGCACCGGTCATGGACCGCATCAAGCGCAGGGAGGAAGCCGTCCGGCACCCTCCGCAGCCCGCGCCCGACCCGGCCCCGACGGCCACCCCCACCCGACCGGGCGCCGGAGGTCACACGTCCGAACAGCCCACCGTCTCGGCCCCGCCGCCACCCAGCACCCCGCCCCCCGGCCCCGGCCCGGCCCCCACGTCGTGGCCGACGGCCCCGGCTCCCCGGCCCGCCCCGGGCGGCCGCCCGGCGATGCTCGCCGGCGTCGGTGCGGTCGCCGTGACCTTCGCCATCGCCGCGATCGTCGCGACATGGGTGCTCACGCGCCCGGAGGGCGGCGCGGGCGGCGCGGGCAGTGCTGACAGCTCAGGGCCGGATCACAAGGGCACCAGCACCTCCGCACCCGCCGTCTCGCCGTCTCCCGTGCCGCCGAAGACCGCGTACACGCCCCTCTTCGCGGACAGGCCCTTCACCCTGCGCGCACCGGCCTCCGGCTCCGGCACGCACGTCGACCTGGACGCACCCAAGCTCTTCCCCGACGGCAAGATCGGCCAGGACGACGGCATGGAGATGACCTACCAGGACTGGGGTGACGCGGACCTGCGCTTCCTCACCCCCATGGGGACGGGCAGCGCCGACACAGCGGCGGCCTGCAAGACCGCAGTGGACACCGACACACTGCCGTCCTCCATCCCGGAGAAGGAACTGAACCTGGGCAAAACACTGGCCAAGGGCACCGTGCTGTGCACCGTCACCAGCGAGAACAACCTGGCGATGCTGCGCATCACCGACGTCCTTCCCCCCACCAAGGGAGCACCGTCCTCGGACATGCCCGGCTACGTCACCACACTGTCCCTCTGGAAGATCGCCAAATAGATCCGGCGGACGGGGGCCGGAGCCCAGCAGCGCCGGCACCGGCCACCGTAGCGAAAACGGGCTGCCTTCCGCTACGCGTCCCCTGGTATGAGTGGGTGATGAACGCTCACACTCTCGACCCGATGGAACACCTGCTCGCAGAGCGGTCCTGCGAGCGGCTGATCATTGAGTTCGTCCACCGGCTCGACCTCGGGGACCCGAGCTCGGTGGCAGACCTGTTCACGCGGGACGGGATCTGGGAATGGCCCGCCGGGGATCGCCGCATCGCAGGCCACGAGGCCCTGCGCGGCTACTTCGGGAGCCGGCCCGCGGACCGGCTGTCACGCCGTGTCTGCACCAACGTTCTGGTGACCGTCACCTCCGCGGACACGGCCGCCGCCACCACCTACTTCACCACGTACCGCGTCGACGGCTACACGGAAGGCCTCGTGCCACCCCGGCCCCCGGTCCAGGTGGGGCACTACGAAGACACGTTCCGCAAGGTGGACGGCACCTGGCTGCTCACCACACGGACCCTGTTCCTCTCCTTCGCCGGCCCCACGGAACGCCTCGACGGGCCTGGCCAGTGATGATCCCGAGGTGATCGGCTCCGATTCCCCGGTACCCGGCACCCGGTGCATCGCGGGTCGCACGGGAGGTCACCGCTCAGATCTCCAAGAGGCTTCCTCTTGTGGCGGATCGGAGGGGCGAGGACATCGCGGAGGCGGGTGATGTCCTGGCGCCACTTCGACCAGTCCGCGGCTTCGGCCCACAGCTCGGCGAGTTCAGACCGGTCGGAGACCACTCGGTCCGCCGCCGACACCACCGACCGTCCCCGGTACGTGGCTTACCATCGCCGTTCCGAGCCACTGAGAGGGGAGCCGGAAGATGATGGGCGCCAAGCAGGTCAAGGTGGGGTTACGGGTACGGGATCTCAAAGCCTCTGGTGATCTCTACCTGCGGCTGGGATTCCGGGAGATCCCCAATGACGAGCAGCCGAACCTGCGCTACCTGACCTTCGGTCACACCTGGCTGATCCTGTCGGACATGTACGCCCACGAGTACAACGGACCGGAGGAGGAACGAGCGGTCAAGGCCGGCCCGCTCGGGCTCGGTTTCGCGCTGGCCCTCCCGACTCCGGATCTGGACGCCGCGTACGACCTGTGGCGACGCGAGGGGCTTCCCGTGCTGAGTGAACCAGAGGACACGGCTTGGGCCCGGATCTTCGTGGGCCGGGACTTGGACGGCTACGAGGTGGTGCTCGAACAGTTCCACGACGAGTACCGGCCGTCGTAGCCGACAGGACGCGGGTGCCGGGCCCTCGCGAGGCGGGTGGTCAGGCCGCCGGCCCGCTGATGGGAGGGCAGGCAGCCGGCGACGGCCCGGACGACGAAGTCGCTCATTCCCGGGGTGCGCGGGATGCGAAGCGCTCCTGGGCCGCCAGGACGGCTTCGGTGTAGCGTCCCGCCCACGCGCCCATCGCACGGATCGGGCCCAGCAGCGCGAGGCCCGCCTCGGTCAGTGCGTAGTCGACGCGAGGCGGGGCCTCGGCGTATGCCTTGCGTGCGACCAGGCCGTTGTACTCGAGGCGGCGCAGGGCTTCGTTGAGGACCTTGGGGCTGATCCCGCCGATGCGGGTGATCAGCGCGCGCGGCCTCATGGGACCGCCCTCGCCGAGGATGTACACGATCACGCTGTCCCAGCGGTTCGACAGGACTTCGAAGGCCACCCTCGCCTGGCAGTCCGCGGCGTACTCGCCGCCGCCCAGGTCCCCGCCCAGGCCCTGTCCGTCCGCCTCCGCCCCCGTTGCACTCATGCGCCCATCCTGCCCGGCCCGATGCACACCATGTGGTGCGCATCGGGGCACCTAGCGTCCTTTCCGTGACACCTCGCAAGACTCACGGTACGGACGACAGGAGCAAGCACATGCGTATCGGCATTCTCGGTACAGGGGCGATGGCCACGGCCCTCGGCGCGGCCTGGGTACGCGCCGGCCATGACGTCCGGGTGGGCGGTCGGGACACCGAAGCGGCCTCCCGTACCGCCCTGCTCACCGGGGCCTCCGAGCACGGCGGCCTCGCCGAGGCCGCGGCCCACGGGGACGTGGTGCTCATCGCCGTGCCGGCTGCCGCCGCGCCGCGGTTGGCCGAGGAACTGGCCCCGCTGCTCGCCGGGCGGACGGTGATCGACTGCACCGTTCCCATGGCGCCCGGCGAGGACGGCCCGGCCCTGACCACGGGCGGCGCCACCTCCGTCGCCCGGCTCATCGCGGACGCCGCCCCCGGCGCCCATGTGGTGAAGGCGTTCGGGGTGTGCCACGAGAGCATCTGGACGCTGGACCGCCCGGCTTTCGAAGGGGCTCCTCTGGCGGTCCCGTTCTGTACCGACCAGCCGGGCGCCGCCACGCGGGTGGCGGAGATCATCACCTCCATGCACTGCACGCCTCTGCCCTGCGGCGGGCTCGACCGTGCTGCCCTGCTGGAGGCCACTGCCGTTTTCGCCGTCGGCGTCTGGTGGTCGGGCGCCGAGGCCCGCTTCGCGTTCCCGGCCCCAGCCCTGGCCCCGGGGGCCGTTGACGATTAGCCAGGCCCTGTCCGGCCGCGGGTGCGACGGTTGCCCGCGCCCGTCGCGGTGCAGGCCGGCGGCGCTGTAGATGACTGCCGCCCCGGTCAGCGGCCAGGATGGCCGGTGGCCGGTGGCCGGTGGCCGGTGGCCGGTGGTAGCCGGGGGAGCCAGGGGCATCCGGGGAAACCGGGAGACCCGCGGGCCGGTCCGGCCCGATCCGAAAGACACGGCCCATGGCCGCGGCCCCCGGGACCTCCGGACCGGCACCCCGCCGGTCACTCGGTGTGCAGGGCGGCCGCGATCGTCGTCCGGGCGGCCGCACGGGCCGGCAGCAGCGCACCCAGCACGGCGATCGCCACGCCCGCCAGCAGCAGCCCGGCCAGCTGCGGCGCGTGCCACACGTCCTTCATCCGCTCCGTGAAGGCGACCACCCCGACGTGGTCCACGACCAGCCGGTGCGCCGCCATCCCGAGCGGGATGCCGAGCAGCCCGCCCGCCGCGCCCAGGCCCGCCACCGACGTCACCGTCATCACCACCACCTGCCGCGGGGTCATGCCGATCGACTTCATCGTCCCGAGGTCCCGGCGCCGCTCCCGCGTGTTCAGCAGCACGGTGTTGAACACCCCCAGCGAGGCCACGGCCGTCAGCAGCACCGTGAACACCGTGGAGAAGGCGACGACCGTGGTGGTTCCGGCGTTCGCGGAATCCAGGACCCGGGCGCCGAGTCCCGGTTCCAGGGCCTCGACCGCCGCGGCGTAGGCGCGCGGGTCGGCGCCCTCGGCGACCCGGACGGTGAACTCGCCGGCGCGCAGGTCCGGGGCGAGCCGTTCGAGGGTCTGCCAGCCGGCCTCCAGGGCACGGGCGTTCCCCTCGACGACCACCCCGACGACGGTCGCGGAGAGCCGCCGGCCGTTCAGCTCCAGCGTGACCCGGGAGCCGAGCCGCAGCCCGCGCTGCTGCAGGAACGCGGGTCCGGCGACGATCTCCCCCGCCGCACGGGGAGCGTGCCCCCGGGCGATCCTGTCCTCGTACGCGGAGTCGTCGCCCCGGTAGAAGTCGGCGAACACGGGCTGGCTCTGGCCGACCAGGCTCGCCTGGGTGAAGGCCCGGGCCCGCACCGCGACGGCACCGGGCAGCGAGCGCAGCCGCTGCTCCAGCTGCCCGTCGCCGAGCGTGGACGGACCCGCGCGGTCGGCCGTCACCTGAACGGTGGCGCCCGCGGCCGGCCGGCCGGCGCTGCCGAGGGCCAGCATGGTGCTGGTCAGCCCGGTGGCGAGGGTCACGGTGGTGACGCCCAGCACGATGGACGCCAGGGTCAGCAGGGAGCGGCCGGGCCGGGCGAAGGGCTGGCCCAGGCCCATGCTGACCGGGCGCGGCAGCCGGGAGCCGGCCAGCAGCCGCTGTACCCGTCGGCCGTGCCCGGTGCGGGGCGCTCCGGTGGCGCTGATCGCCCGGGCGGCGGGCAGCCGGTGCGCCCGCAGCGCGGGGACCAGGGCGGCCAGCAGGACGAGGGCGGGCACGCCCAGCAGGCACACCACGGACACCCACGCGTCGATCTCGCCCGTCATGGCCCGGCCGGTCTCGATCCCGGTGAAGGCCACCCTCAGCACGGGCCGCGACAGCAGGTTGCCCGCCACGGTGCCCAGTACGGAGCCCGCCACGGCCGGGACGGAGAGCATCGTCAGGTACACGGCGACGACCTGGTTCGGGGTGAAGCCCAGGGCCTTGAGGACCCCGATGTGGCGGATGCCGGACACCACCGCCCCGCTGACCACGTTGCCGACGATCAGCGAGGACACGAGCAGGCCGAGGACGCCGAAGAGGGTCATGAAGGGCAGGTAGGAGTCGGCCAGCGCCGAGAACGCCTGCTTCAGGGCGAAGTACGTCTGTACTCCGGTCACGGCGTCCTGCGGCAGCTCCGCCGTGGCCGCCGCGAGCCGCTCGCCGAGCCGTTCCTCGGTGGAGACGTCCGTGAACCGGTACAGCATCTGGGCGGCGGACGGGTGCAGCGCCGCCACCTGCCCGGGCGTCACCCAGGCGCTCGCCGACCGGCTGACGCCGTTGGCGAAGCCGACGACCGTCAGACTGCCCGCCCCCGTGACGTCGAGCCGGCTGCCCAGGAGCTCCGGTGCGGGGCTGCCCCGGCCGGGCCAGTTGACGACGATCTCGCCGGGCGCGGTGGCCCAGCGGCCCTCCAGCAGCTCGATGCGGTCCACCGGCCCGCCGGGATCGGCGCGGCCCACCACGGTGAGGGTGCCGCCGGACATCCAGAGCCAGTCCTTCGGGACGGGGACCACGGCCAGGCCGAAGGGGCCGGCGGCGGCCGCCACCCCCGGCCGCCCGGCGGTGCGCGCGAGCTGCGCGTCCGCGACCCCGGCGCGGTCGAAGGAGGCCACGGCGTGGGCGCCGCGCTGGTGCTCGAAGGCCTTCTCGAAGGGGCCGGAGGCGACGGAGAGCAGGGCCAGGGCGAGGAGGACGGTGGTGGTGGAGCACAGGACGACCAGGCCGATCACGAAGGTCTGCACCCGGCGGCGCTTGACGGCGGCGCGCGAGGCCCGCCACACGGCCGTCACGCGGAACGCTCCGGGTCTCCGCCGGTCTCGCGGCCGTGGTGGGCCCGGAGGGCCTCGTGGCCCGCCTCGTCGAGGGCGCGCTCGCGGGCGACGCGGCCGTCGGCGACCTCGACGAGGCGGCCCGCGCAGCGGGCCGCCAGCCGGGGGTCGTGGGTGACGATCAGCAGGGTCTGGCCGATCTGGTTCAGGTCGATCAGCAGGTCCATCACCTGTTCCCCGGCGCGGCTGTCGAGCGCGCCGGTCGGCTCGTCGGCCAGCAGCAGCGCCGGCCGGTTCATCAGGGCCCGCGCCACGGCGACCCGCTGGCGCTCTCCGCCGCTGAGGGTGGCCGGGTAGTGGTCGCGGCGGTCGGCGATGCCGAGTTCGTCGAGGAGTTCCAGCGCCCGGCGGCGGGCCTGCCGGGCGGAGGCACCGGTCAGCTGGGCGGCCAGGGCCACGTTGTCCAGGGCGGGGAGGTCGTCGATGAGGTTGAAGAACTGGAAGACCATGCCGACACTGCGGCGGCGGAACAGCGCGAGCCCGGTCTCCGAGAGGCCGCCGAGGTCCGTGCCGTGCACCTCGACGCGGCCGGCGGTGGGCCGGTCCAGGCCGGCCACCAGGTTCAGGAGCGTGGACTTGCCGCATCCCGAGGGGCCCATCACGGCGACCGCCTCCCCCTTGCGGACCTCCAGGGACAGGCCGTCGAGGGCCTTGGTGTCGCCGTACTCCTTGTGCACGCCGTCCAGCCGGACGACGACCGGCCGGTCCGCGTCGTGATTGATTGTCATGTCACGAACGTAGAAGGTGCCTTGGGGCAGGACGTCACCCCCCGGATGGAGACTCCGGCCCCGGTCATCCCGGGGATGTACGTGTGAAGGGAGCTCCGGGGGGTGATGCGGAGCACGGGCGGGGCCTGCGAAGCTTGCGTGGATGGATCTTGCCGAGCCGGGGGTGGGTGGCGGGGATGGGATGGCTGACGGGCGGTGCCGTGGGCGCCGCGTGCGCGGCGGCCGTGGCCGCGCTCTGGCTGGGGGCCGCGCTGGCGCGTGAGCGGCGGGCCCACCGGGCTGCCCTGGGGGAGCGCCGCTGGCTGCTGGAGCGGGAGCGGGAGAGCGCGGCCCGGGCCGCGGTCGACGCCGAACGGGCCAGGATCGCGGCGGAGCTGCACGACATCGTCAGCCACAACGTGAGCCTGATGATCGTCCAGGCCGGGGCGGCCCGCGAGGTGATGGCGACGATGCCGCAGGAGGCCGCCGCCGCGATGAGCGCCGTGGAGAGCGCGGGACGGACCACGATGACCGAGCTGCGCCATCTGCTCGGCCTGCTCGCACCGGCTCAGGACGGCACGGACGAGCCGTACGCCGGCGCCGCCGAACTGACACCGCAGCCCAGCCTCAGCGGGCTGAGCCGCCTGATCGACAAGATAGCCTTCGCCGGACTGCCGGTGGACGTACGGATATCCGGGGAACCGCGCCCGCTGCCGGCGGGGATCGACGTGACGGCGTACCGGATCATCCAGGAAGCGCTGACGAACGCGCTCAAGCACGGGGACGGGGTGGGCGCCGAGGTGACGGTGCGGTACGCGGACAACGCCTTGCGGGTGGAGGTGCTCAACGGCGGCTCCAGCGTGCTGACGGGAGGCCGTCCCCCGGCCCCGCGCGGCTCCGGCGAGGGCACGGGCCGGGGGCTGATCGGCCTGCGGGAACGCGTCGCGGTCTACGGCGGCGACCTCGACGCCCGCCGCCGGCTGGGCGGCGGATACCGGGTCCGCGCCCGCCTCCCCCTGGACCGGCCGTGACGGCGCCCCAGCCCGGACCCCGGGTGCTGATCGCCGACGACCAGGAACTGGTCCGCACCGGCTTCCGGCTGATCCTCACGGCCCGGGGGATCGAGGTCGCCGGTGTCGCCGCCGACGGGGTCGAGGCGGTGTCGATGGCGCGCTCCCTGCGGCCCGACGTCGTACTCCTCGACATACGCATGCCCCGCATGGACGGCCTGGAGGCCGCCCGGCGGATCCTCGCCGAGCTGCCGGACTGCCGGGTGATCATGCTGACCACCTTCGACCTCGACCAGTACGTCTACGCCGCCCTCGCCGCCGGAGCCAGCGGCTTCCTGCTCAAAGATGTGACGCCCGGACATCTGGCGGCCGCCGTACGGCTGGTGGACACCGGCGACGCCCTCCTCGCCCCGTCCATCACCCGCCGCCTGGTGGAACGCTGCGCCCCGCCCCCCGCCGCCTCCCCGGCACCGGCACCGCACCGCGACCTCGCCGCGCTGACCCCGCGCGAGCGCGAGGTCCTGACCCTGATGGGCCAGGGCCTGTCCAATGCCGAACTGGCGCGGGAGCTGACGCTCAGCGAAGCCACGGTCAAGACGCACGTGGCCCGCATCTTCGCCAAACTCTCCCTCCGCGACCGAGCCCAGGCGGTGGTCCTCGCCTACGAGACGGGCCTGGTCACCCCCGGGAGCTAGGCCGTGCGCGGCAGGACGCCGGCGAGCCAGTGGCGCCTGCCGGTCGAAGACGCCGCCCCGGGCCGCGGCCGGGGGCGGGGCAGGCGGTGCCGGGCGGAGAAGCGGCGCGCGAGAACGTGGTGCCCAGCTGCGGGAGCGGACAGGTGTTCCTTGACCTGAAGCGTGCTCGAGGTTCTAGCGTGTCGCTTACTCGATCATCTGACGACGGGAAGGCACGCCCATGATCCTCGTGACCGGAGCCACCGGAAACATAGGCAGCGCCCTGCTGAAGGAGCTGCACGCGCGCGGTGCTGGGCCGCTGAGGGGGCTCACCCGTGACGCCGCACGGGCCGTCTTCCCCGCCGGCGTCGAAGCGGTGGAGGGCGACTGCGCCGAGCCGGCGTCGTTGAGGCCCGCGCTCGAAGGGGTGCGCTCGCTGTTCCTCGTTCCGCGTCTGGGCTCGGACGCCGACATCCTCGAAGCCGCCCGGCAGGCGGGGGTGGAGCACGTGGTGCTGGTGTCGTCCATCACCGTCGAGACCCACCCGCACCTCGGCCCCGCCGCCGAGAACCTGGCGGTGGAGCAGCTGCTCAAGGCGAGCGGCATGGCCTGGACGATCCTGCGGCCGACGCAGTTCGCCTCGAACGCCCTGATGTGGGCGGCGTCCATCCGCGGCCACGAGACCGTCCGGGCGCCGTACGCCGAGACCGCGCTGCCGACCATCCACCCCGCGGACATCGCGGCGGTGGCGCGGGTGGCACTGACCGAGCCCGGCCACCACGGGCGCACGTACGCCCTGACCGGTCCGGAGCCGGTGACCGCCCGACAGCAGGCCGAGGCCATCGCGGCAGCCCTGGGGCGGCGGGTTCCCTTCGCCGAGATCAGCCGCCGGCAGGCCCACGCACAGATGGCCGCGGTCTTCGGGGCCGACGCCGCGGATGCGGTCCTCGACGTCACGGGCGGAGACGTGAACGACGGGCTGCTGATGGTGCGCGACACGGTCGCGCGGATCACCGGAACCCCTGCCCGCCCCTTCCGCCAGTGGGCTTCGGAGAACGCCGACGCCTTCCGCTGAACCGCGAAGGCACGAGCACGTCCATCCAGGGGAACCGGTGGGGCGCGGCTGTAGGCCTCAGCCGCGCCGGGAGCGCAGCACCCGGAACGCCGCGTAGAGGGCGGCGGCGGCCAGGACGAGCACGATGGCGGTCTCGATCAGCTGCGTCGGCCAGTAGTGCGAGACCGGGTGGAAGTCCGCGTACCGGCGGGTGACGTTCAGGTCGGAGGGGCAGACGCCCGTGTTCTGGGTCTGCCTGAAACAGGCGTTCCAGGGCAGGCGCTTGCCCGAGGCGGTGAGCAGCCCCAGGTCCGTCGCGAAGGAGTGGGGCGGCATCAGCCCGCTCAGGTCTCCGTGGAAGGGGATGGTGCCGGTCTCCGTGGGCAGGAACGACCAGCGCACGGAGCCGAGGCCCAGCAGCACCAGGCCGGTCAGGAGACCGGTGACGGCCATGGCCGCGAGGGTGCGCCGGACGAGCTGTCCGACGAGGACGCCGAGGGCCACCCCGAGCAGGCAGTAGGCGGCCAGCACCGGGCCGGTGGCCTCGTACGTGCCCCGGTCGAACCAGGTGAGCTGATAGGTGTTGGTCACCCGGGACCAGCCGAGGCGGTAGACCAGCACCAGCGTGCCCGCCCCGATGGCCGACACCAGCGCGGCGACGAGGACCTTGGCGCCGAGCCAGGCCCTGGGCGTGGTCGACTGGGTGAGGGCGAGCCGCCAGGTCCCGCTCTCCAGTTCGCGCGCGGTCATGGGGCCGGCCACGAAGGCTCCGACCAGCAACGGCAGCAGGAGCAGGCCCGCGCCGGCGTACTCCATGCAGAGCCGCAGCAGGTTGTAGGCCCGGGTCGGGCTCTCAAGCAGCCCGTCGGAGCCAGGGTCGCCGACGACCTGGACGCGCAGCGCGATCACCGCGAGGAGGCCGCCCGCCGCGACGGCGGGCAGCGCCCAGGTCGCGCGCCGGTGCTGCCGGACCGTGGCCCAGTACGGGCCCTTCAGCGTCGGCGTGCTCATGCCCGCACCCCCGCGGCGGTGAACGGCGGGGCGTCGGGAGAACGCAGGTGGGCGAGCAAGAGCTCCTCCAGGGAGGGGGTGGCCGTCTGCCAGGTCCGGCTGTCGACGGGGCCGCCCGGCCGCACGAGGGCGGTGAGGGTGCGGCCCGTCGTACGGCTTTCGACGACGGTGTGGCAGGAGAGTTCGGCGGAGGCGGCGGCCGGGCCGGTGAGCAGCCGGTGGGCGGCGCTGACCTCGTCGATGGGGCCGGAGAGGCGGATCCGGCCGCCGCCGGCGAGGAGGAGGTGGTCGCAGGCGCCCTCCAGCTCGGCCAGGATGTGCGAGGACATCACCACGGAGGTGCCGTTCTCGGCGGCGTCGGCCATCAGGGTGCCCATCAGCTGGTGCCGGGCGAGCGGGTCGAGGTCGGCCATCGGCTCGTCCAGCAGGAGCAGGCCGGGGCGCTTGCCGAGGGCGAGGGCCAGGGCGACGCGGGTGCGCTGGCCGCCGGAGAGCGTACGGATCCGGGCCTGCGGCGACAGTCCGCCGGCCTCCACGATCCGCGCGGCCGTCGCGGCGTCCCAGCGGCCGGGGTTGAGTTCACGGCCGAGGCGCAGGGTGTCCTCGACGGTGAGCTGCGGGTAGAGGGGCTTGTCCTGGCCGACGTAGGCCAGTTCCCCGCGCGGCGCCGTGCGCAGGGTGCCCTCGGTGGGGAGCAGCAGCCCGGCGGCGAGGGCCAGCAGGCTGGACTTTCCGGCCCCGTTGGGTCCCACGAGCGCGCATATCCGGCCTTCGGGCAGCCGGAAGGTGCAGTCGCGCAGCGCCCAGTCCCCCTTTCGCCCGTAGCGCAGTCCGAGGCCGTCCGCCTCGATCACGGTGTCCGTCATGCGTCGCTGTTCCCCTTGAAGTGTGTGTCGAGTACGGATGCGAAGAGCGCGGCCACGTCGTCCCGCTCCATCCCGGCGGCCAGTGCCCGCCGCGCCCAGTCGTCGAGCTCGTTGTGGAGCGGGGAGTCGGCAGGGGCTCCGCCGAGGGACTTCCGGATGAAGGTGCCCATCCCCCGCTTCGCCTCGACGAGCCCTTCGCGTTCCAGTTCGCGGTAGGCCTTGAGGACGGTGTTGGGGTTGATGGCGGTGGCCTCGACGACCTCGCGCGCGGCCGGCAGCTTGTCGCCGGGCTGCAACAGGCCCAGACGCAGGGCCTGTTTGGTCTGCTGGACGATCTGCAGGTACGTGGCGATGCCGCTGCGCCGGTCGATGCGGTACTCCAGCACGTCAGCATCACCCTTTCACTAGTTGACTAGTGAAAGGGTGATGTAAGAGTACGGCGCTGTCAACCTCGGCCGATGGCACGAAAGGGACCACTCCGACACCCACCGGGGTGCGCGGGGCCGGGAGCGGCTGGAGGCTGACGGCGCGCTGGACCACTGGCTGCGGCTGGCCCTGGACGCGACGGCCGAGCTGCCGCCCAAGTGACCGCACGGTCAGCGCGGGTGGCCCCTCAGGAGCGTCGTCGTGGAGGGTCCGTCCGGCTGACCGGTGGTGAGCATCACCTACGACACCGTCAGCACGCCGCCGACGCCGGGCCGGCCCGGCGCCCCCTCGACGTCGCCGGCCCGGCCCGGACCCATCCCGAAGACAGGATCAGGACGACGTCTCGATGGTCTGCAATTCCTTGCACGGTGATCCGTGCACATGGGCCCGTCCTGGGCGGGGGAAAGGGGCAGGTGTGCATTTGAGCCACACTCGACCACCCGTCACGGAATGAGGTGTTCTGCGGCTACCGTTCAAGTCGGCTCGGGGGAGGGGCTCGTACCACGTCTCCTCCCTCCGGCGTGCCCTCATGCAGGGTCAACGAGAACGGGGAGAGGAAGGGCTGCCAGTCGGATGACTTCAGGGACTACGACTACGCGTCCCTCCACCGTGAAGGTCGGCTCGTAGTGCCGTCGCTGAACAGGTAGCACGAGAGTCCCGGCGGGTTCGGCACAGGGACCCTCTGGTGCCGGCCATCCCATGCCCATGACCAAGGCCATCCCGCCGGCAGCGGGATGGCGGATTGCGCGTTCCCTCATGCCTCTGGTTTTTGATCATGTTTCATTCCGGTACGGGCGGAACACGCCTGTGTTCAATGAGTTCAGCCTCCGGATCGATGCACGGGCAACGGTCCTCCTTGGCCCGAACGGAGCCGGCAAGTCCACGTTGATGGCCATCGCCGCATCCCACCTGTCGCCCTCGTCCGGGTCGGTCACCTTCGAAGGAAGCGCCGCGAAAGGCCGCCACCTGGCCGCCTACCGTGAGCGCGTGGCGTGGATCCCCCAGCAGATCACCCCCATGCCCGGGCTGACCGTACGCGAACAGGTCGCCTATGCGGGATGGCTCAAGGGCATGCCGAAGGACCTGGCGTGGAAGGCGTCCGAGGACGCCCTGCGCCGCGTCGACCTCACCCGCCTTGCGGGGCGCAAGAGCCACCAGGTGTCCGGCGGTCAGCTCCGCCGTATGGGAATCGCCGGGGCGCTGACTCACCGCAGCAAGCTGATCCTGATGGACGAGCCGACCGCCGGCCTCGACCCCACGCAGCGCCTCGTGTTCCGTGAGCTCGTCGACGACCTCGCCGGCAGCGTGCAGGTGATCGTCTCCACGCACCAGACCGAAGACCTCGCCGACCTGTATACACACGTGGCAGTCCTCGCCCACGGAAAGATCCGCTTCCAGGGCGGCCCCGCCGACTTCCACGCCCTGGCACCGACCGCCACAAGCGGCCGCGACCAGGCCGAAGCCGCCTACATGATGCTCGTCGGACGGGAGATCTGACCGATGCGCATCACCACCCTCCTGCGGTCCTCCTCCGCCGGACTGATGCTCGTCCTCCTCGCCGGCTACGTCCTGCTGCTCCTGTCGGAGCCGATCACCACGGGCACCGTTCCCGGGTACGGGCCGTCGGTGCTCGGCAACGCCTCGTACACGATCCCGTTCGCCACAGCCGCGTGCGCGGCGAGCGGAGCGTGGGAAGGCGCACGCCTACGGCGGGGCAATGTCTTCGGGCAAGCTCCTTCCCGCGGCCGGCTCGCCGTCGTGCTGCCGCTGCTGGTTCCCGTCTGGTTGATGGGTGTCGCCGGGATGCTCATCGCGGTCGGTGTCGCGAGCTCGGCCGCGGCAGCACTTCCGTCTCTCTCCCACCTGGGCATGTTCGCGGTGTACGCGCTGCTGATGGCCGCCGCCACACTGGCCGGACATCTCTTGGGCGGCCGCCTTCCGCACCTTGCGGCCGCACCGTTGGCCATGGTGATCGGGTTCTGCCTGACCGCGTTCCCCGGATCCTGGGACACCCCGTGGCCCCGCCACCTGGTCGCGGGCGCCTACGACAGCTGCTGCTCGGTCGGATCGGTGATCGACCCCGTGGCCGTGTGGGCGCCGCTCCTGTTCAGCGGCGGGATCATCACCGCATGCCTCCTCACGATCGCCCAGGCCGACCGATGGAAGCCCCTGGCCGCCCTTGGCGCCGCGTCCGCGGCCTCGGTGTTCCTGGTCGTGGACATGGGCTACAACCCGGTCGCCGACCGGAACCCCGGTGCTCTGGCCTGCGACACCGCCGGCGTGCCGGAAGTGTGCCTGTGGCCCGAGACCCCGGGACGAACCCGGATAGCGGCGACCACTCGCGCCTACAGCAGCCGCCTGAAAGACGCCGGTCTTCCCGCGGTCTCCTCCCTCACCCAGAGCCGTGACCTCAAGCCCGGACAGGCCGGTTTCGGAGGAAAAGGCCAGGTCCGCGAGCAGGTCATCACCGCCAACCTCACCGACACCCTCCTGCCCCCCATCCCCGAACGCGCCCGAACCAGCCACACATACCCCGCGTTCCCCGCCCGGGGACCGCTCACCGCACGGCTGACGGCCATCGCCACCCACGCACCCCCGGCGCCGGCCCAGGGCCGTGTCTCCCCCGACGACGCGAAACTCGCCCAGCGGATCCTCAGGCTGCCCTCCGCCCGTCAGCACGCCTGGTACGAAGCGAACCGGGCCGCGCTCACCGGATGCGACAAGAAACCGCCCCTGAACCCTGAAGGAGCGGACCGGTGAACTGGTGGGCCGCATCCCGCAACGCTCCTGCCCTCGCCGCCGTCACCGCTGTGACGGCCGGCGCCGGTCTGGCGTTCGGACAGAGCCGCATCCCCGTTCCCGTGATGGTCGGCGGGGCCGGGCATTTCCTTCTCGCCGCGCTGATCACCGTTGTCCCCGCCGTCAGTTGGCTCACCTTCACCGGCCGCGCCCGGGACGCCACGGAAAGCGTCGCCGTGCGGGCCGTCCACCGCTGCGATGCCGCCCTCGCCGGTGCGTGCGCAACCCTCGCCCTGGCGATGGCCGTCCTCGGACACTTCGCGGGAGCCGATCCCGTGGCCCTGGCCATCGGCCGCAATACCGCCTTCTACCTCGGCCTTGCGCTCATCCTCGCCCCCCTTGCCGGTGCCCGGATCGCAGCCCCGGTCCTCACCGCCGTACCCCTGATCCTTGCGGTCGGGGGATGGAAGAGCGGCGGTCGCGGAGCGCAGCCGTGGGCCATCGTCCTGCACCCCGCAGCCGGCATGCCCGCCCTCCTGGCGGGCGTGGCGGTGCTGATCGCCGGGGTGACGTTCAGCAGCATCAAGCCGCCGCGCGTCGCCCTGTAAGGAGAGGTGGAGTCCCGTCTTCCTCGGCTCGTGATCGCTCGACCGCGGTACTGATCGCTGCCTGAGCCAATGGGCGGGCATGCCCATGCGAGAGGAGCCCAGCTTCCCGGTGCGAGGCTCGCCGGGCCCCGAGGGCCGCCTCACCGATGCGCCCCGGGAGTGTGCCTGCTCGGCCAGACCGTTCTGGTTCGTACGCTGGGGACAGACATCCTGAGGGGGACGAGTTGATCACGGAGTACCAGCAGAAGCTGCGCGAGCGCTACATCGGCGCCCCCGTCATGCCGGCCCCGCAGCCGTGGCGGCCGGTGCTGGATCGCACGACCCCCATCGGGGGGCTGCTCGGCATGGGCTTCGCCGTCCATCCCGACAGCGGACACGACCTCGTCATGGTCGTGTCCAGCGACGGCCATGGGCTCTTCGACGCGGTCAGCGGCGAGAAGGTCGCCCGCGATCGGGACCCGGACCCCGACACCAGTACCCCGGACGCGTCGCCGGATCTCACCTGCCCCGGGCTCGGCCCGATCGAGGGCACGCCGGTACGTATCGCCGGGCTGTTCGGCGGGGGCCTGCACAGCACCACTCCGGACGGCTGGACCCTGGACGTCGTCAGCCCCGACTGGCCCCACGACCGGGTCATCCTCTCCGCTGACGGCGGCTCCCACCAAGGCCCGGCGGGAGGGACGTGGTGGCACGTCTTCCACTCCGAGTACTCGGAACTCCGCGCAGCCGGGTTCTCTCCCTCCGGACTGACTCTGGCGGTCGCCACCAGCAGCGACCTCACCCTCTGGACCCGATCTGAACTCCACTTTGACGACTGAGCGGACAGGGGTCCGGGTGACACCCCACGTGTCTCGGCACACCCAAGATCACGACGGCAACGGCAGGCCCGGGAGGGCCGCACCGGAAGGGATCCGGACAGCTCTGCCCTCAGCGCCGCGGGGCGGCCAGTGAGAGGGCTCGGTGTTCGGTGGGGGTGATGCCGTAGGTTTCGCGGAATGCCCGGCTGAACCCGGTGGCGCTGGGGAAGCCCCAGTGGGCGGCGATCGCTCGGACGGGCCGGCTGCTGAGTTCAGGGCGTGTGAGGTCGGTGCGGGCCCGTTCGAGGCGGCGTTGGCGGATGTACGCAGCGACGGTCAGAGGCTGGTCGCCGAAGAGGAGGTGGAGACGACGCAGGGACAGGTTGTGCCGGTCGGCGATCACCGGCGGAGTCAGGTCCGGGTCACCGAGGTTGTTCTCGACGAAGCGGTAGACCCGCTGCAGCGTTTCCTGCGCGCGGGCCTCGGCAGGTGCCTGGCCGGGTTCACCGAGCTGCCGCGCGAGGAACGCGGTGGCCAGGTCCACGGTGACGGATCCCATCGCGCGCAGTTCCTCCGGCTGACATTGCGGGCCGCGTGTCACCAGTGTTCTGAGGAAGTCGGCGAGGACCGCTCCCGCCCCCACGTCCGCGGGCAGGCTTCGTGCGAGGAGCCGGTCCACGCCGTCCGATCTCAGCGCCAGGGCCCGGCGGGGGATCTGCAGGACCACCGACTCGGGCTGCCCGCCCGAACACGCGCCCTCGCTCGGTCGTGAGGTGTCCGTGAGTACGAGTCCTCCCGCGACCACGGATTCGTTGCCCCGCTGAGCGATCCTGACGGTGCCCCCAGTGATGAGTGCCAGCTGCAGGTGCTCAGGGTCGCCGCGCCGGACATGGGCCGGGGTGCGCCGCGACTCGACGGGGGAGCAGGCCAGTGACGACAGCTGTGCGACCCCGAGGTCCAAGGACAGGAAGCTCGCCCGGAAATCGGCCGCACGCCGGGCGTTGAGCGTGATGGGCATCACGCCACTGGACACCGTCTCGCAGAACCAATCGAACCGGTCCGCACGATCGACAGCGTCCGTCGTCATCAGCGACACCGCCCGATCCCCCCACACCTCGACGTGGCGACACTCTGACACTCTTGGCCCTTCCTGGTCGTCACACAGCCGTGCTCCACGCCCACCACCACATGATCGATTATCAGACAAAACTTTTCGGACGCGTTCCCGGTGCGCCGCGGCGCCACCGACGAGCCGCTCCGGGTTCCTGACCGCAGTGCCACGGCCTCCGGACGGCACCGACATGGCCGAGGACATCGCGCGGTACAACGCGCGCACCAGGCGGACCAGTTCACACGATCGCCGCTGCCCGAGCCCGACCTGCCGGGCGCGGGAGGGGACGGTCAGGCCCGGACGTCGACGGGAAGTTCCAGGAAGCCATGGATGGTCGTGCCGCGGCGGGGTACCGGGGTGTCGGAGGATGTCGGTCTTCATGCGTGCCAGCTGGGCGCCCAGGCAGTAGTGGATGCCAACCTCTGGCAGTTTTGCAGTCCCGTCGCTGGCACGAAGCCCGGACCCCTCGTGCGCAGGCCGAGGCCTCCGGGCGGGCCGGGCGGCTGCTGTGTGCAGCAGTCGAGGTGACCGCTGGTGTGGCCGCGGCCCGCGAGTACCGGGTCCGCCCTCAGCGCGCCACCTTCCGCCCCGCAGCCGGGCAGCGCTCGGCAGTGGGACCGGGCGAGCGGTTGATGGCTGGCGTGGTCCAGGAGGCCGTTCCCGAGGGTGCTCGGGCCATCCTGACCGATTCTGCGTGGCCGGCCCTGGGAGCCCGTCTGGTGGAGGCCGTGCGGGCCGGCGCAGACCCGACTGATGTCCTGGCAACGATGGCCAGGAGAAGAGAGTTGACCTCAGCGGAATCGGTGGCGGAAGTGCTTACATGGCGGCTGGACGGGTGGCGGAAGCAGCGCGGGACGACCGCGGATGCTGCGGGCGGCACGGGGAGGGGTGGCGTCCCACTCACCACGACGGCGGCTGCACCTGCGGCCAACGCCGGCCGCCCGGCGACGAGCAGCGCAAGGGTCCGCAGAGGACCCGCTAAGGAGGGGAGCAGCAGCGATGGCAACACCCGCGCAGGGGGAGCCGTTTGCCGAGGCGACGGGCGAGGCGGTGCAGACCGCTGTCCTGTCGGTGCGTCTGATCACGGCCATCGCCGATGCCGTGCGACGCCACCAGCAGCGGCAGAAGAAGGGGGCAGAGGAGGATCTCCCGCCCGCCGAGCAGGCGAAGGAGGTACTCAAGGACCTCCTTCCGGCGGACATCTCCGCAGCACTGACAGCCGACGCGGACTGGCCGCAGATGGCGCAGCAGCTCATGGCGCTGAAGAAGGCCTGGGTGGACCTGGAGCAGCTGCTGCCCCGGCTGGGTGAGATCGCGGTGACGGTGCGAGACCAGGTGGCCGCGAACGAGGCGCGCGTGGCGAGGGAAGGGACGGCGGAGTGGGAGCGGACGCTCCGCGAGACCCTGCCTGCCGGGCCGGTGCGCGAGGCGATTCTGTCCTCCCCGACGTGGCCTGACATCGCGGCGACGATGGCGAACCTGGACGAGCGCGGCATCGACGTGCGGCAGATTCTTGCCTCTGCGCACGACGAAGGACTCGGCGTCGACCAGGCGGTCGCGAAGGCGCTCGCGGCCGGCCAGGCGCCGACCACGAGCCGGGACGCGCTGCTGTCGTACGGCCCGCTGACGGAGGGGCTTGACCTTCCGCCCGACCTCGACCTGTCGGACAGGGCCCGGGCGCTTCGGCAGTTGGCGATCGCACAGGAGAACGAGCGCTACATGCGGATGGTTCGGGAAGCCGTGCCGGGCAAGGAGCGGGAGGCTGACCTGATGCTCGCCCATAGACACTGGCCGCTGATCGCGGCACGCATGGCGAAGATGGAGCAGGAGGGCAAGACCAGGTAGATTTCCGGCTCCGGCGTGTGTGCCGCAGACCTCTTCGGGGGGTCTGCGGCACACTTGTTCCCAGAGAGGGGACCCCGGTCAGGGGCGGGTGGCGCCGAAGTAGTCGCTCTCGGGCATGGCGGCGGTCAGGGGCTGGATTTCGACGACCCGTCCGGTGCGCGGGGCGTGCAGTACGTTGCCGTCCCCGACGTAGATGGCCACGTGGTAGATCGAGCCTGCTCCGCCGTGGGACCAGAACAGGAGGTCTCCGGGTTGGAGGTCGCCACGGGCCACGGGCCGGTTGGCGGTGGCGCCGTACTGTGCGTCGGCGACGCGCGGGAGCTGGAGGCTGGGCCAGTAGGCGTACTGGACGAGGGACGAGCAGTCGAAGCCGGCGGTGGAGGAGGCGGAGCAGCTGCCGTTGAGGTAGCCGTTGCGGCCGTCGCAGAAGCCGGTGGTGGGGCCGTCAGGGCTGCCTCCGCCCCAGGAGTAGGGGGTGCCGATGCGGCCTGCGGCTCTGCGTACGGCGTCGGGTCCGGCGCCGCTGCCTGCCACCTGGAGAAGTCCGGCGCCCTGGAAGCGGGGGATGTCGCTGAGGATGGCCTGGACGTACCCGTAGGGCTCGCCGTTGGCGAAGGATCTGGGAGGTACGCCGCGGTAGTACTGGACCCAGCCCCATCCGGCGTTGTATCCGGCGAGGGCGAGGGCGCGCGGGTCGCCGCCGTATCCGGAGTTCTTGGCGTCCTTGAGCAGGGAGCACATGAGCCGGCCCTGTGCCATGAGGGCGTCGAGCCGGACGGCGAGAGCGGTCATCTCGACCTCGTAGCCGTCTGCCGCATAGGCGGCGGCGATGTCCAGCAGCCCCTGCGGGTCCTTGAAGGTCCCCTCCAGGAGCAGTCCGTAGCCATGCTGGCGTGCATGGTCGTGACACATCGCGACCCAGGCCGTGGTGGCCTGCGCCGTGGCGTCCTTCATCAGCAGCGGGTATGCGGCCAGCACCGCCGCGTATCGAGGGTGCAGCGGACGTAGATCGTCTGGGCTTAAGGCAACCAGGTCACCCCCGCCCGGTTCCTGCCGCCGGGCAGCGAAGCCTGGCTCTTACCCGCTCCCTGCTGCGCGCCGAAGAATGACAGCACGGGCTGGGCCTGCGGGCTGTACCCATCGAAGACGAAAGGCCGAACCACTTCCTCGAAGAGCGTCCGCAGCTGGTTGTCATCGAGGAAGTAGTCGCTGGGCTGCGCCATGCTCACCGGCTCTCCAGGCGGGCGATGTCGTTCTGCCACTGCGCGATCTGCTTCAGCAGTTCGTCACGGTCGTGCGCCGGGACCCGCCGGGTGGCGGCGCGTACCGCAAGGGCCTGGTCTCGCCACTGCTGCGGCTGCTCCCCCTCCGAGGCGGCCTGCGCACGGGCCATGAGCAGGCCGATGAGCCGGGAAGCCGTTTCCGCGAAGACGTCGTACACCGTGGCGGTCGGCGCGTCTTCGAAGGCCCCTGGGCGGTGGTCGCCTCGAACAGGCTGCACCGCATCAAGACCGGCTCGTACCTCGCGAGCCAGCTCGGCATAACGAGCGCGGGCCTCAGCGATCTGCTGGTGGTCGGTGGAGCGCAGCGCTTCACGTTCGCGGGCGAGGCGCTGCTGCGCCGCCCGAGCGGCAGCGATTGCCTCCCGGTTCGGCTGAGCCCTCGTCTCTTCGGCGGCGATCACCGCGGTGTACGCGCCGACGAGCCCGTTCACCGCCTCGATCGCGGCCTCGTACGCGGCAGTCTCCTCGTTCGACCAGCCGTGCGTTTCCAGCTCGTGGGTGATGGAGATTCCCTTACCGGGCGTCGACATATGGCTCCTTCTCGTAGGTGTTCATCATCTGGTAGCCGTGCTGCGATCAGGGACAGTTCGCTTGGCCTGCTTTGGTGGCATTCCGGCCAGACAGACCGCGAGCTCCGGCGGGCCCTCTCCGGCGGGTGGCGGCCGCTCTGACGAAGTTGATCTCCGTGATCCCGCAGAGGGTGCGCGCGGGTTGTGTCGGACGCGTGACAGCAGTGCCCCGCGCCGCCCGAGGACATAGCCGATGACAGCGCAGGCGGAGACCTGGACCGAAACCAAGACCACGCAACCGGTCAGGAGTCGGAGCGTGTCCAGAACGTCGGCGCCCCCGAACCAGACGACGGCCGCCGCGGCGATACCGAGCAGTGCGGTCGGCAGACCCGGAACAGGATCAGGCGAGCGCTCACGGTTGTTTTCTCCTCGTTCTGGTTATCGGAGGACAACCCCAGGTACTGGAAAGTCCCCTTAGAGAGGGGCAGCTGGGCAATGGCCGCTCGGAAGACGGGCACGGCCTCGCTGGTCAGATGCTCGGGTCGTTAAGCTTGCCCTTTATGGTCCGTCGTCGAATGGCGCTCGAAACTTGCTTTCCCCTGTTCGTGGCGTGTCCGAGAGACCGGAGCCTGATCCTGCTGGGAGGGTCGGTGCGGCTTGGAGGCCGGGATCGTGGAACTGGTCGAGCGCGGGGTTCAACGAGACGCGTTCGCAGCGGTGACAGCGTTCCGGTCCGAGCTGTACGCGTGTCTGGTCTCCCGGCGCAGCGCACTGTTTGAGCTGCGCGACGCGTTGCTGTGCACCGATGGGCTGGTCCGCACGCTCGTGGACCTGGCGCTCGCGCCCGAGCACCGGCGAGGGCACGGAGCTCTTTACGTTGGGCTGAATCAGGGCCGAATCGACGTGGTTCGACTCCGCTGGGCCTTGGCGGGCGTGCCCTTGCCCCGGGCCGCCGACGGCCGCCTGGTGCTGGCGGTTGATGTCTCGCCTCTCGTCGTGGCTGCGGCCGGACGCCGACACCTGCTCGGACCGGTCGTTCTGCCATACCTTCGGCCGGGGCATGGGCAAGCACCAGATGGTGCTTGGGTGGCCGTACTCGATCGTCGCCGCCTTGGAGATCGGCCGCACGTCATGGACCGCGCTTCTGGACGCGATCCGACTGGAACCCGGCACCGACCTGGCCGCGGTCACCGCTGAACAGGTCCGGGCGGTCGTTGAGCGTCTCGTCGCGGCCGGCCAGTGGCGGCCTGGTGACCCTGACGTCCTGATCGTGCTCGACGCAGGCTACGACGCGCCGCGCATCGCCCACCTTCTGACGGACATGCCGGTGGAGGTACTGGGGCGGCTCCGCTCTGACCGGGTGATGCGCAAGCCGGTCCCAGTGCCGTGGATCTGCCCGCCGCAGGGCGGGCGCCCGCCCAAGCACGGCGGCGAGTGCGTCTTCAGCCGCCCCTGGTGGCGGTGACGGCCCGTTCGAACAGGGCGAAGGCGGACCGTGACCCGTCGGAGTGGCTGCCGCCGTCGCCGGAGGCGCTGTGCCGGTACGGCGCGGAGTGGACCGCGACGAAGCTGCGCTGGGGGCTCGCGGTGGACGAGGCGGAGCAGCAGCGGCTGTGGGACATCGCGGCCGGCTGCGGGGGCACGGAGGTGGAGTTCACCCCCGCCCTGTAGGGCAATCGGGGTCTGGGGCCGCCTCATGGCGGGGCGGCGTCAGGGCCGGTTCCTGATCATCACGAGCAACCGGGCACCCAGCGACTGGTATCCCCTCTTCCCCACCCCCGTCGTCGCCGAGTCACTCCTGGACCGGCTCATCAACACCAGCCACCAGGTGATCATGAACGGCCCCAGCTACCGCCCGAACAAGCGCCCCAGGAACACGACCGACAAAACGTACTGGAGTCCGCCACCGCGGCTTCCCGCGCCAGCGTCTCAGAATCACAAGCTGGCTTGTCAGAGGCATCCGCTAGTGCTGCATCAGCCAACGTTTGCCCTGCATGTGCGGTCGGGACATGGATGCCAGCGGCCGGCCGACGCTTGATGAGATGGCGTTCGTCGTGATGGCCAAGTCGAGAGTTCGGAGGTCGGCAGCGTGGGCCGAACTCGATTTCGTCGAGCAGCATGTCCCGAAGTACGGCCAGCCGCCGGAGACGATCGAGGAGCACCGGGCACAGCAGCTTCAGGAGTAGACGTCAGAGGCTTGACCAGCCGAGGAAAGACACAACCCCGTGGACGCGATGCCCACGGGGTTCCGCGCTGCTCAGCCGGCCGAGCGGGACGTCGACGCTACTTCTTGCACTTGGTCTTGAAACCGTCCAGCAGAGCCTTGCCAGCATCGGAGTTGTCACGCACGTACGCGCTACCGCTGATGCTGATCGAGGTTTCGCTGGTTGCGATGGACTCGCTGCCGGTCCGCTCGTTGCGGGTGTCGTCTCCGACGACCGTCCAGATGATCTGGGACTGATCCTTGTTGAACTCGCCGGTGCTGGTCACGCCCGGCTTCTCGTAGACACCATCGCAGTCGTACTCATGATGCGAGACACTGTTGCCCTTGACGACCAGCTGCCCGAGATTGGACGTGCCGTTGACGTCCTTGATGTAGTAGGTACCGTCGCGCTTGCCGCCGCTGTCGCTGCTTCCGCTGCAGGCGGTGAGTATGAGTGAGCCCGCGGCCAGGGCCCCGATGGACACGGCGATCTTGGCCCGCGTCCTACGAGTGGTCCTGGTGATGCTCATGACGTTCCCCGTTCGTTCGTTCTGGATAGTCGGTTTGAGATAGAAGGCGAGTCAAAATATCCTATAGATAGGTGACTTTGACTGACCGGGACCGCCTAATCAGGCACCTTCTCGGAGGTTGTCGAGCCGATGCTCAGTCAGCGCCGGCGCGACCTCGGCCTGTGCGGCGAGGTCAGCGGGCTTGCGGAATGCCTGTGGCGACTGGTGCTGCATCAGCCAACGTTTGCCCTGCATGTAGGGTCGGGACATGGACGCCGACGGCCAGCCGACGCTTGACGAGATCGAAGAGCACTTCGTTGCGCTCGTCGAGGGTCGTCTGACCCGAGACGAGGCCGACCGCTGGGCCGCGCGGTGGGTGGTCGACGACGGGCTTGATTGGGACGACATCTCCTCGTGGGCGCTGAGCCTCCTCCACGGAATCGACCTACCTGCGGACAAGGGCGGTGCCTACCTGCACGACGACGAGCAGGTGCGTGCATGGCTCGCGGAGCTGAGGAAACGCCGGACGACGTGACGAGGCCAGAGCTGCCATCCCGGCGCCGATCACTGCCAGGCTGATGCGCATGGCCGAACGGGTGCGGGTGCGGGAGATCGATGACGGCGAGGGGCGACGGCTGCTGCGGATCATCCGCAGAGGCACTGGCTCGGTCGTAACGTGGCGGCGCGCGCAGATGGTACTGCTGTCCGTGCAGGGCATGGCCGTGCCGAAGATTGCCGAGGTGACGTTCACGAGCCCGGACCGGGTTCGTGACGTGATCCATGACTTCAACGCCGACGGTTTCGAGGCGCTTTACCCGAAGTACAAGCGGGGACGCCCCAAGACCTTTACCCTGCCTGAGCGACGCGAGATCAAGAAAATCGCCAAGTCAAAGCCAGCTGAGCATGACCTGCCGTTTTCAACCTGGAGCCTGGCCAAGTTGGCCGACTTCCTGGTCGCCGCGGGGGTGGTCGACGACATCAGCCACGAGGGCCTACGGGTCCTGCTCCACGAGGAGGGCGTCTCCTTTCAACGTGTGAAGACCTGGAAAACCTCCCGCGACCCCGACTACGAGGCCAAGAAGGCCCGGGTCGAGCACCTCTACGCGATCGCCGACGGCGAGGTCATACCGGAGCCCGGCGAGCCTGAAGTCGTTTTCTGCATGGACGAGTTCGGGCCGCGAAACCTCCAACCACACCCCGGTCGGCAGTGGGCCGAACGCGGCGGCAAGCACAAGGACCCCGAGCGTGAACCCAGGCCGAGGCGGCGGGCGACCTACACCCGACCGCACGGGGTGAGGCACCTGCTCGCCGCCTACGACCTGGGCAGGGACAAGCTCTACGGTCACATCAAGGAGACCAAGACCCGCTCGAAATTCTTAGAGTTCTGCCGCTACCTGCGCAGCCTCTACCCGGCCGGCGTGCGCATCGCCGTCTTCTGCGACAACTTCTCCCCGCATCTGACCACCAAGCGCTGCCGGCGGGTCGCAGACTGGGCCGAGGCCAACAACGTCGAGATCGCCTACACCCCGACCAACTCTTCCTGGCTCAACCGCATCGAGGCCCAGTTCACGGCCCTTCGCTACTTCGCCCTCGACGGCACGGACCACGCGAGCCACAAGGAGCAGGGCAGCATGATCCGCCGCTACATCATCTGGAGGAACAAGAACGCTGCCGACGAACGGCTACGCGATCTCGTCAACAGGGCGAACATTGCCTGATGTGGCACTAGCTTGCTGATTATGGGTAACTCAGGCGGATCATTGACAACCCGCTCCACGGGGGAACTGCACCAGCTCATGCGGGCAGCCGGGTTCACGGGCGTTGAAGATACGGAGGCGTTGGCGGATGGCTGGCAGGTGACGGACTTCGCCGACGCCGGTCGGCGCAGCCTCGCGAACCTCGTCCAGAGCGCAGGGACACCGGTCATCATGGTGTCCTTCCTGGACAGCGACGTCGGTTTCGTCGAGGCCCTCACGCCGGACGGCAGCAGCTGGGAGGGCCTGCTCAACCGCGAGATGGCGAAGAGCTACGAGATCCCGCTGGAGCACTTCCCCATCGAACCTGCCGTCGCCGGCGCACTCGCCTGGGCTACCGCCGCCGGACTGACGCCCGACGAGGAAGCCATCCGGCAGTCCCTCACCGGGGCGGCTCTGTTCGCGGAACAGCTCTCCTCAGCCCTCTCGGTCGCCCTGGGGCTGCCCGGCGCAACCTAGCCCTCCCAAGCCAGCACCTGGGGTCCACACCGTGTGAAGGCAAGATGGCCAGCGCATCTCCGGGGCCTGATCTTTGGTCTTGACTGCCGTGGGCCGCCCACCACCACGGTGTGATTTGCAGCTCCTGCTCGCATGCGCAGCCCAGGCTCCCCGCTGCCCGGCTGCCGGCAGAGCTCCAGAGGCAGGACCGCGCTACTGAGCTGCGGCTACACCCACAGATTTCATCCGATCAACACATGACCCAAAGGGTGCAGCATGAGCCTGACCTTCTTCCTTCTGACCCTCGGCACCATCAGTCTCGTAGCCGGCGGTGCACTCGCTCTGAACATCCGCGACGCCGCTGGCGCGGCGGCACGCTACGCGGCGGCCAACGCCGAGCTGGCCATGCACGTCCGAGGAGACCTCGGCCCCCCGAAGCGGCTCATGTCGAAGCAGGTCTACCGGTACCTGGGAGCCGTGATGGCCTTCGCCGGACTACTCCTCACCCTCGGCGGCCTGCTGGAACTTGCCTTCTGATTCCTCGGGCCGATCCCCGCCGGACCACACGGCGGGGCCTTTGTTCGAGTTGGTGCACCAGGCCGTCGCAGCGGGCAGCAGCGCCCGCCGGGCGCTTCTCCTTCGCACGAAGTGGCTACCTGCGCAGCGTCTTGATCAGTGAGCTTCTTCGAGTTGGCCACCGATGGGTGACAGGCTGTAGAGCGCAACGAGCGAGGCCCCCGGGCTGTTGATCGAGATGTCTGACATCTCAATCACGCTGCTCGGGGGCCTCGTTGGTCATCTATCCTGCCGCGTTCGACCTGCCCATGCGCTGGTGGAGTGGGTCGCCATGCTGATCGTCACCCGTGAGGGCGACAGGCGCTGCAAGCTCCGTCCGTCCCGGCGGGCGATGGGGGCGCTGGTGTACCGGCGCGAGCACACGACTCTGGCGAAGATCGCCGCCGGTTCGGCATCAGCGAGTCCACTGCCCACGCCTACACCCGCGCGGTCGTCGACCTGCTCGCCGAACGAGCACCGGGTCTGCTGAAGAGGGTGCGGTTCCTCTGAAGGGAATCGCTGAACTCCGAGAACGCTGACTGGGGCTGTGTTCGCGGCCTCTCGTCTCTACCGTGGTGGTGGAGGAGGGGTGGCGGATGGGCTCGCTGTTCGAGGAACTGGAAGCGCGTGAGGCGGCCGCCCGGGTGCGGGTCGAGGAGCTCGAAGCCGAGCTCGCCGAGCTGTCGGGACAGCTGCATCTGGCACGGGAGAGCGTGGAGCGGTTGCAGATCGCGCGAGAGACGGTCGACGAAGTGCTCGCGGACATGACCCCGGAGAAGTCGGCGGCGAGTGTCGACGCCGACCGGCCGACCGTGGGTGAGCCGGCGGCGTCTGCGTATGCGGGGGCCGAGCGGCGGGTCATCGGGGTGCTGACCGTTCCGAAATGGCAGCCCGGCATGGGGGCGGACGTCCTGCCGCAGGTGTACCGGGACATTCTGGAAGTGGTGGCGGACGCACCCGGGCCTGTCCGCGCCAAGCAGATCGTGCCCAGGATCGGGCTGCCGGCCGAGACCGGGAAGATCGAGGGCACGCGCTCGAAGCTCAAGCGGCTGGTCGAACGCGGCTGGCTGGACGAGGACACCCCAGGGATGTTCACACCGGCCCGCCGACGGACGGCCAAATCGTCCAACTCCGTTTAACAGCATGGCTCTTCCGCGCCTACATTCGAAGGTGCGACCCAATCGATGCTGGACGGGAAGAACCCTGGAGATGACACCGTACGACACCGCATGCACCGCTGACCCCTTTGCGCGCTCTCTCAGCGCCTTTGAGACGCTGATGCACACGCTGTCAGGCAGTCCGGCGACCAGTTGGACCCACGCCGAGCTGGAAGAACACCTCGATGAGGCCGGGCGAGAACTGCTCCGCCTGCTGCTGCAGGACCACCTGAACCTGCGGGCCAGGCAGGAAGAGCACCAGATCCGCACCGGTGCCGTCCCGGCGGTGACCGGACCGGAGGGGCAGGTGCGGCCCTGGCGGGAGACCGGGCATTCGCGGTGGCTGGCCACCGTGTTCGGGACGGTTCGGGTCACCCGAGTCGCCCACCGGGGACCCGGCATGGGCAACGTCCACCCCGCTGACCAGGAACTGTCCCTGCCCGCGGGCCGACACTCAACGGGATTACGGCGGCTCGCCGTCACCGAGGCCGTCCGCGGCTCCTTCGACCAGGCCCACGACGCGGTGACACGCCGCTGCGGGAACGTCCTCGGCGAGCGCAGGCTCGAAGAGCTCGTGGCCGCCGCCGCGGTCGACGTCGACGACTTCTACCGGACCGTGATCCCGGTTCCGTGCAGCCGCGAAATGCCCCTGGTGGTCGAGGTGGACGGCAAGGGCGTGGTCATGCGCCCGGAGGCCCTGCGCGAGGCCACCCGCCGGGCCGCCCAGAAGTCCGCGACCGGTCATCGCGGCCGGCTCACGCCGGGCGAGAAGCCGAACCGCAAGCGGATGGCGGCCGTGGCCTGCGTCTTCGACACCCGTCCGGCACCCAGACGCCCGCACGATGTGATCCACCCGCCCGGCGGCCGAAGCAGCGAACGCCTCGCCCGCCCCGGGCCCAGGGCGGAGAACAAGTGGTGCACCGCCTCGCTGGTCCGATCATCCGCGCAGGTCATCGCCGACGCCTTCGACCAGGCCCAGGCCCGCGACCCGAAACATCTGCGGCCGTGGGTCGTCCTGGTCGACGGGGCCCGCCACCAGCTCGACCTGATCACGGCGGAGACCAGCCGACGCGGCGTCACAGTCCACGTGCTGCTGGACTTCGTGCACGTCGCCGAGTACGTCTGGGCCGCCGCTCACGCCTTCTACAAACCTGGCACCATCGAGGCCGAGGCTTGGGCGGCCGACCGTCTGACCGCGATCCTCTCGGGTGACGCGGCTCGCGCCGCCGCCGAGATGACCGCCCAGGCCAAGCGGGAACAGCTACCGGCTGCCCGGCGCGAGGCCGTCGACGCCTGCCACCGCTACCTGACCGGCCACCTCGATCAGCTCCACTACGAGACCGCGCTCAACAACGGGTGACCGATCGCCACCGGCGCGGCCGAGGGCGCCTGCCGCCACCTGATCGCCGACAGGCTCGACATCACCGGCGCCCGCTGGGGCCTGCCCGGAGCCGAAGCCGTCCTGCGACTGCGTGCCGTCGTCTCCAACGGCGACCTTGACACCTACTGGCGCTACCACGCCACCCGCGAGCACGAACGTCTCTACCCCACCCCCGGCGAGCGCACATACGCCCTCACCGCTTGATCGCGGCCGTCATCCGAACCGAGCTCACCCAGCTGGATAAACGCCAGTACGTCAGCCGACGTCTATCCCTCGCTGACGATGCAGAAGGGATGCCCCGCCGGCTCGGTGAGGACCCGGTACCGATCTCCATCCGGCTGCTCTGGCTTGCCCGCGCCCAGCTCCAACAATTGCGCCTCAGCCGCATCCAGCGCTTCCGCAACCTTGGAGCAGATGTGCAGCTGCTGGGGAAGGATCTGGTCGGGCCAGCTCGGAGCCCGGTAGTCGTCGACCCGCTGGAAGCCAATGAAGAGACCATCCTCGCGGGTGAGTCCGGCGAAGTCGGCGTCTGACTTCGGATGCGGTTCGAGGCCGGTCGCCTGCTGATAGAACGCCGCCAGAGCCAGCGGATCAGGGCAGTCGAGCGTTATCGCGCGCAACTTCATCTGCAAGGGCATGGTGCCTCCGGGCTGATCACTGAACTTGCGTGAACCACACGCTAGACGAAGACGCCGAGCCCCATCAGCTCATCCCTCCAGAAGAGCCGCACCCTTTTCAGTTGGACTAGATCCGATAGTGATCTTGCGGTTGGTGCGCGGTTAGCCAGGGGATGTGACGCGGGTCGGAAAGCGACGTCTTGCAGGTGGGTGCAGACCGACGGAGTTACCGGAGGCCGTGCGCGGCGGCGATGTGCGGCTTCTGGGCCAGTAGGGTTTCGAGCCGGCTTTCGGGCCACAGGTCGATGTAGGGCACGGCGCCTTCTGCGTTGTGCCGCTCCGCCCAGCTCACCGCGTCAGCGGTGAATCGGCCGCTGGTGGCGATCACGATTCCCCGCACAAGAGGGGGGCTCCACAGCTTCCCCGCAGTGGCCGTCTCGCTCACCGCTGCGGCGTTCACCGACCGGCTGCGCCAGTGCTTGGCCTGGACGATGACGCGCTCGGTCCGCACACCACCGGAGCCGTCACGGAGGATCCGGTCCAGGGAGAGGTCACGACCCCGGTCGGGTGCCCGGGTCTGCATCAGCCACTGGACGTTCTCGTGCTCCGGGATGCTGCGCAGGAGGTCGTAGAGGAGGCGCTCGAAACCGTCGTCGTCCAGCCGCTCCCAGGGCAGTGCCAGGGTGGCAGGACCCGTGAGGTGGCCGGAGGCTGCCTGTCCCAGGTCCATGTCCGGAACGGGCAGCGGGTCGCTGTCGCCCAAGGCATGCGAGAGGATGTCGGCGCGCACGGTGGGCCAGTCGAGGACGACGATGTCGCGCCAGTCGTGCCCCTGGCTGAACCGCAGGTGCCGGTGCAGGTCCCACCACCGTCCGATGGTGTTCGCGGCGTCGCCCAGGAGTCTGGCGATCTCCCCTACGGCCGTCTCGACCTGCTCAGTGTGCGCATTCACAAGGTGATCGGGCGAGTCCTCAGGCACTACCTTCACCGCGAGGGGCAGCGCGGTGTCGACGGTGGCGACGAGCTGCTCCAGGCGGCCTCGGGCGGCCCGCCGGCGGGCACGGTCAAGGCGGTACCGATAGGCGGCCAGGTCAGCTTCCGGCTTCTCGCCTGCCGCCTGAACCGCGTGCGGTTGCTCACTGATTTCGAAGTAGTCGGCGAAGGCCTGACCCATGGCGGCGATGTCGGGCAACTGGTCGGTGATGGTCCAGCCGTCGATCGGGGGGAGTCCGGGAAGTAGATCCGTCCATGCCCTTGCGAGGTCGTCGTAGGCCGGATGTGAACCGTGTTGCGGGCCGGTGGGGATGTACGGCTTCGCGCGCTCCCACACGCCTTCCAGCTTGCGCAAGTTGGCCGCTGTTCGGTCCATCGCGCGGAGGAGCTCTTCAAGGTCCATGCGCACAGACTCGCACCCCGCGGCGGCAGCTGTGGAGGGGTTTCCGGCATCCCGAAGACAGGAGAAGGTCGAGGTTCAACCACGGGGTGGTCGTCGCTTCGTGTGGTGTGGGTGTGGTGGGTGGGGTGTGGTGGGTGTGTTTGGGTGTGTTTGGGGGTGGTGGGGGTGGTTGTGGCCCGGGGTGTGGGGGCTGGTCGGTGCGGCTGTGGGTGGGGTGCGGGCGGTTCGGGCGGGCTCGGGCGCGGCGCGGGGTGGGTTCGGTGCGGGGTGTTTTCGGGGGTCGCTGGTTGGGGTGATCGTGGGCCGCCGGGCAGCCGGTTTCGGAAGGGCTCGTGCAGCAGGCTGGGAGGATTTGCCCAACATAAAGAATGGCAGCCAGTTGTGAGCGTTCACGTTTTTCCCCATCTCTGGTGGATTGAACGTCATGTAATTCCTCATCCCGACTTCTCCTAATTGGCCATGGGTACGACGGAGTTCGGGATCGAGGGACCTGGTCATCGCGGAGGCGTGTGGGCGGCCCTGGGCCTGTGGTTCGGAAGGCCGATGGTCAGCCCGGATGGCAAGGAGAACGTTCGTCGTGGTCGACATCACCGAGATCTACGTCCACTGGTACGCAGGCCGCTCGAAGAGCGAGCTGGCCGCGTCGCTGGGGGTGGACCGCAAGACGATCAGGAAGTACCTTGAGCCGGCGGAGGCATCCGGGATCACGCCCGGCGGACCACCGATGCGGGAAGCCGACTGGGCCAAGCTGATCAAGAGCTGGTTCCCCGAGCTCGCTGACCGGCGGCTGCGGCAGATCACCTGGCCCGATATCGACCAGCACCGCGACTACATCAAGAACCTGCTGGGAACGGTGACCGTCTCCACGATCCACCAGCGGCTGCGGGACGAGCACAAGCTGGATGTGTCGATCTCCTCGTTCCGCCGCTGGGTGCACGCCACACTCCCCGACGAGACGGCAAGGTCCCAGCTCACGGTCTTGCGCGATGACGTCGAGCCGGGCTCGGAGGCTCAGATCGACTACGGTCACTTGGGCCAGTGGACCAATCCGAAGACTGGTAAGCGGCACCGGATCTGGGCCTTCGTGATGGTGCTGCCGTGCTCGCGGCACATGTTCGTCCGCCCGGTTCTCTACCTGCACCAGCACGCCTGGACCGAAGCCCACGTTGCTGCCTTCCGTTACGTCGGGGGCGTCCCGCGCCGACTGGTGCCGGACAACCTGCGGACTGGAGTCGACAAGCCCGATCTCTACGATCCGAAGATCAACAAGGCGTATGCCGAGCTCGCGACCCACTACGGGGCCTTGGTCGATCCGGCCCGCGCGGCCCGGCCCAAAGACAAGCCGCGGGTCGAACGCCCGATGCCCTACATCCGGGACTCGCTCTGGCGGGGTCGGGAGTTGACGTCGATCGAGCATATGCAGGCCGAGGCTGTGAGCTGGAGTCAGAAGGTGGCTGGCCGACGGCAGTGCCGGCCGTTGCAGGGAGCCGCCCCGATGGCGGTGTTCGGGGCCGTCGAAGCCGAGACCCTGCTGCCGCTGCCGCCCACGCCGTTCGTGCTGGCCCGCTGGTCGACGGCGGTGGTCGGGCCGGACATTCACGTCAAGGTCGGCCGCACCCTCTACTCGATTCCCTGGAAGTTGATCGGCCGCCGGGTTGACGTCCGCTCGACCGCCACGATGGTGCAGGTCTTCCTCGACGGCGACCTGGTCAAGACCCACGTGGCACTTGAGCAGGGAAAACGCACCGACAGGAGCGACTACCCGCCGGAGAAGATCGCGTTCCAGATGTGCACGCCGATCTGGTGCCGGACCCAGGCATCCGAAGTCGGGGACGCCTGCCGGACCGTCGTTGACCTGCTTCTGGAGGTCAACGCGCTCTACCGGCTCCGCGCCGCCCAGGGGATCCTCGGGCTGAAGAAGAAGTACGGCGACGCGAGGCTGGAGGCCGCCTGCGCGAGGGCCATCGCGGTCGGAGATCCGTCCTACCGGACCATCAAGGGCATCCTGATCGCCGGCACCGAGACCGATCCGGAGCCCGAATCGAGCGGGGACGCGGGTGCCGCGGCCTTCCTCCACGGGCCCCAGCGGCTGTTCGCCTCCGTCGCCCCGTCCGAGACGGCGGACGAGCTCCTTGACGACCAGGTCCACGGCGAAGTTGAGGGAAGCGTCTGATGAGCGTGATGGATCATGAACGGCCCCAGTTACCGCCCCAACAAGCGCCCCAAGAACCCCACCGACAAGCCCGACAAGCCCCCGGTCCGCTAACTCCCGGACCCGTCCACGTTCCATTCCCGCGGCAGGTCCTTGTCACAGAAGACGCAGACGAAGTCTTCCTCCCGAACGATGTTCAGCTGGCCGCAGGCGGGACAGCGCCGGAACACCACCTCGTGGGTGAAGCCGGAAGGGTGCTCGATCCCGGCTGCGTCCAGAGCCTTCGCGACGGCCGGCCACGAGCCGATGTCCGGGCAGAATCCGGTCGACTGGTTACTCACCTCAGCGACCACCCACTGCCCGGACTCCTCGCGGAAGCTCATCTCCCCGGCGCCCAGAACAGGGCCACCGCCAGCACACACCACGTGCTCGCTCCGGCGCGGTGCGAGCCGCAGCACACCCGCCGAGTCGATGACGAACGTGAAAGGCTCGGCCAGCTCCACCGCCGCCAGAGACGAAGCCCATTCGTCGAAGTCCGCCGCCGAGTGGATGCTCCGGCCCTCAGCCTCCGGCCGGACAAGGGCCCGCAGATCAGGCGGTCCCACATACCGATAGCTCCACCCCAGCAAGTTCACGCAGGCCAACCTAATGCCCGCCCGAGGCCAGGGCCTGGGGAATTACGGGAACTTACCCCTGGGGAATAACGAGAACGTTCACACCAGTTAGTGCGCAATGGAACATTACGCCCTAACTGATCTTGATAAGGCCCCGGGCCCCGGGGCTGTTTTCGGCGTCCGGGCGTGGTCGAAAGGGGTGGCTGGGCGATGGCTGGTGAGGGTGGCCGCCGACGTGAGCGGGAGAGTGGGGCCCGGCGTTCTCAGCGGGTGGGCGTCGCGTTCAGCCCGGCCGAGTTGGAGGTCGTCCGCGCGGCCGCGGTCCGTGAGGGGATGTCGGCGGCGGGGTGGGTGGGCCGGCAGGCGATGGCGGTCGCGCAGGACGTTCTGGTGCCGGTCTCCGCGGACCGCGCGGACGTCCTGCGCGAGCTGGTGAAGGCGCGAGCCGGCTTGCGGGAGGTAGCGGTCCGCCTGGACGCTCTCGGCCCCGACGGTGCGACCGGGGCGGAGCTCGCCGACGCTGTGGCCGATGCCCGCGCTGCGGTGGTGCGGGTGGACGCGGCGACGGTGGCGGTGATGCGCGAACGCCGGGCCCGCACGTGATGCCGAAGAAGCCCGAGATGGGCGACGACACCTACAAACTGCTGGAGTACCTCTTCGGTCCCGGCAAACGCGACGAGCACACCAACCCCCACCTCATCACCGCCTGGGACCCCCATCTGCCGTGCCCGGCCCGCCACCCGGGCCATACGACGCTGGGCGAGCTGGCGGACCTCCTGGACGCCCCGGTCCAGGCGCTGCGCGGGGACCGTCCGGACAAGCATGTGTGGCACGTCTCGGTCCGCAACCACGCCGACGACCGGACCCTTACGGACGCCGAGTGGGCGGAGGTCGCCGCCGCGATGGTCGACGCCGCGGGCATCGCCCCGGCCGGTGACGAACAGGCCTGCCGCTGGGCCGCCGTACGGCACGCACCCGACCACATCCACCTCGTCGCGACCCTCGCCCGGGTCGACGGCCGGCAGTCCCCGGCTGCGCGGGGACATCCTCGCGGTGCACGCCGTCGCCCGTGCTCTCGAGTCCCGGTGGGGGCTGACGCCGCTGTCGCCGCAGGACCGGACCGCGGTGCGCCGACCGTCGACTGGGGAGAAGGCGAAGGCGGACCGCCGCGGCCTGCTGGAGACCGCCCGGGAGTCCCTCCAGCGCACCGTCCGCACCGCGGCCGCGCTCGCCCACGACGACGCCGACTTCCTCGACCGGCTGCGCGACGCCGGGCTCCGGGTGCGGGAGCGCCACGGCGACGACGGCGCCCTCGCCGGGTACGCGGTCGCGCTCCCCGGCGACTGTCGACGTCGCCGCCTTCCTGACCGCCGCGCACGGGCAGGGCGTCGGCGTCGACCAGGCCGTCGCCGCCCTCCTGGCCCAGCCCGCCGCCGCACCGGCCGCCGCACCGGCCGGACCCGCGGCCGGGGTGCCCGCCGCCCGGCCCGCACCCGCCCCCGCCCCGAACCCGTACGCCGCGCCGCAGACCGCCCCCGCCCCAGCTGCTCCCGATCCGGCCCCGGCAGCGGCCTCCGAGCCGTGGCGGTGAGCGCGGACGTCCGCGCGATGTGGGGGCCGTTGACCGAAGGCCTGACCGTCCCGAACGATCTGGACCTTTCCGATCGGCCCGCCGCTCTCGGCCGGCTCGGCGTCTCGGAGGCGGCGAACAGCCGGCCGGTCTCCCTCACCCAGGACTGCATCGGCTCCGAGCGCGAGACCGCCCTCCTGGTGGCCACCCGGGCCTGGCCCTTCCTCGCGGCCCGCATGGCCGACCTCGCCCGCGGCCCCGAAGGCGAACAGGGCCTGCTGACCGCCTGAAGGCCGGACTGGGGGCGGGGACCGCCTGGCAGCAGGGCCCGACCGGCGAACTCGGGGGCCGCTCTCAGCCGTTCACGAAAGGTAGCTGTTCATGGCCCTCACGCCCACCTCGGACTCCGCTTTCAAGGAGCGGTGATGGGTAAGGCGGATCCCGTACGGCTGGTGCTTGATGCCAGGGACGCGGTCGAGCGGCTCAACCACGTGTTCCTGAACGACACAGCGGCGCTGTCGGCGCCGGAGGTGTCCGCGACGGTGCAGGCGTTGAAGCCTGGTGGAGCGTCTGCCGCAGGCCTTCGACCAGGCGGCCGCCGCCATCGAGCTGCTGGGCGCCCGGGACCGGATGGTGATGGACACCGGCCAGGACGCCGGGCCGTCCGTCGCCGAGGCAGCGGCACAGCTGCGGGCCGCCGCGACCAGCAGCGAGCAGCTGGCGAAGGAACTCGCGGCCCCGGCCTCCACCATGTTCCACCCGGAGCGGTCCCCGGCGCTGGTGGTGTCGGCCGGTTCGTGTGGCGGGGCGACGTTCCGTAGGCCGCAGCCGGCCGCCGGGCCCGGCCGGGGGGCCGGTTAGGGTGCGGGTAGCCCGTGCCGATATGGCGTGCCCGGGTGAGGCCCGGTGCCTTGGCGTCCAGCGCGCTCTGGGGGCAGTACCACCGGGCCGCCCTATACCTGCAACACCCGCTCCAGCCCGGCCCGGACGACGTCCCCGGTCGTCAGGACCAGGGCGGCGCTGCGTTGCCGTTCGGCACTGGGCCTGGGCGTGCGCCAATTGGGTCAGTTGCTGACGTTCGCGCAGATCATGTAGTAGTCGAGGGAAACGGGGTCGGGCCCGGCGTTGTTCGCGGCGACGTCCCACCCCGTTCCGTCGGCGTTCGGGCCGGAGAAGATCACGTTGACGGCGTTGGTGGCGCTGGTCGTGGGCCTCACGCCGCCGCTCAGTACTCGCTTGCCTGTGGGGCAGAGCCCTCCCCGCCCAGCGTATTCATTGGGGCCGAGTTCGACCGTGCCGAGGAGGATCACTTCGTAGCCGGTGATTCCGGTGCTGGGCGCCGGGGGTGTGGGAGTTGAGGACTGATGGCAGCTCCCTCCCTGGGTGACCTGGTTGTTGCTGCCGTTCACGTTGTTCTGCAACCCGCATACGACGGGTGACAGAAGTCCCGACAGGAGATCACCGTCGGCGTGCGCGCTGCCGGCTCCCAAGCCGCCGATCGCCGCCGCCGCTACCACGGTCAGCGCAAACCGGAGAGTCCTTCGCATGGTCGTATCCCTCACCTTGCGGCACCGAATGCGCCGATTTATCCCGAATCTACGAGATTTGGTTCGTGACTGGCCCATCGACATGCGAGGTTTGGCGAACGGCCCGGCGCTGATAGCGGTACCACCGGGCCGCCCTACACCTTCAACGCCCGCTCCAGCGCCGCTCGGGCGACGTCCCCGGTCGTCATGATCTGGGCGGCGCTGCGGGCGCGTACGGCGAACGCCTCGGGCGGCGCCGCCGCACGCCCGGCGGCCGGCCCCGGCTCCCAGCGGTCGGTCCAGGCCTGGGCCTGGAGCGCCCGGACGGGGGGCTCGTTGCTCCAGTAGACCCCGCGTACGAGCGGCACGGACATTGATGCTGATACTCAGGTTCCGGTGGTCGTGGCTCGGGCACTGACTGACGCCCTGCTGGGCTGTCCTCAAGCTGTTCTGTCCGGCCGCCGGGACCTGTTCTCATGGCTCCGGCCGGGCGGAACATGACCTGACAGGAGCCTGGCCGGAAGCCTCCTCAATGTCCTGTCTGCTCCCCCGGCCGGTGCCCTCCACCGGCTGGAAGCATCGGCATGACATCAGCGTCGCAGCAGACACCGCGGGCCAGTACGTGTTCGGCGGGGTCGACTCCCACGCCGACACTCTTCACGTCGCGGTCATCAGCGACAACGGAGGCCACCTCGCGGACGCCGAGTTCACCACCACCGCGGCCGGATACGCGGCGGCCCTGGCCTTCCTGAACGCCCACGGCCAGGTGATCGCGATCGGTGTGGAGGGCACCGCCTCCTACGGAGCCGGTTTTCACCAGCGCAGCCCGCTTACATGGGCATGTGGTCGTCGAGGTCAACCGGCCCGACCGGGCCGAACGCCGTCGCATCGGCAAGTCCGACCCCATCGACGCCTACGCGGCCGCCCACAACCCCGGTCTGCGGGCCGCCTACGGGTCGGCCCCGACACCGCTGCCCAGCTGCTGGTCACGGCGGGCGGCAACCCCGAGCGCATGCGGACGGAGGCTTCCTTCGCCGCTCTGTGCGGAGCCGCGCCGGTCCCCGCCTCCAGCGGCAGAACCAACCGGCACCGCCTCTCGCGCGGCGGTGACCGGGGCGCCAACGCGGCCCTCTACCGCATCGCCCTGGTCCGCATGGCCGGCGACTCCCGCACCCGCGAGTACGTCGCTCGTCAGACCGCCGCCGGCCGGACGAAGAAGGAGATCACCGGCTCCTGAAACGGGCCATCGTCCGGGAGATGTTCCGCTGCCTGACCACCACGGTCACCGTCCCGGACATCGCGGACCTGAGACAGCTACGGCAGTCCAAGAACACGCTCACCGCCGCCGCCCGCCACTTCGGACTCTGGCCGACCGCCATCTCCAACCTCGAACGCGGGCTCCGCCGCGACGGCGAACCCGCCGACGCCTACCGGGACTGACTCAACGCCGCTTGACCACAAACGAGGTCATGCAACGTCCGGCACGTTCGGCCCCCGACGACCGTCGGCGGAGACACCCACCGGCCGACCGGCACGAACGAAGTCGCCGTACTCGTCCTGGACGACACCCTCGTTGACCCACCGACCCCGCTCGGCTCCAGCGCGCCGCTCGGCAACGTCCAGCGCGGCCAGCGGGTCCTCAGCCATGCCCAGAAGCAGGCCGAACTCGCTGGCCTCGTCGTCTGGATCGAACGGCGGGAACTCGCCCAGGTCCAAGAAGCTCTCGCTGCCGACGTCCTCGACCACGTGGAGATAGACGTCAAACGGCCCCTTCGTGGCACGAACCTCCACATAGCGCACACCGGGGCGTTCCGCCGAGCCGCACGGCCCAAGGAACTGCTCGACCGAACGGCCCCGCCGCAGGGCCCCAAGAATGAACGACTCAGCCAAGTACCGCACCCGGCCGCAATACGGTCCCCACCCCCCACAAGGCTTGACGATCAATAGGAGCATCAGGGCTTGGCGGTCCAGCCGTGCTGCAGATGGGGAACCGCGGTGAGCAGATCTGAGGAACCTGTACCCGGCCGGTGGGGACAATCAAGGCGCTTCATCAGCGTGACCTAATGGGGTGAAGGCACCGGAATCCCTCACTCCTGTCAAGGAAACCTGACATTCTGTCACTGTCAGGGAATCCTGACAGTGCTGTGGTGAAGGGTGCTGGCGGACGGGCTGGAGGCCGCGCCCATCGCGGCTGGGCGGGAGTACGGCGTGGTGGGACAGTGACGGCACGGTGTCCGAGCGCGCGGTCGCGGTGAAAGCCGCCTGCGGATGCGGCTGGCGCGCGGCCGACACGCATCCGGTGGTGTGGGGTGACATCAAGGCGACCGAGGGCGGGCTGGCGCGGACCGGCCCGTTCGCGGACTGGGAGCACCACGTCACCACCGCCGAAGGCCTGCTCCCGCGCGACGTCGACCAGATGCTGACTACCCTGCACGACCGCATTGCCGAACTCGCCGGCACCCGGCCGGTCACCGTCCTACACGCTGTCGCACGCCTTCAGGACACGCTTCCCGGCCTCGCGGTTGACACCGTCCGCGCTGCCCGCGGCTCGCTCGTCACCTGCGAGGCGATCGGGACGGCTCTGGGCTGCTCCCGCCAGTCCGCCCACGAACGCTACGCCCACCACGTCAAGGAGTAGCTTCAGCAGCGCCCCGGGCCCGCTCCCGAGGAGGACATGATGGGTGATAGCACCGAGACCGAGTACGGGCTGGCTTCCGACTCCCTGGAGGACGTCGAGCTGTTGGGGCGGATCTCCCCCGCGTCGTGCCGAGGCCGTCTGGGAGGACAGCCGCCAGCAGTGGCCGGACGTGTACCTGGTCCAGCGGGCCGGCCGCGAGTCCTGGCGCCGGGCCGCTTCCTGACACCTGCGAGGCCCGAGCGTCCTGCAGGACACAGCGGCGGCCGCGGACGCGACGTGCAGATCGCGCCCTGCGCCACGGTATGCCGTCCGGCATTCTCCGCCGTGCCTCCGCCGGTGCGGCGCTCAGGCTGGCCCTGGACCCCGCGCACCATAACCACCGTATCCGGAGCAGTACACCAAGCGGGAGACACCGGGCTGCGACGGGGGCGTGGCCGACCGGGCCACCGGCGAGATCCGTATCCTCGAAGACCGCTGCGGCACCTGCGTCCTGAACCCGGCGGCCACCGCGATCCCGCTCCGTCTGGCCGCCGCCGCAGGTTCATTGAGAGGACGCGCGCCGACGAGAACGGCTTCGTTCCCGCGTTGCTGTATGCCGGGAGTGCGTTATCGGCCCGCGGCGCCGACGCTCGCGGCGGCGTTGATGATGCCGTGGCCGACGGCGTTGTTGGGGTAGGTGCTCTCGTTGTAGCCGCCGCAGTGCAGGCCGGTGGAGACGTGGGGTGTCGCGCCTTCGACGACGAGCCTGTAGGTCTGTTCCAGGGTGAGGTTGGGTGCCGACTGGTAGAGGAGTGCGATGAGGCCTGCGGCGTGGGCGGCGGCGCTCTCGGTGTTGGAGGCTCTGGCGTAGGCCGTGTCGCTGGTGTGGAAGGCGGAGGTGACGCCGGCACCGGGGGCCGCTACGTCGGGCTTGCGAAGACCGGTCAGCGTGGGGCCCTGGCTGGAGAAGGGGGCGAGAGAGCTGCCTTGGGCTGTCGCGCCGACCGTGAGCAGGTAGGGGCTGTTTCCGGGGCTCCGAATGGTGCGGCAGCCGGGTCCGGTGTTCCCGGATCCCGCGGTCGCCAGGATGCCGACTGCGCGGAAGCCCACGAGTGCGTCCGAGATCAGGAGGTCGCGCAGCGGACCGTGCTGCCATCCGAGGCTGACGGCATCGGGGGCCTTCGAGCAGTCGGCGTCCTGCCCGTCGGGCAGGGTCGGGCAGGCCATCCACTGCATCGCTGACAGGAGGTCGAAAATCCGGCAGGTGCCGTCGGCCCGGCAGTCTTTTGCAGCGATCCACTGGGCGCCAGGGGCGACGCCGATGCCCGAGGCACGGCCGACCATGACGCCCATGGTGTGAGTGCCGTGTCCGTTGTCGTCGTGTGGGGCCACGCTTCCCGCGATCGGGTCGTACCAGCCGTAGTCCTGGCGGTAGCCCTCGCGGAGGGCCTGGTGGGTGTAGCGCACGCCGGTGTCGATGCTGCCCACCACCACCCCCTCACCGGTGATGCCCTCCTCATGGACCTTGTCGGCCTGGATCTCTGCGATGTTCCATTGCACGGAAGCAGCCGCGGCAACAGCCCGCACGGGGGCCTGTCGGCCGATGGAGTGGACCTGGTCGGCCTCGATGGAGGCAACCTCGGGCCGCACGGCGATCTTCTCCATCAGCACGCGGTCGCCGGTGACCTCGATCGCGTTAGCGATCCACAACGACTTGTACGGCACCCTGGATGCCTGCAGAAGGCGCCGCACGCCCGCCTGGGCTGCCTCGGCCCTCCCCATCAGAGCCTGCTTCACCGCGGTATGCCCCTCGGCGCCATGCCCTGATCGCGCCAGGACTTCGGCCGGGGTGCTGCCGAACCGCACCCAGAACGTTGTGCGCTCACCCCGCGCGACGGCGCGCTCGGCCGCGGGGGAGATCTTCCGAGCACCGTCCTCGGCAGCGACGGGGGCGGCCCAAAGGGCACAGGACGCCACGATGGCGGCAATCGTGGTGCCGGACAGCGCGGCCATGTCCGCGGCCCCGTCCCGCGTGCGGGACGCACCTGGCCGTACCGTGCGAGCGGATAGCCGCAGTCCGGTAGATGGCGCAGGTGATCACGGCAGTAGGCGAAGCGGTGCGCGGGGAGGCGCATGCTAAGGCCTCGCGGCTGATGGCCCGCAGAGCGTTGGCGGCCAAGCCGAGGTATTCGGTGTGCCAGCCGGGGCCTGGCCGTCGATGCCGCCGAGCGCGAGGCCCTGCTCTGCCACGCGGCCGGCTGCCCGAACACGACCTTCGCCGAGGTGCGGGGCGGCAATGATCCCCAGGTGTGGCCGGAAGACGGGTGACACCGCCGGGGCGAAGCCTGGTCCGCCCGGCGATCCGTGCGCGGTGATACACCGCTGGCCCCCGCCGCCCTGCCACCCCGGTCAGGCAGTGCGGCGGCGGTGTCGGGCGTGGGGACCGCAGCCGAGTACGTCGCACAGCAGTTCCTCCTGGACCGGCGAGAGCGGTGGCAAAGGCGTGAAGGCGTCCTCGACCGGGAGCAGGGTCCGTACCCCGGCGTCCGGGTGGCGCTGCTGCCGGCGGATGTCGGAATCGTGTGCTTCGCTCAGCTGCAGCTTGATGTCCGCGAGGGCGACGGTGTTGCCGTGGGCGGCGAGGGCGTGGCGTCCGGCGTCGTGCCGGGCCGGGTCGACGCTCGGGTGCACGATGTGCCCCTGCTGGCGGCGGGTCGCGCAGCGATGCTCACCGGCAGGGCCATCAGCCGGCGCAGCTCCTCCGCCGTCGACGCGCTGTTGTCCCTGTGAGGATCAGCGGGCGGCGGACGGTACGCCGTCCCCGGGTCGCGGGGGCCAGTCTGGACGCGATGGGCAGTGCGGGCTTGGGGGATGGTGCTGTGGCCGCTGGTGGAGCCGATGCCGGCACAGGCGCCGAGGCGATTCCGGGCCCGGCCGTACCGCGCGCGGGGGTGGCCTATGAGCACAAGTTCGACGGCCACCGCGCGATCGTGTTCACCCCAGCAGGTCCCAGCGGGCGGCTGCTGCTCCAGACCGCGGCGCGCTCGTCCAGAGACCGGTTCCCGGACCTGGTGGCGGCGGCCGAGCAGCTGCCCGTCGGCCTGGTCCTCGACGGCGAACTCCTCGTCTCGGATCCGGATGCGGGCCGGCTGTCCTTCGAGGTGTTGCAGCATCGGGCTGCCGCCCGCGGCTGCAGCGCCCCTGTCCTCGCCTCCTTGCCTCCCGGCCGACTTCGTCGGGTCGCCCTGCGGTCCGGCAGGGGGTCGGTGTACCGGACCGGGGCCCGGCATGCCCTGCGGGAGACGCCACCCATGCCGGTGCCGAACAGCGCCCGGCCCTACCGGGACTTGAGCAGGTCCTCGCGGACTTTGTTCCGGTGGACGTGGACGTGGCCGTGGCCGTGGCCGTGGACGACCGTGGGCTCCCCAGTCAGTTCCCCATCATGATGTCGTTGTAGCTCTCCAGGCGGTGCCAGCGGTCTGCTGGATCGCGGACCGTGGGCATCAGGTCCACGTCGGGGAGCGGGCCGAGGTCGAGGCCGGTCACCATGCTGATGTCCGCCACCGGTACCTGGAAGGTGCGGAAGGGGCCCAGTGGTGGCGGGCCGGGCTGGGCCCCTGCCATGGCCCGCTCGCGGTCGCGGCTAAGGTCGGGGCTCTGGTCGAGGATGTACGCGGTGGAGGCGAGGTTGCCGTCCTGCATGAAGGCCGCCACTTTCCAGAACCGCAGCGGTATCTGGATGCCGCGGTAGGGCGGGTCCGATTCGTGCAGCACCGGGCCGGTGAACACGCTCAGCTTCCGGTCGAACTTGGCCGCGTGGTCGAGGAGGAAGTTATCCAGCCCCAGCCACAGCTTCTTGCCCTGGTGGAACGTGTTCTGCTGCGGGGCCGCGTTGGTGAAGTGGAACGTGTCGGTGTTGGCTTTGTGGGCCTCGGTGACCGTGCCTCACACGGGGTCCAGCCGGCGCACCAGATGTCCTCTGTCCAGGTCGTTGTCGGCGTAGATGGCCTGGCCGGCCTGCTGGTTCGACGGGATCCGCGGGTCGAGGCTCCAGCCGTCCTCCCGGTCCGCGTTCTCCACCAGCTTCGAGCCGTCGATGCAGACGGCTGTGGAGGCCGCGAGGAGGCGGTCGGGGCGGTGGACCCACCGTGAAGTGGGTGTACGGCAGCACGATCGTCGGGATGCCGTCGCCGGGCATGGGCAGGGGCACGACCTTGCCCAGGAAGGCCTCGTCGTAGCCGGTGCGATCGTCCAGCGGACCGCGCGCAGGCGCGGCTTCGGGTGAAGTGTTCATAGCGAGGGAGTACCGTGCTACGGCGATCACTCACGGTGGCCGCCGCCACGTCACTCGAACAGGGACGACGCTCGGGGGGACCTCCTCGGGGCACCGGGGAGGCCAGATCGGCCGCAGCACTGCGGCCGCGAGGGTGCGATGAGCCGCCTTCGTGTCAGTGGCGTGCGGCCGCGATGTTCCGTCAGGTCAGCAGGTTTTCCGCAGATGAGAGGTGTACGGGGGCTTGGGGGCAGTACCACCGGGCCGCCTACACCTTCAGCACGGGCCCGAGGCGCGTACGACGTCCCCGGTCGTCGTCATCAGGGCGGCGACGCGGGCGCGTTCGGCGAGTGCTTCGGGCGGTGCTGCAGAGTGTCCGGCGGCGGGCCCGGGGCCCATCGGCCGGTCCAGGTCTGGATGGCCTCGACGTGGGGCGGGTTGCTCCAGTAGACCCCGCGCGTAAGCGGCACCCGCAGCGCCTCGGGCAGAGGGATAGCGTGCCGGCCGGTCAGCCCCACCCCTGCGCGCGACGCCGTCCCGACGAGCGTCTGCCCGGCTTTCGACTGCCTGGCAGGCTCTGCATGGGGGGTTGATTCGCCGCTTGTGTCGAGCCTTGTCGAACTTCGACCACTGGTCGAAGAGGCCCTCCGTCCCTACGCGCGCGCGGCCCTGCGCGTCAGTGAAAGGTGGCAGAGTCGGAGTGAAAGAGTGAAGAAAGCGCCGCTCTGTACGTAGAGCGGCGCATTCCGTCTGATTGATTACAGTCGCACAAATAGTGCCTGAAGCATGTCCTTTAGAGGTCCATCTCGAACACCTCGTCGATGCTGATATGCCGGCATTCTCCTGTTGCTGGCGCTACCTCTACGGGCATATTGCCCCCAAGTCCCCAGGAATCTCCTAGGACGGGGCGATAGCTGACATAGAAATTCTCTCCGCGCACCTGAACGGCCGTGGCGATGAAGCCGCGCCCGATGAATTCCTGAGCTGCTTCCCTGGCCTCGGTCGTGTCCATTAGCTAGTCCTCATGAACATGTAGGCATCGTATCGTGCGACACCAAGCGCCTGACCTGACTGGGCATCGATGAACATGACCTGCCCATTCCTGTTGATCACGTTGAAGAAGTGTCCAATTCCCTCAGGATTTGCCTCGGTTGCATTTCTCTGCCCGAACACTATACCCTGCGCACCGTGGCCGGCGCGATCGATCGACCGCACCATTCCGGCAAAGCTCTCTCCTTGCTGAAGTGTTTGCCGAGAACCTTTTCGATAGACCGGTAGTTCTGGGGTGTGATTTCTGGTGCGGCTTTCCAGTTCCTTCCAGCAAGGACGGCGTCTGACTCGATTGCGCAGACCATGCAATTTGTCTTTCCGTCGATCGAGCTGATCAGTTTCTGCAACTCTGGCGTCTGTGGCATCCAGTACTTGATTCCGCCGTAGGCGGCTACAGTCCCTGACGGTGTATCCGCCTTTATGTTGATACCGCCAGCGTCAGGCAGGTTGAGCTGAGTGTGCGATCGCAGGAGTTTCCTGTTTTCGACAACGGCCTCGATGCCTTTGGCTGCAAGCTCGCCGACGGCCTTTAGTTTGCCAACCGGCAGGACGCCGGCGGCCGCCATCGTGCACCCGAAGAGTGTGGGGGTCTTGTAGCAGTCAACAATGTCGTTGATGCCCATGAGCTCCCACACGATGTAGAGGACCGTGGGACTGTCCTCAGGCATGGCGCGGATCTCGGAGTTCTCCGGGTCCGCTGCGCACGCCATGATGGGGGCCATGGTTTCGCGGGTGGGGTGCGGGGTGCAGATTCTCTTGGGCTTGTTCGCCTGCTGCCGCTTCCGGTCTTCTTCGGCCTGGCGGCGGGCTTCGGCTTCTTCCCGCTCGCGGATGGCCAAGAATGCCGCGCGGGCCTGCTGGGCATCGACTTCGGCGGCGTCGCTGCTCTTGCCGGCCGCGATTGCGGAGGCGCGGGCGGTGTCTGCTGATTTGTTCGCGTCGTGTGGCGGGCGTAGCTGGCGGAGAATTCGGCCTGGGAGGCGGAGCCTTCTGCGGCGGAGGCGTCGGCTTCGGCTTGGTTGGCGGCGCCGCGTGCCGTGGTGGCGGAGTTCGCGGCCGCGGTGGCGCTGGCGGCGGCCTTGTCGGCCGAGGCCTTCACCGAGGCGGCGTGTCCGGCCGCTTGGCTGGCGGACTGCTGGGCCTGGACGGCTGCGTTGTTGGCCTCTGCGGCGGCCTGCTTGGCCCTGAAGGCTGCTTCGGCGGCCTTCCAGCGGTTCTCCTGTGCCTTGACGGCGACCTCGTCGCCTGCGGCGAGGAGGGTTTCGATCCGGTTCTTGTGGTGGTTGGCGAGGTCGTCCTTGCGCTGGGCCATGTACTGGCCGGTGGCGACGAACTCGTGGAGCTGGTCGGCCGGTCCGACCATCGCGATCTTGGCGGCGGCCCTGACCTCGTCCCCGCCCCCCGTGGCGAGCTGGGCGGCGGTGACCCTCTCGTCGTCGACGCGCTGCGTGTACTGGTTGATCTGGAGGAAGGTCGCGAGGGCCTTGCCGGTGCCGTCGGCGAGGGCGGCCTCTGCACCCTCCTTGACACCGGGGCCGCCGGTGTTGGTCAGCCGGGCGACGTCGACCCTCATGTCGTCGGCGCCGGCGGCGTACTGGCCGGTGGTGTAGAAGCCCCGGATCTGCTCGGGTGCGCCCTTGAGCGCCTCGACTGCCGCGGCACGTACCCCGGCATAGGGGCTCTGCGTGCTGAGGTTCAGGACGCGCTGGCGCACGTCTTGCTGCTCGGCTTCCTTCCAGCGGGTGCGCAGGTAGTCCAGGACGTCCTGGCCGGTGCCGGCGAGCGCCCGGGCGGCGGCCTCTTGGTGCCAGGGGCCCAGAAGCTTCATCGCCTGCATCGCCAGCTCACGGCCCTTCTTGGCGGTGGAGACGACGTCGACGTCGGGCCGGGCCGCTTCCTGGGCGAGGAGAGTTGCGGTGTCCTGCAGGCCCAGGGCCTGGAGCTGGGAGGCGGCTGAGGCGGAGATGGCCTGGTCACTGGCGGACTTCGCCGAGCGGGCCCGCTCGATGGCGGCCTCGGTGCGGGTGGCCAGGTCGGCGGCCTCGGCCTCGTTGGCGAGGTCGAAGACCTCCCGGGCCTTCTTCACCGCGGCTGTTGCTGTCTCCGCCGAGGTCTTCGCGGCATCGGCGTTCCGCCCGCTGCGTACGGTGGCCACGGGCGATCCGGCGGTCGCTCTGTGACCGTGATCGTCGGCGGCGATGGCGTGGGCGAGGTGGGTTGCCGGTGTGGGCCCTCGTGAAGGTGTCCGGCGATCGTTTGGCTGCCTTCGACGCCTGATGTTGCCCGGCAACTTGGCAGTGTCCGGAAAGGGTTGATCGTGACCTGAGGTAACGGCTTACGTTGGGTCGCGACCACGCGCTACGCGCGAGTAATAAAGGGCGGCTGGGCCGCCGAAGGGGAGCGCGAGCCATGTAGGCCTGCGCTGTAAGGAATGCATGTACCACCATCTAAAACAGAAGATTGTCACACTTGCCACTGCCTTGTGTCTGACCGTTGGTGCGGGGGTGGGGACGGCTTCGGCTGCGGAGCCGGCCGGGCGTGAGCCCTCGCTCCTGGAGATCGCGGCCAAGGCCGAGCAGTACTCGAAGTGCGGGCAGCGTCCGCTGCTTCAGCGGCCTCAGTGCCGCAAGGAGTTCGCTCTCAAGTCCGCCAAGCTCGGTCTGGCTGTGGGCGCCTACCTCTACATCTCGCTGCCGGCGATGAAGGACGAAGGCGCGTCCTTCACCGAGATGAACAAGGAACTCGGGACCCTCGGCCGCCAGCTCAAGCCACTGCTGACGCAGGCAGAGCAGGAAGCGGACCCTGCCCGACGACGGGAGATCTTCAAGCAGATCGTCAAGACCTACGAGGCCGCCAGGCCGCACCTGGACAAGCTCCGCACCAACATGGCCCGGGCATCGGAGTACGCGGACCTGATGGGCACGAACTCTCCCGCACTCCTCGCCTACATGACCGTGGCGGTAGGGGACTACTTCCCGGAGGAAAAGCCAGCCGGGCCGCGGCCTGACGGTCCGAGCATTTTCGACGCGCTTGACGAGCTCAAGGGCCTTGGCCCGGCCTTCGACCAGATGATCGCCGGCTTCGACCAGATGAACGAAGCCCTCGATGAGATGAACGGCATCATGGTCGATGTCAACGAGAGCATCGACGGGATCAACGCGGCCCTGGACCAGGCCAACCGGGGCATGGACCAGCTCAACCAGGGCGTCAGTCAAATGAACGAGGGCCTGGGGCAGGTGAACACCGCCGTGGCCGACTTCAACAAGGCCGCGGACAACGCCCTCGTACCCGACTTCAAGTTCGACTTCTCCCACGTCGGCGAGAGCGTCGGCGCGACCAGCATGACGCCCGAGCAGATCGCCTCCGAGGACGCGCGGGCACGGAAGATGGGCCTGGTCCTCGACCTGCTGCCCGGCATCAGCAACGGCAAGGGAATCCTCGACGCCCTCACCGGCAAGGACCTGGCCACCGGCGAACACCTCAGCCCCCTCGACCGCGCCCTGAGCGCAACCGTCGTGCTCAAGTGGCTCAAGCACGGCGGCAAACTCCTCCCCGAAGACATCATCAAAGCCCGCAAGGGCAAAAAGTTCCCCGACTGCTTCAACAGCTTCCCGGCCGGCACGCCGGTACTGATGGGCGACGGGTCGACCCGGCCCATCGAACAGATCAAGGTCGGCGACGCGGTCCTGGCCACCGACCCGGAGGCGGGCACCACCGGCCCACGCCCGGTCGACGCCACGATCTACACGCCCGACGACCGCGACTTCACCATCATCACCGTCCGCGCGAAGTCCGGCCACGGTTCCCTGACCGCCACCGACCACCACCCGTTCTGGTCGGAGAAACGCAAGCGGTGGACGGACGCGGCCGATCTCAACTCCGGCGACACCCTCCGCACCCCGGACGGCACCACCGTCGAGATTGACAACGTCGCCCAGTGGAAGGAACTTCAGGGCGCATACAACCTCACGGTCAACTCCCTCCACACGTACTATGTACTGGCTGGTATTACGCCGGTCCTGGTACATAATTCCAACTGCCCCGTCACAATGTCTTCTGTCATTAGCGAGGATTCGGCGCTAGCGAAGGCCGCGCAGCAGGCGGGGAAGAATCAGAAGGTTCAGGCTGACCTGGACAGCCTGTTCCAGCAGCTGTCACGCGGAAATATGAATCCGGGCCTCGGGAGCAAGGCCTTGGTCGGAACGGATGTCCTGTACGCACGAGGAAGGAACGGCGGTCGCCTGTTCTTCCGAAACGTTGACGGAGGGATTCAGATCGTTGGGAAGTCCGATAAGGCGAACGAGTCCAAGGTGATTGCGAGGCTGAATCAGCTCTATGGCCAGTGACCCTCTCTACCGCGTAGAGAGCCAGCAGTTCAGCGCGCTCTTCATGTTGGGCGCGGAGGACGACAAGGAAACCGTTGAGAACGTTGATGCGGAACTCACCCTCCCGGACGGGACGCGGTGGAGCGTCACGTTCATGACGCTGCGCGCGATCGAGCAAGTGATGGATCGATGGAGGGAGACTGGGGAATGCTCCGGCGGGGCATATTTTCAGTGTCCCGATCTCGTGATCATTCCGGAGGGGGGGGTGGCTGCGATGCTGGATTCCTTCAAGGGGATTATCGATTCAGGCGGACCTGTAGGAGTTTTGCAGTTCCTGGGCGAAAGCTAGATCGCCCGTAGGTGCTGTCGCAGCGTGAGACAGGATGCCCCTTTCCCGATTGGCGGAGAAATGGGCATCCTGGTCTTTGACGGCAACATCAGCGGAGGACGGCTGTGGCAGGTGGGTCATTGAGCCCTTTTCCATCCTCATCCTGAGCTGGCCCGATGCAGGGCGAGGGCCGCCTGAATGAGGCTACCGGGTGCCGGTCGGCCCGGTGCCGGGGGCGGACTGGCGGGCGATGGCGGGGCAGATGGCTCTGCTGCAGAGGGCCGGGCTGACCTGAGCACCCTTCTGCGCCAGCTCCGGCGGGCGGCCAAGACCGTGTATCAGGCGGTGGAGGCCAACCGGGCTCGCATCAGCTCGGTGGGCACCGACCGGCGGGCGAAGCTGCTCAAGAAGACGATGCCCGGGGGCGTGGTGCGCGCGGCGACTCGAGTACCAGGCCTGGCCGGACATGACCGCCAAGATGGTCCACCTTGACTGGCAAGGGGTTGACGTTGTTGGGTTTCTGACCGCCGCGCACCGCCAGCGTGGTGGTGTCAACTGGGCGGTCGCCGCGCTCCTGGCCCAGCCTGCCGCCGCCGTTCCGGCGGTCGGCCTGCGGCGACGAAAACGCTCCTTATGGTACCGCTGGGCCTGACAGGTAGGTGCCGTTGCGGTCGTAGGGCCAGGCATTGGCCTTGCAACCCGCCAGTCCCTTGAGCTGCTGCATCATCGCGGGGGCCGGCTTGCCCGCAGCCGGGCACGTTTCGTGTCCGCGCCCCATCTCGTGGCCGACCTCGTGGTTGATGATCAGCGCCCGGTACTCCGAGACCGGTCCGTCGAACTGCGGCGAACCCTGCTTCCACCGCTTGAGGTTGACCACAACCGTGTGGTTGGTGCTGCAGTTGGTTTCTCCGACGAGTTCGGGAGTGGTGACCTCGCACAGCCGGTTCGTGGTCTGCGGGGTGGCGATGCGTACGGTGAAGTCCACCATGCCCTCCGCGATCAGCTGGAAGCCGTACCGCTCGTCCCGGATCCACCCCCGCCGGTCCGCGAGGATCGCGTCCACCTCTCGCGCGGCCTGGTTGGCGTCCAGGCCGGAGCCGTCCTCGACCTCCACTCGGTAGCGCCGCGCGGGCCCGTTGCCGTGCTTGCCGGCCGAGACCTTGGCGGCGGTGAAGGTGCCCGGCCCGGACAGGGGCACGTCGCTCTGCGAGGTCCGGCTCGGTTCGGGCGTGGGCTTCACTGAAGGTGACGCGGAGGGCGGCGCCGGGGCAGGGGTGGAGGGCCCGGGGCGCAGGGCCGCCTGGGCCCCGGACTCGTCCGCCGGTGGTTCCGCCCCGAGCAGGGCCACCGTGACCCCGGCCCCGCCGGCCGCGCAGACCAGCCCCAGGACAGTGCTGCGGAGCCGCCTGCGGCGCTTGGAACGGGCTCGGGCCATGCGGGCGGAACTGCGCCCCCCGCTGCGTGTGCTGTTCGATTTGCGCATACATGTGCCGTCCGGAACCTGTCCGTTCGGCCTTCCCCCTGGATATTCGGTACGTAGAACTGAGGAGACGGCACTGCTCACCCGGCGGTGCGCCCCATCCGGATCGCAACGAGGACTGCGACTCGGACCGGCCCCCCTCGTGGCCGCCTCCGCGCGGTGGTGAGGAGATGCCTCAGCCCTTGCCGACACGGATGACAACGGTGCTGCACACCTTGTCGGCGAAGGTCTGCTTCTTGGGGTCCCAGATCGGCCAGAGCCAGCCGATGTGGCAGGGGAGGCTGTCGAGGATGTGGGCCAGCTTGCGGACCAAGGCCAGCCCGAATCCGCAGGTGGTGCCGTCGGCCTCGCGGCGCAGACTGATGCCGAGCGCCTTCTTGCCGATCGACTGGCCGGTGGAACCCTCCTTGAAGAGCTGGAAGAAGCCCATGACGACCGCGTACACGAGACCGGCCACGAAGAAGACGCCGGGTTCGGCCTTGTCCGGGTCGGCGGCGGTGGCGAGGTCGACGAAGCCCAGGCCGTACATCGGGCCAAGGACGATCAGCGTGTCGAGGAGGTCAGCCCCGACGCGCAGCCCCCAGTGGGCCAGCGCGGGCATCCCGCCCGTCATACCGCGAGCGGGGTGGACGCCGTACGGAGCCGGCTGCTGGGGGTAACCGTACGGCGGGGCGGCCTGCTGCGGGTAGCCGTACTGCGGCGGCACGCCCTGCGGGGCCTGCTGCGGGTATTCGGGCTGGCCCTGCGGGGGCTGCTGGTCGTACGGGTTGTTCGGGTCGCCGAAGCTCAAGATGGGATCTCTTCGTTGTAGGGAAACGCGGACGCAGCGCGGCAGAGCGGTCGGCTCACACGCTGTCCGGTAAGCGGCTCGTCCACCCCGGGACACCTGCACCGGAGGGTTTCACACCGCACTGACACCCCCCGGCCGGGCCGGCGGAACGAACCTCGGCCAGGAGGGAGTCGACATCAGGGGCGTCCCTGCTGTCAGTCGAGGACGTCGGGGATCGGGTCGGTGTTGCTGCGCTGGAGGGCGGTCTTGGAGCCGGCGGCCGGGCCGAGGGCCCAGTCGGAGAGGGCCATGGAGTCCATGTAGCGCTCTTCGTCGTTGAGCAGGACGCCGATGATGGTCTTGCCGTTGCGGGTGACGGAGAAGACGAGGCATTTGCCGGCAGGGGTGGTTCGGCCGGTCTTGATGCCGATCGCGCCCGGGTACGCGTAGCCGCTGTTGGTACGCGGCTGGATCAGGAGGTTGGTGTTGCTCCAGCTGCCGACGGTGGCCGTGCCGCCGGTGCTGTAGGTGGTGGTCTTCACCAGGGTCTGGAACAGGGGAATGGTCATCGCGTGCTGGGTGAGCTTCGCGAGGTCGCGCGGGCTGGTGAGGTTGTTGCCGGTCGGCGAGATGCCGTCGAAGGAGTCGTAGAGGGTGTTGGTCAGGCCCAGCTCCTTGGCCTTGGCGTTCATCTTCGCGATGAAGTCGGCCGTGCGGGCCGTCATGCTGGTGCCGGTGCCGAACGTGTCCACGAGGGCGTACGAGGCGTCGGAGCCCGAAGGCAGCATCATCCCGTACAGCAGCTGACGGACCGTAGGGGTCGCCCCGGCCTTCAGCTGGGCCGAGCTCGCGCCCTGCAGGTAGGTGTAATCCAGGTACTCCTGCTTGACGGTGACTTTCCGGTCGAGGTTGAGGTCCGGAAGGGAGGCGACCACCACGGCGGTCATGATCTTCGTAGTGCTCGCCATGGGCCGCTTGGTGTCGGCGTCCTTGGCCATGAGGGTTGCCCCGTTGGTGCCGTCGATCATGATCGCGCCGGCCGCGGTGTGGGCCGGCACGGGTGCGGCCTGGGCGGGAGCCGTGGCCGTGACCAGGGCACCGGTGGCTACGGCCACTGCGAGCGCGCCCTTGGCACGCCGCATCAGATTGGAGATCACTTCAGTCCTTGAATGTGGTGGAGGAACCCGGCCGGGAGGCGCCGCGAGGGATCCTCCCAGCCGGAACCCGGTGGGTTGGGGATGCGGGGGAGGTGGTACCCGAGGGTCAGCCGAAGGCCTTGATCCCCGACCACTCGGTACCCAGCACGGCCTGTACCGCACCGCCCGAGTCCTTCGCCGTCGGGTGGTAGACCCAGATGAAGCCGTTGGCTCCCTTGGCCCACAGGTCCGGTATCCGGTCGCCGTTGACGTCCGGGGTACTGATGGCGAGCGGGATGTTGGCCGGGGTCCAGCCCGCCCCGTAGATCACGTCCGTCTTGTCACGGGAGGCACCGGCCGTCGCGAGCGACAGCAGGTCGGTGCTGCCCGCGGCCGTACCCGGCTTGCCGTACCGCAGCCAGAGGTTGCCGCTCTCAGGGCTGCGCCACACCAGGTCGGCCTTGCCGTCGAGGTCGATGTCCCCGACCGTCAGCAGCACGCGGTCCGCGCCCCAGTAGCCGTCGTTCATGAGCGTCGCCTTCTGGAACGCGCCGCCGGTGTACCCCTCCAGGGCCCAGAACGCCTTGCCGCTGCGCAGGAACAGCTCGGGCAGCTTGTCGCCGGTGAGGTCGCCGACCGCCATGATCTGCGTCCACTCGGCGGGGTCCGGTACGCCGGCCGGGAGTTTGAGCCGGACGCGCTTGTCGACGTTGAAGCTGCCGTAGCCGTCGCCGGGGTAGATCCAGAAGCTGCCGTCGGGGGTGCGGGCGAAGAGGTCCGTGGTGCCGTCGCCGGGGTAGACGTCCGTCCGGTGCGTGATGAGTGCTGTCTTGCCGGTGGCCGGGTCGAACCAGTGGCCGGGCGGGTTCAGCTGTCCGTCGGTGGTGTACGAGGCCGCGAGCGACCCGTACATCTCCCCGCCCTCGTCACCGGAGAAGGTGCGCAGGTTCCCCTGCGCGTCGATGGCCAGGAGGTCCGGGCGGCCGTCGCCGCCGACATCCCCGGGGCCATCCGCTTCCTGGCGCGGCGGCAGGTAGAAGACGTAGTCGGTGCGCTGGCTCTTGTTGCCCGCCGCGTCGTAGGCGTGGACCAGGAGGGCGACGGGGCCCGAGTTGGTGGGCTTGAGGTCCGGGATGGTGGCCGCGCCGTTGACGGCGGGCACCTCCTTGATGTTCAGGCCGGCGAAGGAGTAGCTGAACTTGACGGCGTCGGCCGCCTTGAAGGTCACCGCTCCGGTCTGCCCGAAGCGCACTGTCGCCCAGGTCGCGCCGTCCGGGGTGGCCGGCTTGAACACCTGGCTGGTCACCTCCGGCGCGGGCGGGCCGCTCGCGTCCACCGTGACCCGGCACGGCTGGTCACCGGCCGGGAAGGAGGATGAGGCCGCGCCCTCCGAGTCCTCTGCCACGGCGTCCCAGGAGTACGTCACCTTGTCGGTGAGGGTGGCGGAGGGGATGGTGGTCGAGGCCCGGCCGTCGGCCTGCGGGGTGACCACGGTGCCGGCCGGGACGGGGTCGCCGTCCTTCCAGAAGCGGAAGCGGACGGCCTTGAGGTTGCCGTCGTCGTCGGTGGCCTTGGCGGACAGGACGAGGTTGGCCTTGGCGACGGGCTGGCCGGCGCCCGGGCCGGGAACGCAGGCGCCACCGGGATTGGTGGTGCCGTCCACCGGCTCGCTGGGGGCGCGGTTGTACGTGATGGTGAGCTCGGCGGCGTCGGCCCTGAACGTGCGCCAGGTGTACGTGTCGTTCTCGGAAACGGCGCGCATGCCGAGGGTGACGTCGGGCGCGCCGGCATTGGCGGCGTTCTGAGCCGCGTCCTTCACGTTGAAGCCGACGTAGTCGTCGGCGCAGGCGGCGCGCCCGTGGGCGAAGACCTGCTCGTCCTGGAAGTTCAGCCAGTCGGGCTGCTTGTTCCAAGTCGTGCCGGAAGAGATCGCGCCGGTCCAGTACAGGCGGTAGGTGCGCTTGTCACAGGACCAGCTGTGGTTGTTGAGAACGCGGAAGGTCGCGCTGGTGAGTGCGGCGCCCTTGAGGCGCTCGTCGAAGCCCATCCGCCAGAACGGGCGGGCCGTGCCTCCGGTCTCCTTCTCGTAGCCCACGCGGGCTTCGGGGGTTCCGTTGTTGAAGTTCGTGCCGTTGAAGAACGAGCTGTTGGGGTGTGGCTTGTAGGCCGTGGTCCAGGCCTGCTCGCCGCTGTTCATGGTCGGGTCGATGAAGACCGGGAAGCGGGTTGCCGGGTCCTTGAGGAGACCGGTCGCTTCGGTGTTCAGACGAAGCCGGGCCTCGGAGGTGCCGTTGCCCTCGACCGCGATCGGCAGCGGCGCCTGCTTGGAGCCCGGCTCCATGCCGGCCAGGCCGGACAGGCGCAGTACCTCGTCGGTGGAGTCGACGGCGGTGCGGGTCACCGCCTGGGGGTCTTCCGGGTCGCGGCCGGAGGAGTCCCAGGCGAAGGGGGTCGGCATGGATCCGACTTCCTTGCCGGATTTCGGGTCCATGACCGCGACCCGCTGGGCCTCGGCGTCGTGGCGGAAGACGGCGGTGGCGGAGCGCAGTCCGTACTCGGCGGTGGCGAGTTCGGGGCGGCCGGCCGCTTCCTTCGTCTTGACGATCAGGACCTGGGCGAAGCCGCCGTCCTGGCGGGCGACGAGCATCAGGTCGACGTCGGGCAGGACCTCCGGGTAGAGGGCGCGCGGGCCGTCGAGGACCGGCTTGGGCAGCGGGCCGGGCCAGGTGTAGGCGACGGTGTGGCCGGCGAGGTCGACCTCGGCGAGGACGGAGGTCCGGGTGTCCTGGGCGGCGGGCTGGTTCCCGCCGGAGAAGCGGACGGGCAGCGGGGCGTTGGCCGGGCGGATACTGAGTCCCTTGCCGTCCTTGTTCTGTGTGTCGTTGCCGAGCTTGGTGTCGATGGGTGCCCAGCGGCCGTCGGCGTTCTTGGCGCGCTGCGGCACGGCTGAGATCTGGGTGCGTAACTTGCCGTCCGGCTGGGACCAGGTGACGGACGTGGCGTTGGTTTCCGTGTCGACGGGAACGTCCTTGCCGGTGCGTCGGGACTCGGCGGCGGCGCTCTGTGCGTCGCGGGGGCCGGTGGAGGCGGGCTTGGCGTCACCGGGCGCGGCGTTCGCGGTTGGTGGCGGGCCGTCGGGTTGCCACCAGGACAGCAGTGCTGCCGTTAAGGCGGCCACCACGAGGCCGATGGTGCACGTCAGCCGCGCGCGCGTACGCACCAAGGGGCTGAGAAGGCGGGGCATGGTCACTGCGGTCTACTCCCGTGGGGACCAATCGGATGGGGACAGCGCAAAGAGCCCCATACGGCTGACCGTGGGGCAGAAGGGCACACGATCACACGAGCGTGGCACCTCGTCCAAGAGTTTGATTTTTATCGTGTCGTTACGAACACGGAGGGGATTCTTGGGGATTTCGAGGACTTGGCCTGAACCAAGCAATGAATGTTCTGATTCAACTGCAACCCTGCGTGGTTGGCACATGTAAACCCCACGTTGGGCGGCAATTGCCGGAGAACACCCAGATGTAGCGGATACATCCGCATACTCACCGTGATGTAAGCCACACACTGCTCGTGTTCGTCACGCTCCGCATCCTTGCTTCGCAGTAGGAACGCATTCGACAGTTCGCAGGCGCGGGAGCAAGTGGCCCGTGCCCTGCGGCGTGCCGCAGGACTGCTTTCCGTACCTGCAACCTTCGAAGCCTTGGTGGGAGCCGCCGCGCATGCGTGCCTCAAGTTCCCTGTCATGGCTGGGCCGTGGACGCCTGGCCGGGACAGAACCGATACGACGACGCCGGCGCCTGCGCCGAACCGGCGTCGTGATGCTGTTATCCACGGCGCTGACGGTGACCACGCTCACCGCCCAGGCGTACGCCGTACCCGGCGACAGCCTCAACCGTGAACTGAAGCTCCCGGACCTGCCCGAGCAGGACCCGGTCAAGGCGAACAAGAACGCCGAGAAGAACCTCACCACCGCCGACAAGGTCCCCGTCACCCCATACGTACCCACGGCCGTGACGCCCTGGCAGCAGAGCACCGGGACCGTGGACCTCTCCACCGTCCAGCCCGGCGCGACCGCCCCGGTCGGCGACCTCCCCGTGGCCCTCGGCATACCGGCGGGCGCCGACCCGGCGGCCCTGGCCGGACAGTGGCGCGTCGACCTCGCGGCCCCCGAGCAGTCGCAGACGGCCGGTGTCTCCGGCCTCATCATGCGCGTCACCCCGCCCGCCACCGCGGACCCCGCGGCGGACGTCGCCATGACGGTCGACACCACGGCCTTCTCCGACCTCTACGGCCCCCAGGCCGCGGACCGCTTCGGCCTCGCGCTGCTCCCGGAGTGCGTGCTCACCGCACCCGACAGCGGCGACTGCGCCCCTGCCGACGGCGGGACGCAGACCATGTCCGGCGACAGGGCCCCGAAGTTCGAGCGGCTCGCCGGCGAGGTGAAGAAGGTCGAGGCCAAGGACGCCCCGACCCGCACCCTCGCCGCGAAGAACGCCCCGACCCGCCGAGTGCTCTCCGGCTCGGTCTCGGTGTCCTCCCTCCTCGGCGACAGCAACCCCGGCAAGCGGATCACTCCGTCCCCGGAGAAGAAGGACCCCAAGCCCGGCACCCCCAAGCAGCAAGGCCCCGGTCAGGACGCCCCCAAGCAGGGGGATGCTCCGAAGCCCGGCGACACCCCGCAGCAGACGGCGCCCGGTGGCCCCGGCGCAGATGCTGAGCGGGAGAAGGCCGAAAAGGCCGCCGAGGGCGCCAAGGGTGATGAGCCCCCGAATACCACCGACTCTGTGGCCGAGGGGCGGACGGCCGCGCTCGTGGCCGACCCCGCGGGCGGCGGCCGGGTCGTCGGCGCGCTGGACACCGGTTCCTCCGCGACGGGTGACTTCAATGCCACCCCTCTGCTCTCCTCTGGATCCTGGGCGGGCGGCTCCTCCAACGGCGCCTTCACCTACTCCTACAAGGTCCAGGTACCCGAAGCGCCCGGTGGGCTGACCCCGAAGATCGCCTTCGGCTACTCCTCGCAGAACGCCGACGGCCGTACCTCCGCCACCAACAACCAGGCCTCCTGGATCGGCGATGGCTGGGAGTACAACGCCGGCGCCATCACACGCACCTACGCCAACTGCCGCGAGGACTCCAAGAAGCCCGGCTCCAACAACGCCACCCACCGCACCGGCGACATGTGCTACGGCTCGGACAACGCCACCCTCTCGCTGGGCGGCTCCACCACCGAGCTGGTGTGGGACAAGGCCAAGCAGACCTGGACCACCGCCAACGGCGACGGCTCCAAGGTCGAGGTACTGAAGAACACCAACCTCAACAACGGCGACCAGGACGGCGAGTACTGGGTCGTCACCACCAAGGACGGCGTCCGCTACCACTTCGGCCTCAACCGGCTCCCCGGCTGGTCCGACAAGGGCACCGCCGACCCCAAGGACGACGACCCCACCACCAACTCGGTGCTCACGGTCCCCGTCTACGGCAACCACCCCGGCGAGCCCTGCTACAAGGCCGGCGACTGGAAGAACTCCGGCTGCACCCAGGCCTGGCGCTGGGGCCTCGACTACGTCGAGGACCTCAACGGCAACGCCATGTCCCTGTGGTGGGACCGAGAAACCAACTACTACGCCAAGAACTTCGACTTCAAGGCGCCCGTCGCCTACCACCGCGGCGGCTACCTCACCCGGATCGACTACGGCCAGCGCAAGGACAGCATCTTCAGCGCCCCTGCACCGTCCCGCGTCGACTTCACCGTCGCCGAGCGCTGCTTCAACGAGGGCACCCTCACCTGCTCCGACGCCAACTTCGCGGACAAGGACCCCGGCAAGTACCGCATCTGGTACGACACCCCGGCCGACCTGCGCTGCGAGGCGTCCAAGAAGTGCTGGAACTCCGGTCCCGCCTTCTTCAGCCGCAAGCGCCTCGACAAGGTCACGACCTCGACGCAGCGCATCCCGGGCAACACCGCCCGTCAGGCAGTCGACGAGTACAAGCTCCAGCAGAACTTCCCGGTCCTGAAGACCGGCCCGAACACGGCCCTGTGGCTGGAGTCCATCACCCGCACCGGCTTCGGCCGTAACGGCGCGAGCGACGCCAAGGTCACCCTCAACCCGGTCCGGTTCGAGCACAACGCCGACGAGATGCCCAACCGGGTGCAGCGCGGTGCGAACGACCCGCGCCCCGGCTTCGCACGCCTGCGCATCGGCCGCGTCATCAGCGAGTACGGCGGCGAGACCGTCGTCACCTACCGCAAGCCGGAAGGCGAATGCGCGACCGGCACAGGCCTGCCCGGCAAGGACGACAAAGAGGCGCTGAAGACGAACGCGCGCCTGTGCTACCCGTCCTACTGGCACCCGGACCCGGAGAAGGAGGACATCGACTGGTTCCACAAGTACGTGGTCGCCAAGATCGAGGAACTCCCCAACGTCGACGGGGCCTACGCCAACGAGACCGCGTACGAGTACAAGAACCCGGCCTGGAAGCTGGCCGAGCAGGAGTTCTCCAAGCAGGCGACCCGTACCTACTCGCAGTTCGCGGGCTTCGAGCAGACCACGGTCCTGACCGGCGTCGAGAACCCCGGCATCGGCAGCAAGCGCACCAAGGCCGTCACCCGCTACTACCGCGGCCTGGGCGACACCGTCCCCGTCAAGGACGTGACCGGCGCCGAGATCGGCAAGGACCGCGAACCCTTCGCGGGACGCGTCGCGGAGGAACTCACCTACACCAGCCCCGACAACGCCGACGGCCAGTGGCTCACCCGGACGGTCAACGTCCTGGAAGCCACGGAGCTCGCCAAGCGGGTCCGCGGAGACGGCCTGAGCGACCTGAGGGCCTGGCGGGTCGTGGAACCGCGGCAGATCTCGTACACCAAGTCCTCCGGCAGCGGCGACGACAAGCGCACCGAACGCTCGGTCGAGACCCTCACCAGCCACGAGCCGACCTACGGCCTGCCGGTACAGGTGGAACTGCTCGGCGACACGGGCAAGACGGGCGACGAGAGCTGCACCCGGTTCGAGTACCTCCACCTGCCCGAGAAGAACATCATCGGCCTGTCCAAGCAGTCGCTGGCCAGCCCGACGACCTGCGCGGCGGCGGACTTCAACAACCTGAAGTCGCTCAGCGCGGGTACGAGGACGGCCTACGACAGCCAGGCCTACGGGGCAATGGCGGCAGGTGGGCGCGGTCTGGCGACCGAGACCTGGTCGCTGAAGGGCGACGGCACCGGCTTCGACACCGCCGGCACCACCGAGTTCGACACCGTGGGTCGCGTCGTACGCAAGACCGACCCCGACAAGCGGTCCGGCACGATCACCTACGAGCCCGCCACCGGCCAGGCCTTCAAGGTCACCGAGACCAACACCCTCGGCCACACCCAGGTCGAGGAGGTCGAACCGGGCCGAGGCCAGAACGTCCGGACCACCGACGCCAACGGCCGGGTGAGCCTGTCCACCTTCGACCCCATGGGCCGCCTCGTCGAGGCATGGAAGCCGGGCCGCGCCCCCGCACCCAAGGCCGTGCCGGACTTCCGCGCCGAGTACGTCACCCCGGCGGGCAAGCCCCCGTACGTGGTCACCTACGCACGCGGCCACGAGAACCGGCTCGAGACCTCCGTCACGCTCTACGACGGCCTCGGCCGGGAGCGCCAGAGCCAGGAGCCCGGCACCAACGGCGGCAGACTGATCACCGACACCCTGTACAACAGCTCGGGTGAGGTCTGGCAGACCAACAACGCCTACTACACGGCCGGCAAGCCGAGCGGGGAGCTCTTCACCCCGCTCGCCGACACCACGCTCCCGAACGTCACCCGGTACACCTACGACGGCCTCGGCCGCGTGGTGCAGGAGATGCCGGTCCTGAAGGGCGTCGAGACGCCCGGCCGCGCCACCCGCTACGAGTACGGGGCCGACCACTCCACCGTCATCAACCCGCCGGGTTCGTCCTCGTACCGCGTTTTCACCGACGCGCTCGGCCGCTCGACCCGGGTCGACACCTTCACGGACGCCGGCCGGACCTCGTACACGTCCATGCGGTACGAGTACGACACGCGCGGCCACATGGTGAAGGCCAGCCACTCGGAGGACCCGGCCCACCCGTGGACGTGGACCTTCGACCAGCGCGGCCGGCAGGACACGGCCACCGACCCGGACACCGGCACCAGCCGGACCACGTACGACCGCTACGACCGCCCGGTGACCGTCACCAACGCGCGCGGCGTCACCACCTGGACCGACTACGACGACCTGTCCCGCCCCAAGCAGCTCCGCCTGGGCGGCTCCTCCGGCACCGTGCTGGCGGACTACACCTACGACAGCGTCGCCGGCGCCAAGGGCCTCCCGGCCACGGCCACCCGCTACACCGACGGCCTTCCGTACACGCAGAAGGTCAACGGCTACACGGACGACTACAAGCCCACCTCCACCACCCTCACCCTGCCGCAGTCCCTCGCCGACACCTGGGGCCTGCAGTCCACGTACACCCACGGGTACACGTACACGGACACCGGTCTGCTGGACGAGGCAACCATCCCGGCCGTCGGCAAGATGGCCTCCGAGCGGATGGTCGTCCGCTACAACGACGAGGGCCTGCCCCTCTCCATATCCGGCAAGGACTGGTACGGCGCGGAGACGGTCTACTCCCCGCACGGCCAGGTGCTCCGCTCCACACTGGGCGCCCAGCCCTACCGGGTGTGGTCGCAGACCTCGTACGACGAGGCCAGCGGCGCCCTCACCGACCAGCAGGTCTACCGCGAGCAGACCGGAGACGGCGCGGTCGTCCAGGGCAACCTGGTCTCGCACCGTTCCTACTCCTACGACGACGCGGGCAACGTCTCCTCGATCCGCGAGCGCTCCACCGGGATCGAGGAGCGCCAGTGCTTCAACTACGACCCGCTGGGACAGCTGAAGACGGCCTGGACCTCGGGTGACCAGGAGTCCTGCACCGCCGGCCCCAAGGGCGCCGACGGCAAGGTCAACGCGGTCGCGGGCAAGGACAAGTCCGGTTACTGGCAGGAGTACGAGTACGACCTGCTCGGCAACCGCAAGAAGCTGGTGGAGCGGAACCTGGCGGGCGACACCGCCAAGGACACCACCACCACGTACACGTACGGCAAGAGCACGGACAAGAGTCAGCCGCACACCCTGTCCAAGGTCACCAAGTCGTACACGACCCCGGCCGGGGCGCAGGTCACGGCCGAGGCGGAGCGCCTGTACGAGCTGACGGGTGAGACGAAGTCCGTCACCTCCACCCAGAACGGTGACAAGCAGCAGCTGACCTGGACCTACGACGGCCAGATCGAGCGCGTCACCGGCTCGGGCGGCGCGGGCAAGACCTCATACGTCGGACCGGCACAGAAGTGCGTCGACCTGAGGCACAGCAACGCGACGGCCAACCAGCCCGTCCAGCTCTACACCTGCAACGGCACAGGCGCCCAGCGCTGGGCCTTCACCCAGTCACCGAGCCAGCCGGACGCCAACCTCGGCACCCTGTCCATCTACGACACCTGGTGCGTCCAGCCCACCGGCAACAGCGCGGGCTCCGAGTTCCAGATCCGCCCGTGCGACGGTTCGGCGGCCCAGCAGCTCAAGCGCAACGCGGCAGGCCAGTTCACCCACGTCGCCTCGGGCCTCTGCGTCGCCGCGAAGGGCGGTGCCACGGACGACTCCACCCCCCTGGCCCTGACCGCCTGCTCCGGCAGCTCCGCGGCGCAGCTGTGGGAGCCGCAGAACGACACCCGTCACATCTACGGCCCGAACGGCCGCCTCCTGACCATCCAGGGCAAGCAGGCGACGCTCTACCTGGGCGAGACCCAGGTGACCGTCCAGAAGGGCGGCACCCTGGTCAACACCCAGCGCACCTACCCGGTGCCCGGTGGTGTGATCACCCGCTACAGCCACGGCAACGGCCCGGAGACCCTGGCCGCCCTCGCGGGCGACCACCAGGGCAGCCCGTACGCGGAGGTCACCCTCAACGGCGGCATGCAGGTCCAGGTGCGCAAGCAGGACCCGTTCGGCAACGAGCGCGGCGGCGTCACCACGGGCGGCCCCAACATCCAGGCGGACAAGGGCTTCCTCGGCTCCCCGAAGGACAGCGCATCCGGGTACCAGATCCTGGGCGCCCGCATGTACGACCCGGTCGTCGGCCGCTTCCTCTCCGCCGACCCCGTGCTCGACATCACCGACCCGCTGGCCCTCAACGGCTACGGCTACGCGCACAACAACCCGGTCACCCTGTCCGACCCCTCGGGCCTGTCGGTGTCCCTGACGGCATCGGAACGCGCGGCGGCCCTGGCCGGCGCGGGCCTCTCCCTCGCACAGGTCGCCCAGGCGGAGGCAGCCCAGGGCAAGTCCCTGACCTCGGTAATCCTGGAGGCCGCCTGGTCGGGCCTGAAGGACTTCATCGGCATCAACGACGCCATGGCCTGCTTCGGCGGCGACATGTGGTCCTGCGGAAGCATGATCATCGGCGCCATCCCGTGGACCAAGCTCGGCAAGATCCCCTCGGTCCTGAAGGCCGTCGAGCGCACGATCTCGGCAATCCAGGCCTGGCGAACGGCGAAGAAGGCAGCCGAGCTAGTCCTGGCAGCGGCCCGCGCGGCCGAGAAGGCGGCCCTGGAGGCCAAGCAGAAGGCCATCGAGGCAGCCAAGAAGGCAGCACAAGCGGCAAAGAAGAAGGCCGCAGACAAGATCAACACAACAAGCAACAAGGCGGTCAACACCTCAAAGAAGACAGGCAGCTCGAACCACAAGCAGGCCCAGGCCAAGTCCAACCCGAAGGCCTCCTCGGCGGCAAGCGCCGGCAAGGGCGGAGGCGGCAGCGGCGGCAAGTCCGTCAACATGAACAAGACCGGAGGCTCATCAGGCGGCTCTTCCCGCAGCAACGGCGGCAGCAGCGGCTCAGGCGGCTCGGGCAAGGTGCCCGACGCCTGCCCCACCAACAGCTTCGTGCCCGGCACAAAGGTGCTGATGGCGGATGGCTCCACGAAGGCGATCGAAGACGTCAAGGTCGGTGACCGGGTCCTGGCGACAGACGAGAAGACGGGCGATACCCGATCCGAAACGGTCACGGCTGAGATCAAGGGTGAGGGCCTCAAGAACCTGGTGACCGTCGTTATCGACGTCGACGGCGACGCAGGTTCAGAAACGGCCGAGATTGTTGCCACTGAAGGTCACCCGTTCTGGATCGCTGACCTCAACAAATGGGTCGATGCGAAGGACCTGAAGCCAGGCGAGTGGCTCCGCGCGAGCGGAGGTACGCGCTTGCAAATCGCAGTAGTTCTCCAGCGGGCCACAGCGGTATCAGTAGTTCGCAACCTCACCGTCAGTAACGCGCACACCTATTATGTTGTAGACGGCGATGCTTCCGTACTCGTGCACAACAGCAGCGGCTCTGGCCAATGTGAGGGAGTGTCGGCGGAGCGTGGCTATGGAGGAAAGTCTCCCCAGGAGGTTGGCTACGAGGTTACCTTGAACAAGTGGGGCGACGCTGAGTTCATCATTCGCGCCCCTAAAAATCAGGAGGTTCGCGGGTCGACGATGTTCGAGGATGCCGTGCAAGCGGTTGGAGGCATTAGGAACATCCAGCAGATCAATGGAGTCTGGAACGCCGGTGATTTGGCGGATAATCTGGCCAGCTTCAATAAGGCGCTTCGCGCTAGGGCAACACAAGAGGAGGCGGCATTCTCCACTTTCACCGGAAAGATGGCAGCTCGTCGCGGTTTCACGAACGTCGACATTGAGATTCTCGTTGGCGAACCAGGCTACTACACTGAAGTCTTTGTGAGGTTTACGCGTGGATAGTGATTCAGTAACGCGGGAGATCGTTCAAGATCTGCGCCGGCGGGTGGTCGCCGGTGATTCCACTCTTTCGGTTCTCAGGTGGCTGAAAAGCGATCTAGAGGGAAGGGGTGTGGATCCTGAAGCGAGCGCGTTCGTCATGATCCGGATGCTCAGGCGAGCGTTTGATATCGGTTTGTCCCCGGCTAGGCTGGTGGCGAGCTGGGATGAACTGAGCGACAAGGGCCACCTGAGCTCCGAAGAGCTGGTGCAGCGACTGGGACCGTTGATCCCGCGAACGAAGGAGCTGTATCAGCAACATCTCTCGTCCGAGTGATGCTGGCTAAGGGCTGTCCCGCATTGCCCTGTGGGGCAGCCCTTCCCGACATCGAATCCTACGAGGGCACCTATTGAGGTTGAACTCGTGATGTCGTGTCGCTGTTCGGGCAGGTCTGATGGTCTGGTCATACTCCGAAGGGCAGCACGCCGACGTCTGCCGTCCGTAGCAACGCTTCCTTCACCGACTGGCTCCGCGCGATTGCCGAAGCAGAGAGACCTTCCTGGCAGCGTCACCACGAGGAGATAAACTCCGACGGCAGTGTCGCGCTGCACTGGTAGCAAACGCGGATCAACCGCTCGTCACTTCCGTGCCTGGGGTCACGGGGAAGGCGATGGATTCGACGAAGGTTACCCGGGCCTGCATGTGCCAGTCACTGCCGGTCCATCGGCGCCGGTAGTGGGCGCCGGCGCCGACCGAGCCGCCCAGGTAAGAGCTGTCCCGTAACTGCTGGTCACAGCTGAGATGATCTTGTGGTGTCTCGCGTGATCACGGCTTCGGAGCCGTCCTGGATAGCCCCGTTCACAGGGCTGAGCCCGCGGCAGTTCGGCAAGCGGATCACCGCGCTGCGGCGGGAGGGTGCGGACCCGGTGCGCAAAGGCCGGCCGTGGAGCCTGCCGCTGGAGGACCGAGTCCTGTTGGTTGCCGCGTACTCGCGCACGAACCTGACTTTGCGGCAGCTCGGGCCGTTGTTCGGGGTGTCGAAGTCTGAGGCCGACCGTATCGTCGACCACCTCGGCCCGGCGCTCGCGCTCCAGCCCCGCAGACGGTTCCGCTAGGACGCCGTGCTGATCGTGGACGGCACCCTGGTCCCCACCCGCGACCACGCTGGGGCCGAACGCTCGAAGAACTATCGCTACTCGACGAATCACCAGGTCGTCATCGACGCAGGTACTCGCCTGGTCGTCGCGGTCGGCCGGCCGGTGGCGGGCAACCGCAACGACTGCAAGGCATGGAAGATCTCCGGTGTGAAGGCCGCCGTCGGCAACACCACGGTGATCGCGGACGGCGGCTACCGCGGTACCGGCTTGATCATCCCGCACCGCCGCGAGCGCGGCCAGGCCGAACTCTCTGCCTGGAAGGAGGAGCACAACGCCTCCCACCGCAAGGTTCGCGCCCGCGTCGAGCACGTCTTCGCGCGGATGAAGGGCTGGAAGATCCTGCGGGACTGCCGCCTCAAGAGCGACGGCGTCCACCACGCCATGCTCGGCATCGCACGCCTCCACAACCTCGCCCTCGCCGGCTGACCAAGAAACGGGCAGGTCAGCCCACACGCCCGAGATCATTTGCGGGACATCCCTCAGGGAGCGGTTACCTGAAGGTCCTGACCACTCCTGTTGATGGCGTTCGGGCTCTTGATGTTGTTGTTGGTGGTGATGTTGTTGAACAGCGTCACCACCCCGTTGAGGCTGACGGGCAGGATGGGGCCCCCGTCGCTGCCGTCCCCTCCGTTCCCGCCGTTGCCGGTGCAGTCCCCACCGATGAGGTTGGTGGGGTCACTGGCCGAGTCGGAGACGCTGTTGCCCCCGGTCACGGTGGCTGTGTTCGTAACGGTGCACGGAGCGTCGGCGGCCGCGTCGACCGTCAGGAAGATCGTTGTGCTCTCACCGGGCTGGAGCTGTCCGCCCTCGCACTGGATCCCGGCGTGGTCCGGCAGAAAATCACAGCTGGTGATGGGGAAGTTGGCGCCGATGGCCCTCGCGGTGAGCCCTGTGGGGAGGACGTCGGTGACATGGAACACCGAGGTGTTGGCATCCGGTCCGTTGTTTGTGACGGTAATCCTGTACTGCCCAGCGTTCTGGGCCCCCAGCGCGAAATTCCCGTCGTGGGTCTTCGTGATTTCGAAGACGGGTGCCGCGTAGGCCGGCGTCGCGCCGACGGCCAGCAGCACGGAACCCAGTGCCATCACCGTGGCGAGGCTCGTCATACGGCTTCGCAAGTCGTGCAGTCTCATCGGTGCTTCTCCTGTCGGGCGGAGGACGGCCGAGGCGGATTGCCCCGCACGGCAAACGCCCGGGGTCACTGATCGAATACGCACGACAGAACGGTTCACCCGTTCGCCTCCCCCAATCGGCGCAGCCCACGGACGCAACAGGAAAACTGGGCCACCGACCACCGGCCCCCGCCGAGCAGGCATACCGCCCCGGCGGGCGCCCGCTCCCCGCTTGCCGGTCTGGCCCTGGCGGTGCCGGGCCGGGATCGGGGGCTGCTGGCGGAGGTGGCGCGGATGGCTTCGTGCATCTCCAGCGGCTCTGGCTCAGCTTGTGTGGAGGGAGCACGCTGCGTAACCGGTTGGGGATGGGCCCCAGGCTGGCTAGGCTCTCGTCATGAGCGGACCGGTGTTGGTGATTGAGTTGGCGGAGCCCGTCCCACCCGAATCCATCCGGCGGCTCCGGGAACTACTTGTCCGTTCCTCATCGCACTTTGAAGAGAAGCGGGTCGGCGAGTACGACCTGAACATTCACGCCGACAGCCTTGGCATCGCCGACACCGGCGGCATCGACGGACGTCGGCCCGTCATGGTCTCCCTCATGGGCCCTGGCATCGGTGGTGAGGCCATCTTCGAGGCCGAGCACGCCGAGGAAGTCGACCAGGAACCCCTCATCGGCTTCACCCCGACCCACGCCTCGACGGATCGTCACGTCGCCGAAGTCGACCTCCGCCTCGTGACCGGGCTGGTGGGTCTGAGGGACGAACGCCTCCAGCGGGGCCTTGCCCGACTCGACCAAGATCTCGGGCTTCCGGGCCGCGACGTAGTAGCGGACCATCCCGTAGGAGACGTCGGCGCCGTGTTCCTCGACCAGCCGGTGGAAGATCCGGGTGACCGTGTGGCGCTGCTTGCGCGGCGCGTCCAGGTCCGCCCGCAGGATCTCGTCGATCACCGGCTTGTAGCGGTCCACTCCGGTCGCCCGCGGCGGCAGCTTCTTGCGCGGCTCCGGCCAGGACGAGTCCAACGCCTTCCGCACCGTCCGCCACGTCACACCGTGCTTGCGCTCAAGCTCCCGCATCGACATGCCGCCACGGTGGTCACGCCGGATCGCCGCGTACAGCTCGACCTTCGACATCCGCGGCATGACCAGCACCTTTCACCAAGAGCATCCCGATGCTGCCCTGGCAAGAACCTCGGTGCCTCCCGAACTCATCGACATCACCCATCCGTGGAACAGGGCGCCTCCCAAACCCATCGACAAGCGACGTCACTACTGCTCGATAGAGCCAAAGGTTGTTGTCGTTTGCCAGTGAAGTTTTGTTGTCGTGCGTGTAGGCGTGCGAGGGGGGCCGGGTCGGCGGGCCGGGCGTTCAGGCGGCCGGTTGTGGTTCGTTGGGGTTGCTACCGCGGCGGGGACTCAGGGAAGGACACGAGCTCGGCTTTGACGGTCCGCCATGCTGCTCGTTGCCGTTGTTGTGTTTCGTTCCGGTCTGCGATGGCTTTCAGGGTGGCGATCTGCTGGTCGATTCGGTAGGCGCGGAATGGGTCGGACGGCCTGAGCTGGTCGAGGCGGCGGGTCGCTGCGTCGATCCGGGAGGGTATGGGCATCGTTGCCCAGGATGAGACCGGGTGTTCGGCGGCGTCCGGGTTGAGGAGTGTTTCGCGTGTGTCCATCCGGATCACCGCGCCCCAGTGCTCGGCTGTGATGGGCTGATCGGAGAGGTACCAGGCTGCTGGGTCGCCTCCGGCCTGCTCCACCGCGTTCCGGTTGTCGCATAGCTCGCGCCACAGCGGCCAGTACAGGATGGAGGGGGCGGGGGCGACGGATATCCGGACGACGGTCCGGTCGGTGTCCCGCAGCCCGCTGTCGTGCCCGGGACCGTCGGTTAGCCACACATGTCGGGATTGGCCGTCCAGGTGGCGTGCTGCCTGGGAGGTGGTGTCGATGTAGCCGGACGCGTGGATCTCCTCCCAGGACGTGGTGCTGGTGTAGTGGAAGAGGGTGCTCGGCATGGTCACGACTCCAGTGTGAACTGGTGTACTTGGCGCCGACGAGTGGTGGCCTGTACTCCCTCGCTTCCCTCGTTACTGCCTCCCGGACGGTCCGTTTCCCCGTGCGCAGCGTCGACCTTGCCCTCGACAGCGCCACGTGGCGGGCTCTGAAAGGCTGTCTCGCACACCGAAGCCGCCTGCACACGGAGAATCCGCACGTGCTGGTCACCCGGCTCACCAGAGTCACCACCGGCCCGGCCGGCGCGGCCCACGTCCGTGACAGCCTCGCCCCGTTCGGCTTCCTCCCGCGAGTCCTGCGCTCCACACGGCTGCTCACTCTTGCTGACGAGCTCGACGTCAAACAGCTCACCGTGGCACTGGGCATGTCCTATGGTGGAACTGCCCACTACGGGGTAGCACTCTGAGTAACTGTCATGCCACCCGGTGCGCGTTCCTTGCCGACATCGCTCGAAGCGTCAGAGCCGCGAGCAGCACTCGGGCCTGGATGTGGTGCCTGGATTCAGTTTTTAGCCGTCTATCAGAATGAAGCAGGCAGGTTATCCGGGGCTTCTGCTGTCTGCTGAAGTCCAGGGCTGGCGCAGCCGGCAGTTCTGCACGCGATGGTGTTTAGCCAGACCCAACCGTCTGGGAACGTGCGATGCCTTGTGCCGCCCTTGGCAGGCCAGCCTGGAAGCGGAGTCGTAGGTCTCGGGGAGAGGAGGTCGGATAAATGACGGGTGCTTTTTCAGCGGGTTCGGTCATGATCGAGGTGATGAATCACGAATCCGATCTCATAGCCGCTGTGAGCTCGCTGTGGGACGAACACAGGCCTGCCCCCTTCCCACCTGGCCTGGCGGGTGCGGAACGGGCAGGTTTCGACCTTGTCATGGTTGACGCGGACATCGCGGGGTGTGTGTATACCTGGCTGAGCAATGCCGGCACTCTGGACGAGTGGCGTTACCGGGTCCTGCACTGGCGTGGATCCCAGCTCGGCGAGCTCCTTGCCGAGCTCGGTGATGGTGACAGCCCGGAGTACTGGTACCGGCTCTCCAGGATGGCCGAACTCGTGGCATCCACGGATCTCCGGCCGCGGGATGCCTACCCGCCCGAACCGTGGACCCCCATGGACAGTTCCAAAGACGCCGGTGAGTGACCCGCCCCGACCGCTGCTGGCCTGGCCCGCGAAGCAGACACCCCAACGGGCCGAAGGCCCGGACCTCGTGAAACGAGGTCACCTCCCACGCGCAGCACGGGGCTCCAGGGTCCGCGAAGCGGACCCAGTTCGGATGCAGCGAAGCGGAATCCGAACAGTCCGAAGCGAAGCGAAGGA